>JANOGU010000228.1:0-5653 GCA_031406135.1 Rhodobacterales bacterium
AGATCCTGTCGCCCACAGCGCCCAAGGGCGATTGGGACATTTCCCTCATCGACTACAACATCCGCGCCGAGCGGATGGGCTGGCTGCCGTCGGCGCCGCAACTCAAGACCAACCCGCTGGAAGTGTCCAAGGCGGCAAAGGCCAGCGGTGCCCAGCCGGTCTGCGGGCGCAGCTTTTCCTGCCCCACGTAATGCGACCAGCCGCCTCCCTCCTGGCCGATACAGCCGCACATCACCAGCATGTTGATGATGCCGCGATAGTTCATGTCCATGTGGTACCAGTGGTTCAGACCGGCCCCGAGAATGACCATCGACTTGCCATGGGTCTTTTCGGCGTTGCCCGCGAATTCCCGTGCCACGGCGATGATCTTTTCCCGGTTGACGCCGGTGATCTTTTCGGCCCAGGCCGGGGTGTAGGGACTGTCGTCGTTGAAGTCCTTCGACACCCAATTGCCGCCAAGGCCGCGGTCGAGACCGTAGTTGGCGCAGAACAGGTCGAACACCGTGGCGACCAGCGCCTCCTTGCCGTCGGCAAGGATGACGCGGCGGACGGGGATGTTGCGGGTCAGAACTTCCGGGTGGTCGCATTTCACGAAATCGCCCGTCGCAACGCCGCCGAAATAGGGGAAATCGACGCCCACGACCTGATCATGATCGCCCTCCAGGATCTGGCTTAGCCGCAACTGCGCCTCTGCCCCCTTGGCGCGCTGTTCAAGGTTCCACTTGCCAGCCTCGCCCCAGCGAAACCCGATGGACCCGTTGGGCACCGCGATCTGGCCGGAGGCCTCGTCATAGGCGACCGTCTTCCAGTCGGGGTTGTTGGTTTCGCCCAGTTTGCCGTCGAAATCCTCGGCGCGGAGCATGCGCCCCGGGACAAGGTGCCCATCCCTGTCCTCCAGCCGCACCAGCATCGGCATGTCGGTGTATTTGCGGGCGTAGTCCTCGAAATATTCGGCCTGCCGATCCAGATGGAATTCGCGCAGGATCACGTGACCCATGGCCATCGCCAGCGCGGCATCGGTGCCCGCCTGCGGGTTCAGCCAGATGTCGCCGAACTTCGCGGCCTCGGAATAGTCCGGGCTGACCACGGCGGATTTGGTGCCGCGATAGCGGACCTCGGTATAGAAATGTGCGTCGGGCGTCCGGGTCTGGGGCACGTTCGAGCCCCAGAGCATCAGGAAGCCCGCGTTGTACCAGTCGGCCGATTCCGGCACATCAGTCTGTTCGCCCCAGGTCTGGGGGGATGCGGGCGGCAGGTCGCAATACCAGTCGTAGAACGACATGCAGGTGCCGCCGAGCAGGCTGAGGTAGCGAGAGCCGGCCGCATAGCTGACCATCGACATGGCCGGAATCGGCGAGAAGCCGAACACCCTGTCAGGGCCGTAAGTCCTGGCGGTATAGGCGTTCGCGGCGGCGATGATCTCGGTTGCTTCGTCCCAGGACGCGCGCACGAAACCGCCCTTGCCGCGTGTCTTGGTATAGCTGGCGCGCAGGGCCGGGTCATTCTGGATCGCGGCCCAGGCGGCCACGGGCGTCATCGTGGGCCGCATCTTGCGCCAGGCCCGCATCAGGGCGCCCCGGATCAGCGGGTTCTTCACGCGGTTGGCGGAATAGAGATACCAGCTGTAGGAGGCCCCCCGCGCACAGCCGCGCGGTTCATGGTTGGGCAGGCCTGCGCGGGTGCGGGGATAGTCGGTCTGCTGGGTTTCCCAGGTGACGATGCCGGACTTGACGTAGATCTTCCACGAACAGGACCCAGTGCAGTTCACCCCATGGGTGGAGCGCACGATCTTGTCGTGCCGCCAGCGGTTTCTGTAGACGTCTTCCCAGTCACGGTTCTCGCGCGTGGTCTGGCCCCAGCCGTCCGAGAATTGCTCAAGCTCTTTGCTCTGGAAGAAGTTCAGTCTGTCGAGCAGGTGGCTCATCGTGGCTTCCTTTTGCTATTCTGCGGGGTGGGCGGTGGCGCCCGTTGGGGCACGGCCGCGCTCGATATCGTGGAGAAGCCCGCCGGGACGCGTGTAGACGACCCAAGTGATGGCAAGGCAGATCACGTAGAAGATCAGGAAAAGCCACAGCGCGCCGATCGGGCTGCCCGTCATGGCGATCGACGTTCCATAGGCTTTCGGGATGAAGAACCCGCCATAGGCACCGATGGCGCTGGTGAAGGCGACGATCCCGCCGGACTCCATGGCGATCTGGCGGGCGCGGTCGGTGCCGGTCAGCTTCGGCATCAGGCGCGGCACTTCGCGGCCCATGATGACCGGGATCATCTGGAAGGTGGAGGCATTGCCGACACCGGTGAAGAAGAACAGCGCCATGAAGCCTGCGAAGAAGCCGGCAAAGCTGCCCGCCTGCAGGGACAGGATCACCGCGATGACCGAGGCGATCATGCCGACGAACACCCAGAAAGTGACCCGCCCGCCGCCGAACCTGTCGGACACCCAGCCCGTGCCCGCACGGCTCAGCGCACCGACCAGCGGCCCGAGGAACACGTATTGCAGGGCGTTGATGTCCGGAAAGGCGATCCGGCTCAGCAGCGGGAAGCCCGCGGAATAGCCGATGAAGCTGCCGAAGGTGCCGATGTAAAGGACACACATCAGCCAGTTATGCGTCCGCCCGAAGATCACCGATTGCTGGGCGAAGCTGGCCTTGGCGTCGGCGATGTCATTCATGCCCAACCAAGCCGCGATGGTGGCTGCAAGGATGAACGGCACCCAGACAAAGCCCGCGTTCTGCATCCACAGATTGGCCCCGGTTTCGGCCACGGTCTGCGCCGCGCCGCCCATGGTGCCGAACACACCCACGGTGATGACCAAGGGCACCACAAACTGCATGACGCTGACCCCGAGGTTTCCCAGGCCCGCGTTCAGCGCCAGCGCGTTGCCCTTTTCCGCCTTGGGGAAGAAGTATCCGATATTGGCCATGGAGGAGGCAAAGTTAGCCCCGCCGAGGCCGCACAGCAGCGCCAGAACAAGGAAGATGAAGTAAGGCGTTTCAGGGTTCTGCACGGCATAGCCGATGCCGATCGCGGGCAGCATCAGCGACGCGGTGGACAGCGTCGTCCAGAGCCTGCCGCCAAAGATCGGCACCATGAAGCCGTAGAAGATCCGAAGCGTCGCCCCCGACAGGGCGGGCAGCGCGGCAAGCCAGAACAGTTGTCCCGGGGTGAACGCGAAGCCGATCAGCGGCAACTTGGCCACAACCATCGACCAGACCATCCAGACCGAAAACGCCAGGAGCAACGCCGGGATCGAAATCCAGAGGTTGCGGCGCGCGACGGCCCGGCCCTTGTCGGCCCAGAAGGTCGCGTCTTCCGGATGCCAGTCTTCCAGAACGCGCGGCATGGTCGTGCGTTCTGGGTTGTGGATGGTCTGCATCTCGGGCAGTTGCGGCAGCCGATCCAGAGCTTCGCCATGCGCCGCGCGCTCCATCGTCCGGATCGACAGGTGCATCCAACCCAGCGCCATGGCGACCAGCACGAACAGAAGAGCAAAGCACGAGGTATAGATGCCGGTCAGGTCCAGCAGCGCTCCGAACGCGATGGGCAGGACGAATCCGCCAAGCCCGCCGATCATCCCGACAAGTCCGCCGACCGCACCAACGTGGGTGGGGTAGTAGACCGGGATATGCTTGAATACCGCCGCCTTGCCCAGGCTCATGAAGAAACCAAGCGCGAACAGTGTGGCGATGAAGGGCCACAGGCCCATGCTGGTCGAAAAGGCGATCGGGCCGTCCTTGCCCTGGATGATGTAATCTGTCGGCGGATAGGACAGCATGAACAGGAACAGCATGGAAAAGCCGAAGGTCCAGTACATGACCGACCGGGCGCCGAACTTGTCGGACAGGTGCCCGCCATAGGCGCGGAACAGCGAGGCTGACAGGCTGAACGACGCCGCAGCCATGCCCGCAGTGCGCACGTCAACGCCATAGACGTCGATCAGGTAGTGCGGCAGCCACAGCGCCAGCGCGACGAAAGCGCCGAAGACGAAGAAGTAGTACAGAGAGAAGCGCCAGACCTGCAGGTTTCTCAGCGGTGCGAATTGCTGGGCAAAACCGGGTGCTTTGGCCCCCGTCCTGCGACGTTCGACCAGCGCCGGGTCGTCCTTGGCAAAGACGAAGAAGATCACGCCCATCACGGCAAGGGCCGCAGCCCAGACGTTGGCCACGCCTTGCCAGCCATAAGCCACCATCACGAAGGGGGCGATGAACTTGGTCACCGCCGCGCCGATGTTGCCCGCCCCGAAGATGCCCAGAGCCGTGCCTTGGTGGCCGGTGTCATACCAGCGGCTGACATAGGCCACGCCGATGATGAAGGATCCGCCCGCGAGGCCCACACCCAAGGCTGCGACCAGATACATGATGTATGTGTCGGCAAAGGTCAGGGCCCATGTGGCGAGCGCTGCAAGGATCATCTGCCCGGAAAACACAAGGCGCCCGCCATATCTCTCGGTCCAGACGCCCAGGAAGATGCGGGTCAGCGACCCGGTCAGGATGGGCGTGGCGACCAGAAGGCCGAACTGGGTGTCGTTCAAACCGAGCTCACCCTTGATGGCGACACCGATGATGGAGAAGATCGTCCAGACCGCGAAACAGGCGGTGAAGGCGATGGTGCTCAGGCTCAGGGCGCGCGTCTGATCGGCGCGTGAGGCTGTGGCGACAGACTGCATGGCAGGGCCTCCGGCAAGAATGGCTTGATCACCCAGGAAGGGGGTCGCAAGCAGCGGTGCTGCCGGAGCGGGCCAAAAGACTTGATCTAGATCAAGTCGAGCTAATTTATCAGCGAAATAAATGGCTTAACAAAATTTTTTGTTTCGTGCTCGCCGCTGCATCAAGTCGAAGCCAACGCTGATCAATTGCTAGCTTGACAAAAATCAAGCGGTCCGGCGATCTAGGCAACAACCGATGCGGAGCGCAGGTCATGCCTGAGGCACAATACCCGGAGATTCGAGCACTCAACCTGTTTGCAGGAATGGCAGAGGCGAACTTCCAATCGCTCATGCGCGGTGCCTATGTGCAGAATTTCCCCCCGCAGATCGAATTGATCGGCGAGGGCGAGCCCAGCGATTTTTTGCATGTCGTCTTGTCCGGCTCCGTCGATCTGTTCTCGACGTGGAACCGTCGTGATACAAACATGGCAACAGTGCGGCCGATCTCGACGTTCATTCTGGCGGCAACGATCAACAATGCACCCTATCTCATGTCGGCCAGAACGCTGGAGAAAAGCCGGATCGTCTTGATCCCCAGTCAGGACGTACGCACAATCTTCGACGTTGACCGCAATTTTGCCCGTGCGATCGTCGCGGAACTGGCGCAGTGTTATCGATCGGTCATCAAGGCGCAAAAGGACCTCAAGCTTCGAACCTCGCTCGAACGGCTTGCTAACTATCTGCTGCGCCAACAAAGACGTGCCGGTGGCGGGGCTGCGTTCGATCTGGATTTTGAGAAGCGCCGCCTTGCATCCGTGCTGGGCATGACGCCGGAGAATTTGAGCCGGGCCTTCAAGGGCCTTCAGCCCTACGGTGTCAGTGTGGAGGGCACGCGCATTTCCATTAGCGACCAAATTGATCTGGAAAGGTTTGCAAAACCAAACCCGCTGATTGACGACTTCTCGACCTGATTGTCAGGGCAACGGACTGACCCCGAACAGCAGCGGG
>JANOGU010000237.1:0-2373 GCA_031406135.1 Rhodobacterales bacterium
GGGGGTGGGGGGGCGCGGGGGGGCTGGGGCCCGGCCCGGTGTGGCCCCCGGGGGGGGCCTCCGGGCGCGTTTTATTGCCCCCCACCGCCGGCGTGGTCCGGGGGGGGTGGGGTGGGTGGTGCCACCCCCCGCGGCGGTGCGTGCAGGCACGCACCCTACGCGGCCGGCCGGACGCGCCGCCCCTCGACCAGCCAGGCCGTCACGCCCAGCCCGGAAACGAGCAGGAGCCAGGCCCAGCCGGGCAGCAGGGCCGCCACACGCAGGTCCTGCGTCACGTAGGCGCCGCGCGGCGTGATGCCGATCCAGCCACGGCCGGAGGCGACACGGCCACCATCCACCGCGCGGATGTCGAGGGCGCCGTCGGACAGCGCCAGGACGCCGCCGCCGCTGGCCTCGACCAGCGGCCGCAGCTTGTCGGGGGAGGCAATGGTCTCCTCGAATTCCTTCGGGGCCGCGGGGCCGAGGGCCATGACGGCGGTCAGCTCGCCCTGCACCATGCGGTACAGCCCGATTTCCGGCGCCTCCCAGGTCGCCACATAGCGGCCAAGGGCGGCCGCGGGCATCGCCAGCACGGTCTCGGTCCCGTCCGGGCCGGTGACCGTCACCGGACCCGGGTCCTCGCCGATGGTGCGGCGGGTCACCGTGAGGGTCTGGCCCGTGGCGGTGGCGACGAGCGCCTCTTCTTCCAGGTCGGGCTCCTTCAGCATCCAGTGCGCCAGCCGCCGCAGCAGTTCCAGCTGCGGCCCTCCACCCTCGTAGCCACGGCCCCAGAGCCAGATGTGGTCCGAAGCGAGCACCGCGACGCGCCCCTCGCCCTCGCGGGCAAGGACCAGAAGCGGCAGGTCGCCCGCGCCGGACATCACGACCTGCCCGCCGCGGGCGGTGATCTGGACCTGGCGGAACCAGCGGCCCCAGCCACCCTCGGGCGCAAGCTCTTCCAACCCCGCAGTCACCGGGTGGCGTTTGCCGATGTCGGTCAACGCGGGCCGGAAAGGTTGCTCGACCACGACGGAGGTGGTGGTGACCGGCAGGATGTCGGCCAGTGGCGAACGCCAGAGGCTGTCCACGGTGCCGAACTCCGGGCCGGAGGCGACCAGCACCGTGCCGCCACGGCGGACGTATTCGCGCACGTTTTCCAGGTAGCTGTCCGGCAGGATGCCACGCAGGCGGTAGCGATCGAAGATGATCAGGTCGAACTCGTCGATCTTCTCGATGAACAGCTCGCGGGTCGGGAAGGCGATCAGGCTGAGTTCGGTCACCGGCACCCCGTCCTGCTTTTCCGGGGGGCGCAGGATGGTGAAATGGACAAGGTCCACCGAAGGGTCGGACTTCAGCAGGTTGCGCCAGACCCGTTCGCCGGCGTGCGGCTCGCCCGACACCAGTAGCACCCGCAGCCGGTCGCGCACGCCGTTGATCTGGACGACGGCGGCGTTGTTGCGGTCGGTCAGTTCGCCATCGGCCACGGCAAGCTGGAACTGCAGCACGTTCATCCCGCCGCGCAGCAGCGTGACCGGCATCTCCAGATCCTCGCCCACCGAGACGGTGTAGGTCATCGGCGGCTCGCCGTTGATCGCGATGGTCAGGTCGGCGCGTTCGCGAAGCGCATCAGGGACCGCGCCCTGGGCCTCGATGCGCAGGGTCAGGATGATCTCTTCGTCGAGGATGGCGAAGGCCGGGGCATTGCGCACGACCAGCCGCATGTCCCAGTCGCCCGGCTGGCCGGTCAGCAGCGTGTGCAGCGGCGCCGGCATCGCCGGGGCGGCGGGCAGGTCGTGGACCTGGCCGTCGGTTATCTGGATCGCGCCGGCGTTGGGGGCGCGCGGCTCCTCGGCCAGCGCCTGGGCCAGCGCGGTCAAGACCTGGCTGCCGCCGTCGCCCTCGGCATCGGCGACGCGGACGATGCGCAACTCGGTGTCGGGCAGGGCCGCGATCTCGGCCTCGACCCGGGCAAGGGCAGCGGCGGTCTGGTCGGGGCGGCCGGGGATGCGCTGGCTGGCGGTTTCGTCCACGACCGCGATGACGATGTCGCTGAGCGGCGCGCGGTCCTCCTGCTGCAGCGCGGGGTTGGCGAGCGCCGCCAGCGCCGCGGCGGCGGCGAGGCCCCGCAGCCACCAGCCGGACAGCCCGCGCCACAGGGCGAGCGCGAGAAGGACGACAGCCAGCGCCGCCAGACCCGATTCGCGGTGCTCAATCCCCAAGGCGCGATGCAGAATCGCGGGCTGGATGCTGCCGCAAACAGAAATTGACGCTTGGGGAACGTAGATCGTGCGCGGGACGCCCGTCTTGCGGTCCACGGTGACGCTCTCGCCGTTGTGCATACTCAGCCAATGCGACGCATCCGCGCCCCCCTTGCCACCGGAGTAGCGGTCAAAC
>JANOGU010000254.1:0-4892 GCA_031406135.1 Rhodobacterales bacterium
CAACTCGCCGAAGGGCACCGCGATCTCGCCCTCGCCCCGCATCACCCGCCAGGTCTGGCTCAGAAGCGGCCGGCCGCCGGTCAGCGTCGGCAGGACCGAGGCGACCATGGCCTCGAAAATCGTCGGCACGCCCGCCATCACGTGCACGTTGTCCAGCGTGAAACCGGGTGCGGTGGAGATCGGATTGTCGATCAACGCCGCGCCGTCGGGGATACGCGCCATGCGTTGCCTGGCCTCGTTGAACGGCAGGCCCGAACGGTCGTAATGCGCCTGCAGCAGCGTCATCGCATCCGCCCGGTGCGAGATCGCCACACCGAAGGCCGCGGCCACGGCGTCCGCCGTGATGTCGTCGTGCGTCGGCCCGATGCCGCCGGAGGTGAACAGATGGTCCCACACCGCGCGCAGCGCGTTGACCGCCGCCACGATGGCCGCGGGATCGTCGGCCACCACGCGCGCCTCTTTGAGCTCGATTCCATGCCGCGCAAGTTGGCCGGCCAGGAAGTGCAGGTTCGAGTCGCGGGTGCGGCCCGAGAGGATCTCGTCGCCGATCACCAGCATCGCCGCCGTCGGGTTACCCATCCGGTCCTCCTTTCGCCCCTCATCAAGCCCTTGCGGGCTTTCCTCGGTCCCGCCGCGCCCGAGGAAAGCCCGCAACGGCTTGCTGAGGCCTCCGCCCCGCGCGCCACACAGGTATAGGCGGCGGCCCCGTCCCCGAAAACCCCCGCCTCTGGCCTTCGCGTGGCGTAGCCCCTATCTTTGCCTCGGACCGAGAGTGGAACCGTGGACGATTTCCGCGCACGCGTGACCAAGGACGGCATCCGCATCTATGACGATGCGGATTTTCCCGGCATGCGCGCCGCCGGCCGGGTCGCGGCCGACATTCTCGACGCGGTCGCGCCGCTGGTGCAGGTCGGCGCCACCACCGGCGCGCTCAACGACGTCATCATGGCCGAGATCGCCCGCCATGGCGTCACCTCCGCCACCATCGGCTACAAGGGCTACCTCCACGCCTCCTGCATTTCGGTCAACCAGGTGGTCTGCCACGGCATCCCTGGCGCGAAGGTACCGAAACGCCGCGACGATGTGCTGCAGGACGGCGACATCCTCAACATCGACGTGACCGTCATCAAGAACGGCTGGTTCGGCGACACCTCGCGGATGTATGCGGCCGGCTCGCTCAAGCCCTGGCGCCAGCGCCTGATCCAGGTCACCCACGATGCCCTGATGAAAGGGATCGAGGCGGTGCGGCCTGGTGCGCGCTTCGGCGACATCGGCCATGCCATCCAGTCCTATGTGGAACGGAACGGCATGAGCGTGGTGCGCGACTTCTGCGGCCACGGTCTCGGCCGCGTCTTCCACGCGCCGCCAAACGTGCTGCACTACGGTCGCCCCGGGTCCGGCGCGGTGCTGGAGGAAGGCATGTTCTTCACCATCGAGCCGATGGTGAACCTCGGCCGGCCGGAGACCAAGGTGCTCGCCGACGACTGGACCGCGGTCACGCGGGACGGCAAGGACTCGGCCCAGTTCGAGCACTCCGTGGGCGTCACCGCCACTGGGGCCGAGATTTTCACCCTCTCGCCCGCTGGGAAATTCCACCCGACCTGGGGGTGAAACCCCGCCCCGGCCCTGGGCCGGGGCCTCCCGTCCCGGCAAGCGCGCGCCTGCGGTGGCAGAGGTCCCGGGTCAGGCCCGGGACGGGACATCCCCCACCCTCCTCACACCCCCAAAAGCCCCGGCAACGCATCCATCCGCCGGAACAGCACCGCCCCCTCGACAACGAGGCTCTCGCCCCCATGCGGCGCGAACCCGAACGCCCGCATCCCCGCCCGCACCCCGGCGATGATCCCGGCCGGGCTGTCGTCGACCACGACGCAATCCCCGGGCGCCACACCCAGCACCGAGGCGCAGTGCAGCCACAAGCCGGGATGCGGCTTCGGCGTGCCCAGTTCCTGCCCGCTGAACATCCGCCCCGCCATCCTCGCCAGCACGGCCGGATGCTGCCCCAACGTGATCGCCATCTTGCGCCCGTTGCCGTTGGAGCCCACCGCATAGGGCACCCCCGCCGCGTCCAGCCGGTCGAGCACCGCCTCGATCCCCTCGATCAGCGCCGTGCCCTGCGCCAGCCGGGCGTAGAGCCGGTCGTAGAAGTCCGCGACCCAGCCGTCGGGCAGTGAAGCCCCCCATTCCCGCCCCTTGGCCATCACCCCGGGGATCGTCCCGCCCTGGAACTCCGCCTCCAGCGTGGTCCGCGGCAAGGTCAGGCCATACCGCGCGAAATCGTCCGCCAGCAGGTCGAAGGCCGCAGGCTCGCTGTCCACCAGCACCCCGTCGCAATCGAAGAGCACGGCTTTCGGGGTCAGTTGGGCACCCTAACCAGCGTCACCACCGTCTCCCCATACCGCCTCTGGTCCACCTGCTTGAACCCCGCAGGCACCACCGGCGCCGCCCCCTCCTCCCAGACCACCATCGCCCCCGGCGCCAGCCAGCCGCCCGCCACGGCGGAGGCCAGCGCGGCCTCGCCCAGCCCTTTGCCATAGGGCGGGTCCAGGAACACCAGCCCGTACCCGGGCCCCCGGTTCTCCCCCAGCCGGGTCGCATCCCGGCGCCAGACGTCCGTCACCCCCATGGCGCGCACGATCTCGATGTTGCGCCGCAGGATCGCCCGCGCCGCCGCGCCGTCGTCGACAAAGGTCACCCGCGCCGCCCCCCGGCTCAGCGCTTCCAGCCCCAGCGCCCCGGTGCCGGCGAAGAGGTCCAGCACCCTGACCCCCTCGAAGTCAAACCCCTGGCTGTTCGCCAGCAGGTTGAACACCGCCTCCCGCACCCGATCCGACGTGGGCCGCAGATGCGCCACGGGGTCGCCGTCGCCGACCGCGGCGAGATGCGTCCCCCGGAACGTCCCGCCGATGATCCTCATCCCTTGAGGAGCGACTTGAGGTCCACGGCGGGATCGGCCAGCACCGCCGGGTCGGGCGACCTGCCCGCCTCGATCAGCCGCTTGCCGACCATGTAGGCGCGGGCGTCGTTCATCGCGTCCACCGCCAGCAGCCGGTCACCCGCGAAATACCAGAAGGCCACCTGATGGTCGGAGGTCTTCCGCGTGACCACGTGGGTGTAGCCGGTGTTCAGCCCCGCGATCTGCAGCTTGGCGTCGTACTGGTCCGACCAGAACCAGGGCTTCGGCACATAGGGAACCCCCGCGCCGAGGATATTCGCCGCCACCGCCTCGCCCATATCGATGGCGTTGCCGACCGACTCCAGCCTCAACCGCCCCGTGCCATGGGGAAAAGACGCGCAGTCCCCCGCCGCCCAGATCGCGGGGTCCGAGGTCCGGCCCAGGTCGTCCACCGCGATGCCGTTGTCGAGCGCCAGCCCGGCACCCTGGGCCAGCGCCGAATCCGGCGCGATGCCGACGCCGACGATGACGAAGTCGCAGGGCAGCACCCGCCCGTCGGACAGTTCTGCGCCGGTGACATGCGCCTCACCCTGAAGCCGCGCCAGGCCGGTGCCTTCCAGCACCGTCACTCCCTGGCCCTGATGCAGCGCGCGGAACCAGTCCGAGGTCTCCGGCGCTGCCACCCGCTGCAGGATGCGCGGCGCCATCTCGACCACCGTGACCTCCAGCCCCAGCTTGCGGGCAACCGCCGCGGCCTCCAGCCCGATATAGCCGCCGCCCACGATCACCAACCGCGCGCCGGGCCGGAACGCCCCGCGCATCGCGTCCACGTCCATGATGTCGCGCAGCGTGTAGACGCCCTGCAGCGCGCCGCCGATTGCCGCGGGCAGCCGCCGTGGCACCGCCCCGGTGGTCAGCGCCAGCGCGTCATAGGCAACCTCGTCCCCCCCCAGCCGCACCACCCTGGCCTCCCGGTCGATCCCGGTCACCGGGACCCCCAAACGCAGGGCGATGTTCTGCTCGACATAGAATTCCTCGGCCCGCAGGATCAGCCGGTCCACCCCGATCTCGCCCATGAGATAGGCCTTCGACAGCGGCGGGCGCTGATAGGGGATCACCCGCTCCGCGCCGACCAGTGTCACCGGGCCAGCGTGGCCGAGCGCCCGCAGCTTCGTCACCAGCGACGATCCCGCCTGCCCCGCCCCGATCACCACCACGCGCATGATTGTCTCCTGCCCCACTGGCCGCCCGACCGGGGCGACCCTATAACCCTGCCAGACCCGGATGCAATTCAAGGACGCTTCGAGATGACCTTAGCCGTTGGGGACCGCCTGCCCGATGTCCCTCTGCTGCGCATCGGCGAGGACGGGCCGGAAAGCGTGCAACTGGGCCTGAAGCTGAACGGCCGCAAGGTCGCGCTGTTCGGCCTGCCCGGGGCCTATACCTCGACTTGCACCATGGCGCATGTGCCGAGTTTCATCCGGGTCATGCCGCAACTGGCGGCCAAGGGTGTCGACGAAGTGATCTGCATCGCCGTCAACGACCCGCATGTGATGCGCGCCTGGGGCGCCAGCACCGGCGCCACGGCGGCCGGGATCACCATGCTGGGCGACCCGGCGTCGGAATTCACCAAGGCGGTGGGGATGCAGTACACGGCTCCCGCCGCCGGCTTCTACGACCGCTGCAAGCGCTTCGCGCTGTTCGCCGAAGACGGCGTGATCCGCGTCCTGCACATCGAGATCCAGCGCGGCACCTGCGAGATTTCGGGCGGCGAGGCCTTGCTGGCGGCGATCTGACCGGGGTGTTGCAGCGGCGGCGTCCGCCGCGTTCACCCGGAGCGATTCCCTAACAAACCGCACACTACACGACTCTCTGTTTGCCGAGTGTTTTCGGGAGGTTGATCCACTCGGCCAGGGTTTCGGGGTGGTTGGATCGGAGCCGGTTGCGCAGGAAGGTGAAGCCGGTGCGGAAGTAGGACCTTGCGAGGTATCCGTGG
>JANOGU010000277.1:0-2262 GCA_031406135.1 Rhodobacterales bacterium
GTCTGCCCGGAAAGGGGCCTTGCGCTGCGGATGCGGCTCCAAAACCACGAAATCGGTGCCGTTTGCAAGAAAGGGGCGTCGCAGCGACGCTCAGGCGGCCATCTAGGCGAAGCCGAAGCCCTTGATCAGACGTTCCGTAGATCGTCAGGAACCGCTTTCCGCCGTCTTCAACGTCTTCCAAGGCGGAACTCATGGATGACCCCCGCTCGTTCGGATGCGCACCGTAGTCAATAGTGCGGTCGTACAGTTCGCTGTACGAGCGTCCGAGGTCAGGATCGGCGGAAGCGATGCTGCGAACTATTTTCCCATGGGTGAATTCCTCTTTCCATCTTTCTTGTTGAGAACGAGTGCGCGGGTCGTGACGCCCCATCCAACGCTCCCATCTCTGCTGGTCGATTCCAATGTAGTTGGCATAGCCACCCTGCTCGAGGCAGACCCGGAGCAAAGCCTGGGCCTCATGTAGCTGTCCGGCCATAACCGCGCCGCATGCCGTTAGGTATGCTGAATGGGCTCGCTGCAGAAACCCCATTGGCAGAAGCGGCCGCGGGTTCACCGCCCCATCGAGTAGTTTCCGGAACAGTTGGTCAATCGTCACAAGGTCAACAACCTCGGACCGCTTATTTGCGAACGTCGCCCACTGATTGCTCCGGCATGTGTCTAGATACTGAGTAAGTGCGTCGTCCAACCATCCGGTTGGAGGAGGATTGCTGATACGTTCCAATTCAAACCACTCCGTGGCTCCCAGAGGTGCCTTCGAACATGCAACTCACCCCACCTTGCAGGCCGCCATCACCGCGAGGTTGAGGATGTCGTTCGACGTCGCGCCCATCGAGGCGATCTGGATCGGCTTGTCGACACCGGAGAGGATCGGGCCGATCACCGTCGCGCCGGCCATTTCCTGCATCAGCTTCACCGAGATCGAGGCGGAGTGGCGGGCGGGGACGACGAGGATGTTGGCCGGGCCGGTCAGTCGGCAGAACGGATAGGCGGCCATGCGCTCGGGGTTCAGCGCCACGTCCACCGTCATCTCGCCCTCGTATTCGAAATCCACCCGGCGGGCATCGAGCACCTTCGGCGCGCGGTGCATCTTGGTGGCGCGTTCCGAAACCGGGTAGCCGAAGGTGGAGAAGCTGACGAAGGCGACGCGGGGTTCCAGCCCGAGGTTGCGGGCGACCTGGGCGGCGCGGGTGGCGATGGTGGCGAGGTCCTCCTCCATCGGCCATTCGTGGACCAGCGTGTCGGCGATCAGCACGATGCGCCCCTTGTGCAGGAGTGCGGTGACGCCCACGGCTCCGTCCTCGGCCCGGGCGTCGAAGACGTGGTTTACGAGGCTGAGGACATGCGCCGACTTGCGCGTGACCCCGGTCACCAGCCCGTCACCGTGCCCGTGCGCCAGCATCAGTGCGGCAAAGACGTGGCGGTCGCGGGTGGCCAGCCGGTGGATGTCCTGCGGGTCGTTCCCCTGACGTTGCAGGCGGCGGTAGAGAAAGTCCTTGTAGGCGTCGAGATGCGCGGTGTTGGCGGCGTTCACCACCTCCAGTTCCCGCACCGCATCGGCCAGACCTGCGGCCTCCAGCTTTTCCTTCACGTCCGGCTCGCGCCCGACCACCAGCGCCTTGCCCAGCCCCGCCCGCTGCCAGGCCACGGCGGCGCGCAGCACGCGCGGGTCGTCGCCTTCGGCGAAGATCATCCGCGCCTGCGCCTGCCGGGCGCGGGCCTGCAGGCCTTCCAGCATCGAGGCCGTGGGGTCCATCCGCGCCTTGAGGCTGGCCTCGTAGCCCTTGAGGTCAACGATGGGGCGACGGGCCACGCCGGTGTCCATCCCCGCGCGGGCCACGGCGGGCGGGATGACGTGGATCAGCCGGGGATCGAACGGGGTGGGGATGATGTAGTCGCGCCCGAAGGTCAGTTTCCGCCCATAGGCCCGCGCCACCTCGTCCGGCACGTCCTCGCGGGCAAGTTTGGCCAGCGCCTGGGCACAGGCGATCTTCATCGCGTCGTTGATGGCGCGGGCGTGGATGTCGAGCGCGCCGCGGAACAGGTAGGGGAATCCGAGGACGTTGTTGACCTGGTTGGGGTAGTCCGACCGCCCGGTGGCGACGATGGCGTCGGGGCGGACGGCGTGGGCGTCCTCGGGCGTGATCTCGGGGTCGGGGTTGGCCATCGCGAAGATGATCGGGTTCGGCGCCATGCTCGCGATCATCTCACGGCTGACGGCGCCCTTCTGGCTAAGACCGAGGAACAGGTCGGCGCCGACCATCG
>JANOGU010000292.1:0-2095 GCA_031406135.1 Rhodobacterales bacterium
CCGACAGCGCCAGCGCCGTGACCTCGTGCAACGCGCCGTCCGGGCGGCCCTTGCCGCGCGGCGTGCGTGCGGCGTCGTAGATGAAGGCGTCGGTCATGTCGGTCCTCCTAGCGCGGGAAACGCGCGCGGCATCAGGTCGTAGGGATGCGCCCAGCCCGGCAGCGCGGCGATATTTTCGAGCCAGCGGTCGATGTTCAGCCAGTCGGCGCGGATGAAGCCGAAGGGTTCGGGATAGTAGAGATAGGAACAGCAGGACAGGTCCGCCACGGTCGGGCCCTCGCCGGCGATCCAGTCACGCCCGTCGAGGTGGGTGTCGAGCACCCTGTAGGCCGCCTTCAGCCGCCCCTGCAGGAAGCCGATCACCGCCGGGTCGCGCTTGTCAGGCGCGAGGAAGTTCATCAGGAAGCGGGTGGTGCCGATCTGGGCGGAGAGCTTGTGATTGTCCCACAGGACCCAGCGCAGGCACTCCTTCTCGCCTTGCGGCGGCAGGAACCGTCCGGTCTTCGCCGCGATGTGCCACAGGATGGTGCCGGACTGCGCCAGCGTCTCGCCGCCGTCGATCAGGACCGGCACCTCGCCCATCACGTTGAGCGCCCGGAACTCCGGCGTACGGGCGCCGCCGTTGAAGAAGTCGACAAAGCGCAGCTCGTACGGCAGGCCCGCCAGCCGCAGCGCCAGCGCGCATTTGTAGGCGTTGCCGCTCTCGCCGAAGCCGTAGAGGATCATCGCCATCGCAGCGCCTGGCCTTTCGCGTCCAAGCGGGGGGTTTCACACCCCCCGCACCCCCCGTGGGGTATTTGGGCAAGGATGATGCAACGACTTGTTAAGGATGAGTCGCTAGTCCTGACGTTGCGGTACAGGCTGGGAAGCCGATGACCGCCAAGGGTGAAGCTGTCCCGGGCCGCGAGCGGGTCTATCCCCATTCGGCCACGGCCGCCGGTCCGGGACCTGTTCTTGCGTTTCATTCTTGCCCAAATACCCATGCGACGCCTCCCGGCGTGGCGCGGTCATGACTTGCGTGCCTCCAGCTCCGCATTGAACAGCCGCAGCCGGTGCGTCAGGTTGTCCTCGTCGATGACCGAGGTCCAGTTCTCGAACAGGAACGACAGCGCCTCGCCCTCGTCGAGCCCCGCGGCGTCGGCGAAGGCGCGCAGGCGGCGGTAGCCGTCCTCGGTCATGGCGAGGTTGAAGCGGCGGGTCAGGCGCAGGCGTTTCGGCATCACGCGGCTCCGGTGCGGCCGGGGCAAAATTCTTTCTGCAAGAATTTTGCTCCGGGAGGGGTCAGAACGCGGCGGCGGGAAGCGACATGACCGGCTCCGCGCCGCTTTCGATCCGGGCGAGGTGCATGGCGCAGGCGGGCAGGCTGCGGGCCATGAAGTAGCGGCCGGTGGCGATCTTGGCCTCGTAGAAGCCGCGGTCGGTGGCGCCCGCGTCGAGCGCGGCATGGGCCGCCTGCGCCATCCGGGTCCACATCAGCCCCAGGCAGACCTGGCCCATCAGGTGCATGAAGTCGTAGGAGCCGGCGAGCGCGGCATTCGGGTTCTTCATCCCCTGCGCCATGAAGAACATGGCCGCGGCCTGCAGCTGCTTCGACGCCGTCTTCAGCGGCTCGGTGAAGCCCTTCATCCGGTCGTCCGCCGCGTGCGCCTGGCACTCGGTCTTGACCATCTCGAAGAAGGCCATGACGTGCTTGCCGCCGTCCTGGGCCAGTTTGCGGCCGACGAGGTCGAGCGCCTGCACGCCGTTCGCGCCCTCGTAGATCTGGGCGATGCGGGCGTCGCGGGCGAACTGCGACATGCCCGATTCCTCGATGTAGCCGTGCCCGCCCCAGACCTGCTGCGCCTGCACCGCCATTTCGAAGCCCTTGTCGGTCTGGAAGCCCTTGATCACCGGGATCATCAGCGACGCCAGTCCTTCCGCCGCCGCGTCGCTGGCGCGCACCGAGCGGTCGATCAGCGCCGCGGCCCAGAAGGTCAGCGCCCGGGCGCCATCGACAAAGCTCTTCTGGTCCATCAGGTTGCGGCGGATGTCGGGGTGCACGATCAGCGGGTCGGCGGGGCCAGAGGGATTTTCGGCACCTGTGTCGAGGCCCTCG
>JANOGU010000296.1:0-4041 GCA_031406135.1 Rhodobacterales bacterium
CCTCACAGGCGGCGCCGGTTGCAGGTGAGGCCCCGGGTCAAGCCCGGGGCGCGGGGTTTCCTGTTCCTGATTGGGCGCGACACGCCCTACCGCCCCATCTCCACCCGCCGAAGCGCCTCCAGCAGGTCCAGCAGCGCCTCGGTCCGGTCCCGCCCATAGGCCGCCTCGATCCGCGCAAACACCGCCGCGCTCGCCGGGGCATGCGCCGCGATGAGCTGCCGCCCGGCCTCCGTCACCGCCAGCACAGCCCGCCGCCCGTCGCCAGGATCGGCCCTGCGCGCCACCAGCCCCTCCGCTTCCATCGCCCTGGCGATCCGGGTCAGGCTTGGCAGCTGCAGGCAGGCTTCCGCGGCCAGACGGGTGAAATCCAGCGGTCCCGCCTCGTCCAGCACCCGCAGCACGCGCCATTTCTGCTCGGTGATCCCGCTCTCTGCCAGCACCTCCCGGATCGGCCCCATCACTGCCTCCCGCGCGCGCAGAAGCGCAATGGGCAGGGACCGGGCAGTCGGACGCATCGGCATCGGGGCCTCCATCAATCGTTGACATTGCAACCGATATTACTTAACAAAGCAAGTATCAACGGGAGGGCACGGTGCCGCACATCCAGATCGACTACTCCGCCAATCTGGAAGACCGCCTCGACATCGCCGGCCTGTGCCGCAGCCTGCGGGATGCGGCGGTCGCAACCGGCGTCTTTCCGCTGCCCGGCATCCGCGTCCGCGCCACCGCCTGCACCCATGCGGTGATCGCCGACGGCGACCCGGCCCATGGCTTCCTCGACATGTCCGTCCGCCTCCGCGCCGGTCGCCCGCAGGCGGTGAAGGAGGCCGCGACCACCCACCTCTTCGCGGCAGCCGAAGCCTATTGCACGCAGGTCATGGCCACCTCCCCCTTCCTTCTCTCGATGGAAATGCGCGACGTCGACCCGGCGCTCAGCCCCAAGGCCAGCTCCATCCGCCGCTACCTGCCCGACGCTGACGGTTCCGCCCCATGACCCTCGCCAGCCATCTCGCGGAACTCGACACGCACCTCGCGCGCCATCGCGGCGGCATCCTCAACCTCATCGCCGGACAGGATGCACCCGGTGCCGGCGGCAGTTTCGAGACCCGCAGCCCGGTGGACGGCAGCTTGATCGCCCCGGTCGCCCGCGGCACCGCCGCCGACATCGATGCCGCCGCCCGCGCCGCGCACGCCGCATTTCCCGCCTGGGCCGCCATGCCCGGCGACCAGCGCAAGACGCTGCTGCACCGCATCGCCGACGCCATCGAGGCGCGGGCCGGGGAAATCGCGCTCTGCGAATGCTGGGACACGGGACAGGCCTTTCGCTTCATGTCCAAGGCCGCGCTCAGGGGCGCCGAGAACTTCCGCTTCTTCGCCGACCTCGCCCCCGGCGCCCGCGACGGCAAGGCGCTTCCGACCGCCACCCACCTCAACGTCACCTCCCGCAACCCCCTCGGCCCGGTGGGTGTGATCACGCCGTGGAACACGCCCTTCATGCTCTCCACCTGGAAGATCGCACCCGCGCTCGCCGCCGGCTGCACGGTCGTCCACAAGCCCGCCGAGCTGTCCCCGCTGACCGCCCGCCTCCTCGCCGAAATCTGCCGGGACGCGGGGCTCCCCCCCGGCGTCCTGAACCTCGTCAACGGGCTCGGTGAGGACGCCGGACGCGCGCTCACCGAACACCCGCTGATCCGCGCCATCGCCTTCGTCGGCGAAAGCCGCACCGGGGCCGCGATCCAGCGCCAGAGCGCCGAGACCCTCAAGCGCCTCCATCTCGAACTCGGCGGCAAGAACCCCGTCGTCGTCTTCGCCGATGCCGATCTCGACCGGGCGCTCGATGCGGTCATCTTCATGATCTACTCGCTGAACGGCGAACGCTGCACCTCCTCCTCCCGCCTGCTGGTGCAGGAGAGCATCGCCGACACCTTCCACGAAAAGCTGAAAGCCCGCATCGCCCGCCTCAAGGTCGGCCACCCCCTCGACCCCGCCACCGAGATCGGCCCGCTGATCGACCCCGGCCACATGGCCAAGGTGCTGTCCTACGTGGAGACCGGCCTTGCCGAGGGCGCCACCCTGGCCGCCGGCGGCTCCAGGATCGGAGAGACCGGCTGCCAAGTCGCCCCCATCCTCTTCACCGGCGCCACGCCGCAGATGCGCATCGCGCAGGAGGAGGTGTTCGGCCCCTTCCTGACCTCGCTCACCTTCCGCAGCGAGGAGGAAGCGCTGGAAATCGCCAACGGCACCCAATACGGGCTGGCGGCCTACCTCTGGACCAATGACCTCACCCGCGCTCTGCGGGTTGCCGACCGGCTGCAGGCCGGCATGGTCTGGGTCAACTCGGAAAACGTCCGCCACCTGCCGACGCCCTTCGGCGGCGTCAAGGACTCCGGCATCGGCCGCGACGGCGGCGACTGGTCCTTCGACTTCTACATGGAGACGAAGAACGTCGCCCTGGCGACCGGCCATCATCCCATCCCCCGCCTTGGCGCCTGAGGTCCCATGCCCATCCCCGCCCCCACGCTGCATCCGCCATTCAACGTGGTCCGCCTGTCCCACGTCACCCTGAACGTGACCGACCTCGCCTGGGCCTGGGCCTTCTACGTGGATACTCTGGGCCTGCAGGTGACCGCCGAGGAGCCCGGCGCGCTCTACCTCCGCGCGCTGGAGGAACGCGGCCACCATTGCCTGATCCTGCGCCAGTCCGCCGCTGCCGCCGCCGGTCCGCTGGGTTTCAAGGTCTTCGAGGAGGAGGACCTCGACCGCGCCGCGCACTGGTTCGCGGGGCAGGGGCTGCCTGCCACCTGGGTGGACCGCCCCTTCACCGGCCGGACGCTGTCCACCCGCGACCCGCAGGGCGTTCCCATCGAGTTCTACGCCAAGATGGACCGGCTGCCCCCGATCCACCAGCACTACGCCCTCTACCGCGGGGTGAGGCCG
The DNA here is from genome assembly GCA_031406135.1 of Rhodobacterales bacterium. Lineage (GTDB taxonomy): Bacteria > Pseudomonadota > Alphaproteobacteria > Rhodobacterales > Rhodobacteraceae > JANOGU01. The sequence goes on from JANOGU010000296.1 coordinate 2,938, forward strand.
CTGCGCATCGACCACTTCAACCTGTTCTCCCCCGACGTGGACGCCGCCATCGCCTTCTGGTCCGCGATGGGCTTCCGCGTCACCGAATACACCGCCGACGAGGCCACCGGCAGAACCTGGGCCGCCTGGCTGCAGCGCAAGGGCGGGGTCCATGACATCGCCTTCACCAACGGCACCGGTCCGCGGCTGCACCATCTGGCGTTCTGGGTGCCCACGCCGCTGGCGATCATCGACCTCCTCGACCTGATGAGCACCACCGGCTACCTCACGAACATCGAGCGCGGCCCAGGACGGCACGGCATTTCCAACGCTTTCTTCCTCTACATCCGCGACCGCGACGGCCACCGGACCGAGCTGTACTCCAGCGACTACCAGACCGTGGACCCCGACCACGAACCGATCCGCTGGGCGCTCACCGACCCCCGCCGCCAGACCCTCTGGGGCGCCCCGGCGCCGCGCAGCTGGTTCGAGGAGGGCAGCCCCTTCGACGGCACGCCCACCCGCGACAGCGCCCTCAAGGCGCAACCCATCATCGCGCCATGAGCCTGTGCTCCTTCTCTGTTCGGGATCATTCGCTCCAGGCCACACCCCCCGAGATGATGCGCTCCCCTCCCCCTCGTGGGGAGGGAGAGGGTGGGGGGCTCCACAGTCCGGGCCGGGTGCCCCCCACCCCCATCCCCTCCCCACGAGGGGGAGGGGAGGTGCCATCCCGCACAAGATTCCACGGGAGCCGGGACCGACCGCGCGAACGCCCGCTCTGGGGGGCGGTAACGGAGGGCGGCGTAATCGACCTCACGCCCATCTTCCCGCAGTGGCCCACCCTCCGCGACGTGGTGGAAGCTGGCGCCCTGGGCGAGGCGGAGGCCGCCGCCCAGGACCGCCCGCCAACCCACCCGGACGGCAGCTTCCGCTGGCAGATCCCCATCCCCGACCCGGAGAAGATCCTCTGCGTCGGCGTCAACTACCCCGACCGCAACGAAGAATACCGCGACGGCCAGGAGGCCCCGCACCACCCCTCGCTCTTCGTCCGCTTCCCGCGCTCTTTCGTGGGTCACCGGGAACCGCTCACCCCCCCGGCCGAGAGCCCTCAGTTCGACTACGAGG
>JANOGU010000302.1:0-38360 GCA_031406135.1 Rhodobacterales bacterium
GTCCTGCTTGCCCATCTGGATCAGCTCCGCCCCGTTGCCGATGCAATGGGCGGACGTGGAGCAGGCCGAGGTGATCGAGTAGTTCACGCCCTTGATCCGGAACGGCGTGGCGAGGCAGGCCGAGACCGTGGACGACATGCCCTTGGTCACGCTGAACGGGCCGATCCGTTTCGGCGCGCCGGATTCACGAACGATGTTGTGGGCGCGGAAGAACGACTTGGTCGACGGACCGCCGGAGCCAACGATGATCCCGGTGCGGTCGTTCGAGATGTCGCTGTCGGCCAGACCGCTGTCGGCCAGCGCTTCCTTCATCGAGATGAACGTATAGGCCGCCCCGTCGCCCATGAAGCGCAGGTCGCGCTTGTCGATCAGGTCCTCAATGACGACCTTCGGCGCCCCGTGGACGCGGCAGCGGAAGCCGTGCTCGGCGTAGTCGTCGGCGAAGACGATGCCGGACTTGCCCGCCCGCAGACTGGCCTCCACCTCGGCCACGTTGTTGCCGATGGAGGAGACGATCCCCATCCCGGTGATGACGACGCGACGCATCGGTGGCCTCCCCTTCCCGCACCGTCAGCTTGCCGACAGCGCGACCTTCATGTCCTTGACAAGGTAGATCACCTCGCCGTCGGCCTCCAGCCGGCCATCGGCCACGCCCATGGTCAGCCGGCGACCCTGCACCGCCTTGGTGAAATCGACGAAATAGCGCAACAGCTTGCGGTCCGGGCGCACCATCCCGGTCAGCTTGACCTCGCCCACGCCCAGCGCATAGCCGCGCCCCTGCCAGCCGCGCCAGCCGAGGTTGAAGCCGGTGAGTTGCCACAGCCCGTCGAGGCCAAGGCAGCCGGGCATGATCGGATTGCCCGGGAAGTGGCAGGCGAAGAACCACAGGTCAGGCGTGATGTCGAACTCGGCCACGACATGGCCCTTGCCGTGCGGCCCGCCGTCTTCGGAAATCTCGGTGATCCGGTCCATCATCAGCATCGGCGGCTCGGGCAGCTGCGCGTTGCCGGGTCCGAACAACTCGCCCCGCGCGCAGGCCAGAAGCTGGTCGCGGTCGAAAAAGCCCGGAAACCCCACCATCAGCCGCTTCCCCCAAAGGCACCTCACGCCCTGTCACATGCTGTAACATCGGCCTTCCCGCAAGGGCAAGGGCAGGGCCGGCGCCGCGGAGGCGAACTGTCGGTTGCGCATGTCTGGAGCGCGGAGGGGGGCGCTGCCCCCCGCTGCGCTCCCCCCGGGATATTTGGCAAAGGATGATGGGCAGGGGGGAGAGCCGCACTCTGCCGTCCGGCATCATCCTTGCCGAAATACCCCACGGGAGTCCGGGGGTGTGAAACCCCCGGGGGTCGTCACAGGTACTGGCCGGTCGGGCAGACGTGCGACGCGAGGCGCGCCCCTTGCGCACTGTGGGGGTGCAAGGGGGGCGCCTGCGGCCCCCTTGCCTGCCCCCGCGCCCGCAAGGCGCGCGGGACGGCGCCGGTCAGTCGAAAGTGCCGGTCGCGCGTCCGATCAGCATGAAGGCCCGCGCCGTGCGGGTTTCGGCCAGCTCGGCCAGTTCCGCATCGGTCGCGTTCGGGGCAAAGGCCGCCATGCAGCGGTCGAAGGCGCGCAGGAAGTGGTGGCCGGCGTCGCGGAACACCGGATCGTCGCGCATCCGCCCCGCGGTCAGGGCCAGCGAGGCCCGGTCGCGGATGCCGCCCAGTCCCGCGACCGCCCGGCCGCGCGCGCCTTCGGCGAAGCGGCGCCAGACCTCGGGCCGGGCACGGTCGGGCTTGAGGTCATCCATGTAGATGCCGTCCTGCGCCATGAGCGTCAGCACGTCCTGCGCCGCGCGCACCAGCTTGGCCGCCGTCCGGTCCTCAAGCGCCAGCCGCAGGGCGCGGAAACCCTCGCGGTCATCTGCCGAATCCGGAAAGTTCAGCGCGCGCACGAAATCGGGCACCGGCAGCGGCGGTCGCAGGTCCTCCGCCGGGGTGCCAAGCGCGAGCTTCGGCTCCTCCTCGCCAAGCGCCGGCCGCCGTGGTGCAACCAGCGCCGCCTTGCGGTCGGCCGAGGGCACGGTGAGTTCGGTGTCGCGCCGCGAGACGAAGGTGGCCAGCTGCGCTTCGGTCTGCCTCTGCGAGGCGGCGATCTCCTCCAGCCGCTTCTCGATCGGGCGCACCGCCCCGGTCTGCTGCGCCAGCATGTAGGCGTGGCGCATCGCGTCGACCGTCACCTGCAGCCGCGCCGCCTCTTCCCGCAACGTGCGCACCGAGCGGGCGGTGACCAGCGTCAGCCAGAGCAGCCCAAGCGGCAGCAGGACGACCAGCACCGACAGCATCAGCCCCGGGATGCCGGTGCCGATGTCGCCGCCGTACCAGAGATAGGCGCCCGCCCCCACCACCCAGACGCCCGCCAGCGCCCCGGCAGCGACCTCGGCCAGCGGCCGGTCCTGCGGCTCGGCGCGCGCGAAGACGCCGAGGTCGAGCGGTGTGTCCCTGGGCTCGATCATCCGGTCCCCGGCGGTCAGACGAAGCGCACGCTCAGGATGCCGTAGCCGCGGCGGCCGCCGGGCGTGGTCACCTCGACGCTGTCGCCTTCGTCCTTGCCGATCAGCGCGCGCGCCAGCGGCGAGCGCACGTTGAGCCGGCCCTTCTCCAGGTCGGCCTCGGGCTCGCCGACGATCTGGTAGGTCTTTGTCTCGCCGGTGTCCTCGTCCTCGAGCTTCACCGTGGCGCCGAACTTGATCGCGCCCGACAGGCGCGCGGGGTCGATCACTTCGGCCAGGGCGAGGACGCCCTCCAGCTCCGTGATGCGGCCTTCGATGACGCTCTGACGCTCGCGCGCGGCGTGGTATTCGGCGTTCTCGCTGAGGTCGCCATGCTCGCGCGCCTCCGAGATCGCGCGGATCACCGCCGGGCGCTCCCCGGTCTTGAGCACCTTCAACTCCTCGTCCAGCGCCTCGTGGCCCCGGCGGGTCATCGGGATCTTGTCCATCGCGTGCGTCCGTTCCGGCAAAAACAAAAACCACGGCCCCGGGCGGGACCATGGGCTCGCTGAACCCTACCCAAGCGCAGCCATGGCGGGATTGCAAGGGGCATGGGCCCGGGCATGGGCCGGGGCGAGGCGCGACTTCGCTGCGCTGCGGCAGGGGGGCTGTGACGCTGCGGATTGACGGTCTCCGGATTGACGAGGGCCTGCCCTTGCGGCACATCGCCCCCCGTCAGCCAGGGGAAACCTATGTCCGAAGTGGTCCGCGAAGAGATGGAATACGACGTGGTCATCGTCGGCGCCGGCCCCGCCGGCCTGTCGGCGGCGATCCGGCTGAAGCAGCTCGACCCCGACCTCTCCGTCGTCGTGCTGGAAAAGGGCTCCGAGGTCGGCGCCCACATCCTGTCCGGCGCCGTGCTCGACCCCTCGGGTCTCGACGCGCTGATCCCGGACTGGAAAGCCAGGGGCGCCCCGATCAAGACCGAGGTGAAGGGGGACAACTTCTATCTCCTCGGCCCCGCCGGGAAGATCCGCATCCCAAATTGGCCGATGCCGCCGCTGATGTCGAACCACGGCAACTACATCGTCTCGATGGCCAACGTCTGCCGCTGGATGGCGCAGCAGGCCGAAGCGTTGGGCGTCGAGATCTTCCCCGGCATGTCCTGCTCCCAGATGGTCTATGGCGCGGAGGGCGAGGTCCGCGGCGTCGTCGCCGGCGAGTTCGGCCGCCAGGCCGACGGGGCGACCGGCCCGTCCTACGAACCCGGGATGATCCTCGCCGGCAAATACGTCTTCCTGTCTGAAGGCGTGCGCGGCTCGCTCGCCAAGGAGGTCATGACGAAATACGACCTCTCCGCCGGCAAGGACCCGCAGAAGTTCGGCCTGGGGATGAAGGAAATCTGGCAGATCGACCCGGCGAAACACCGCGAGGGCACTGTCACGCACACGATGGGCTGGCCGCTCGGCAACAACGCCGGCGGCGGCAGCTTCATCTATCACCTTGAAAACAATCAGGTCTATGTGGGCTTCGTCGTCCACCTCAACTACAAGAACCCGTACCTCTACCCCTACATGGAATTCCAGCGTTTCAAGCATCACCCGATGGTGGCCGAGCTCTTGAAGGGCGGCAAACGCATCGCCTACGGCGCCCGCGCGATCTCGGAAGGCGGCTGGCAGTCGATCCCCAAGATGGTGGCGCCCGGCGTGGCGATCCTCGGCTGTTCGGCGGGTCTGGTGAACGTGCCGCGGATCAAGGGCAACCACAACGCCATGCTGTCGGGCAAGGCCGCGGCCGAGGCTGCGCAGGCGGCGATCAAGGCCGGGCGGCGGGGTGACGAGCTTGCCGCCTACGAGGCAGAGGTGCGTCAGGGCGCGATCGGCCGCGACCTGAAGAAGGTGCGCAACGTCAAGCCCTTGTGGTCGAAGCGTGGGCTCTGGACCAGCCTGATCGGCGGCGGTCTCGACATGTGGACGAACACGCTGGGCTTTACGCTCTTCGGCACGCTCAGGCACGGCAAGACCGACGCCGAAGCCACCGGCAAGGCCGCCGACTTCAAACCCATCGACTACCCCAAACCCGACGGCGTGCTGTCCTTCGACCGGCTGACCAACGTCAGCTTCTCGGCCACCAACCATGCCGACGGGCAACCCGTGCATCTTCGGCTGACCGACCCGGCGATTCCGATCGGCGTGAACCTGCCGCTCTACGCCGAACCCGCGCAGCGCTACTGCCCGGCGGGCGTCTACGAAGTGGTGGGCGAGGGTGCCGCGGCCCGGTTCCAGATCAACTACCAGAATTGCGTCCACTGCAAGACCTGCGACATCAAGGACCCCAGCCAGAACATCACCTGGACGGTACCGCAGGGCGGAGACGGGCCGAACTACCCCAACATGTGACGCCTTCGGCGGCCCCGGGACGGCACAATCGCGCGAGCCGGGCCGCCCCGGCGTCGCGCCTGCATGGACAGCGCGGCCCCTCCCGGCTAGCCTCCGCCGCCTGTCAGCCCAGGGCCAGTCCATGCCGCTCCACCGCCTGATCCTCTGTGCCGCCCTCGCCCTTGCCGCGCCCGCCGCGGCCGAGGACGCCGGCGCCTACCTCGCCGCCCGCGTTGCCGGGATCGACGGCGACTACCGCGCTGCTTCGGGCTGGTACACCCGCGCGCTGCTGGCCGACCCGCGCAACGCCGCGCTGATGGACGGGGCGATCACCGCGCATCTGGCCGCCGGCAACCTCGACGCCGCCGCGGCCGTGGCGAGCCGGATGGCGGAAGGCCAGGATGTCAGCCAGGCCGCCAGACTTGCCATCCTCACCGACCAGATCCGCCGAGAAGACTATGCCGCGACGCTGGCCGACCTCGCCAAGGGTCCGCTGATCAGCCCGCTGCTCGACAATCTCGTCCGCGCCTGGGCCGAGGCCGGGACCGGCCGGATGACCGAGGCGCTGGCGGAGTTCGACCGGATCGCCGCGACCGAGGGGCAGGAGGCCTTCGGGCTTTACCACAAGGCGCTGGCGCTGGCGCTGGCGGGCGATCTGGAAGGCGCCGACATGATCCTGTCGGGCACCGCGGGACCGCTGCGCCTGATGACCCGCGGCACCGTCGCGCACGCCGAGATCCTGAGCCAGCTCGGCCGCAACGGAGATGCGCTGAAGCTTCTCGACACCGCTTTCCCGGGCGAGGAGACGCCGCCGCTTGAGGCATTGCGCGGGCGGCTGACGGCGGGCGAGACGCTGCCGCTGACCTCGATCCGATCCGCCCGCGACGGCGTTGCCGAAGTCGCCTTCACGCTGGCCGCGGCGCTGAACGGCGATGCAGACTCGGGCTACACGCTGCTCTTCGCGCGCATCGCCACCTTCCTGCGGCCCGACCATGCCGACGCGGTGATCCTGACCGCGAACTTGCTGGAACAGGAGGGCCAGTTTGCGCTGGCGGTGGAGACCTATGCCACCATCCCGCCCAGCGACGCGGGCTACATGTCGGCCGAGATCGGCCGCGCCCGGGTCCTGGAGGCCGACGGCAAGGCGGATGCCGGGATCGAGGTGCTGCGCGCGCTGGCCCGGGCCATGCCCGACGTGCTGGTGATCCAGACCGCGCTGGGCGATGCACTTCGGCGCGAGGACCGCTGGCCCGAGGCCTCCGTCGCCTACGAAGCCGCCGTCGCGCTGATCCCGGCCCCCGGGTCGCGGCACTGGGGGCTCTATTATTCCCGTGCGATGTCGTACGAACGCCAGGACATGTGGGACAAGGCCGAGCCCGACTTCATGACGGCGCTGCGGCTGAACCCCGACCAGCCGCAGGTGCTGAACTACCTTGGCTACACGCTTCTGGAACGCCACGAGCGGCTGGAAGAGGCCTTGGGCATGATCGAACGTGCCGTGCGTGCCGAACCGGACGCGGGCTACATCGTCGATAGCCTGGCCTGGGCGCTTTTCCGTCTCGGCCGCTATGCCGAGGCGGTGGAGCCGATGGAGCGCGCCTCGGTCCTGGAACCCGTCGATCCGGTCGTCACCGATCACCTGGGCGATGTCTATTGGGCGGTGGGCCGGACCATGGAGGCGCGCTTCCAGTGGCGCCGGGCGCTGTCCTTCGATCCCGAGGACAAGGACGCCAGCCGCCTCCGCCGCAAACTCGAGGTCGGGCTTGATGCGGTGCTGACCGAAGAAGGCGCCAAGCCCCTGACCGAAGTGGCGAATGACGGCGGCCAATAGGGCGGGGGCGGTCGAGGTCTTCGCGCCCGCCAAGATCAACCTTTGCCTGCATGTGACTGGCCGAAGGACGGACGGCTACCACCTGCTCGACAGCCTCGTCGCCTTCGCCGGAGTGGGCGACCGGATCATCGTGGAACCGGACCCGGGCCTCACGCTCACCGTCACCGGCCCGCAGGCCGCGGGCCTGACGGCCGGTCCGGACAACCTGGTGCTGCGCGCTGCCCGGGCATTCGGTGCGGGCCTGCCCGGCGCCCGGATCACGCTGGACAAGCATCTGCCCACCGCCAGCGGCATCGGCGGCGGCTCGGCCGATGCGGCGGCGGCACTGAAGGCGCTCGCCGCGCTCTGGTCCCGCCCGCTGCCATCGCCGGAGGCGGTGCTGGCGCTGGGCGCCGACGTGCCCGTCTGCCTTGCCGGTCGCGCCCGACGGATGACCGGCGCAGGCGAAACCCTGTCGGAAGTGCCGCCCCTGCCGCCGGCGTGGATCGCGCTGGCCAACCCCGGGGTCGCCGTCTCCACGCCCGACGTCTTCGCCCGGTTGGACCGGCGCGACAACCCGCCCCTGCCGGCAGTTCCCAGCTTCACCGGGGCGGCAGCACTCGCCACCTGGCTGCAGCGGCAGCGCAACGACCTCGAACCCGCCGCACTGGGGCTTGCGCCGGCAATTGCCGAGGCGCTGGCCGCGCTCTCTGCCCAGCCCGGTGTGCTCATCGCCCGGATGTCCGGCTCCGGTGCCACCTGCTTCGCGCTCTTTGCCGCCGAGACGCCCGCCCGCGCTGCCGCCAGAGCGCTGGCCCGGCCCGGCTGGTGGACCGCCGCGGCGCCCCTGCTGGGGTGACAGGCAGCCTGCCGCACTGGCGCCCCCGGCGCGGCCAGGCGCCGCGCCCAGACCGCCGCGCCATCGGCGCAGCCGGACAGTTCCAGGCTCACCTCCGACATGTCCCACCCGGCAATGAAAAACCCCCGAAAGGCCTTCGCCCCGGGGGTCGCTTCACGGACGGCCTGCGCCGTCCCGGTGCCGCTTGGACGCCGTTCAGAGCGCGCCTTCGCGCAGGGCCTTCTTCCGGGCGAGCTTGCGGGCCCGGCGGATCGCCTCGGCCTGTTCGCGCGCACGTTTGACCGACGGCTTCTCGAAATGCTGCTTGAGCTTCATTTCGCGGAAGACGCCTTCGCGCTGAAGTTTCTTCTTGAGCGCGCGAAGCGCCTGTTCGACGTTGTTGTCGCGGACGCTGACCTGCATACGGGTTTCACCACCTTTCGGGTTAGAGTTGCACTGTTCCGTGCAGGCGGCCGGGCCTATAACATCCGTCTCAGGCACTGTCCACCGGGGGGGCCGCAGATGTCCGACGATACCGCCACCGCCCGCGACGCGGTGCTTGCCGCAGCCCTGCGGCACGTGCCGTTCGACGGCTGGTCAGAAGCCACGCTGCGCGCGGCCATCGCCGCCTCGGGTGTCGATGCAGCACTCGCCCACGCGCTTTTCCCGCGCGGCGGGATCGACCTCGCGGTGGCCTTCCACCGCCAGGGCGACCGCCGCATGCTCGAGGCGCTGGCCGCCGCCGACCTGTCCGGCCTGCGCTTCCGAGACAAGATCGCCAAGGCCGTCCGTCTGCGCATCGAGGCCATTCCCGACCGCGAGCCGGTGCGCCGCGGCGCCACGCTGTTCGCGCTGCCGCAGAACAGCCTGACCGGGACACGGCTGATCTGGGACACCGCGGATGCGATCTGGACCGCGCTCGGCGACAGCGCGCGCGACCTGTCGTGGTTTACCAAGCGGGTCACGCTGGCGGGCGTCTATGGCGCGACCACACTTTACTGGCTCGGCGACACTTCGCCGGGGGCCGAAGCGACCTGGGCGTTTCTCGACCGCCGCATCGAGGACGTGATGCGCTTCGAGAAGGCCAAGGCCGCGGTGCGCGACAACCCGCTGGTCAAGGCGTTCAGCGACGGGCCGGGCCGCATCGTCCGCAACTGGCGGCCACCAATGCCCGACACGCGCGACGACCTGCCCGGCCGTTACCGTTCGTAGGGTCCGTCGCCCCCAGAAACAGCGTCGGGCCTATGGCGCTTCCCTCCCCCCGTGGGGAGGGAGAGGGTGGGGCGCGCGCGGCCGGTGCCGTCCGGTCACTCCTTCCGGGTGATCCGGCCGTCGAGGAACGGGGCGTAGGGCGCATTCGCGGCGATGAACGCCGCTGTCACGTCGGCGAGATCCGGGCCGAAGTCGTAGGCGTTGGCGGCGCTGGCGAACATCTCGAACCCGTCGCCGCCCTGGCGCACGTAGTTGTTGGTCACCACCAGATAGGTCGTGGCCGCGTCGATCGGCGCCCAGGCGTCACCGCCCACCAGCACCTCCACGCCGCCGACCCGCGACCCCGGCGGCTGCGCCGGGTCGAAGCTGTATTTCAGCCCCGCCACCTGCAGGAACCTCCCCGCCCCCGCCTCGATCTGGCTGACCCCGTTCTCCAGCGCCGCCACGATGGTCGCGCCGTCGGCCTCGAAGGTCGAGAGCGTGTTCTGGAACGGCAGCACCGTCAGCACCTCGCCCATGGTGACCGGCCCCGCGTCGATCGACGCGCGCAACCCGCCGCCGTTGGCCAGCGCGATGGTCACGCCCTGGTCGGCCACCCGCGCCAGCATCGCCTCGGCGACGAGGTTGCCCATCTGGCATTCCGCCTGACGGCAGCTTTCGCGCGCCCCGTCGATGGCCGCACCCGCCTCGGCCACCACGCGGTTCCTGATCTCCTCCAGCGGCTGCGCCAGTTCCGCGATCCGCGCAACGGTCGCCGCATCTTCCGCCACCGCCTTGTCCATGATGAGCGGCTCGCCGGAGGCCGCGATGACCTCACCCGCGTCGTCGAAGGTGACGTTCAGCTCGCCCAGGAACTTGCCATAGGCATAGGCCGAGACGATGGCGGTCTTGCCCACCATCGTGGGGTAGGGGCCTTCCGCATCCTCCGAGATGTTGGACAGGTAGGTGTTGGTGTGCCCGCCGACGATCACGTCCACGCCGGTGGTCTCTGCGGCGACCCGCTGGTCCACGCCATAGCCGGAATGGCTGAGCACGATGATCTTGTTGACCCCCTGCGCCGTCAGCGCATCGACCTCCTGCTGCACCGCGCCGACCGGGTCGGTGAAGATCACGTTCTTGCCGGGGCTCGCCAGTTCGTCGGTGTCCTGCGGGGTCAGGCCGATCAGCCCGATCTTCTCGCCGCCCTTCTCGATGATGGTGGACTTCATGATCTTGCCGGCCAGGATCGGCTCGCCGCTGATGTCGGCGTTCGACATCAGGACCGGGAACTCCACCGCCGCGACGAAGGCACCCAGAACCTCCGGCCCGTCGTCGAACTCGTGGTTGCCAACGGTCATCGCCTCGTAGCCCAGCCGGCTCATGAACTCGGCGGTCATCGTGCCCTTGTACTGGGTGTAGAACAGCGTGCCCTGGAACTGGTCGCCGCCGTCCACCAGGATGGTGTTGGGGTTGCGCGCCCGCGCCTCGGCCAGCGCGGTGACCAGCCGGGCGGAGCCACCGAAGCATTCGCCGGCCGCGTTGTCCTCGGCATTGCAGGTGTTGTCGTTGCCGGTGATCGGCTCGAACCGGTCGTGGAAGTCGTTGGTGTGCAGGATCGTCAGCGTGGTGTCGGCCAGCGCCGGGGCGGCGCAGAAGATCAGGGCGGTGGCGGCGAGCAGGTGCGACATGGCAGGGCTCCCGTGTTGGTTGTGCCCCGATCCTCACGCGGCACGGCGATTCGGGTCAATGCCGTCGAAGCAGCGGGCCGCCGCGCCGCGGGCGGGGCGGATGACGCAGGCCATTGACCGCCCCGGCCCGGCCGTGCAGGAACCTGCGCCATGCTGATCTTCAAGATCTTCCGCCGCCCCGAGTGGAACGCCTTCCGCAGCGCCGGACAGACCCGCGGCGCGCCGGTCGATCTGGCCGACGGCTTCATCCATTTCTCGACGGTGGAGCAGGTCGCGGAAACCGCCGCGAAGCACTTCGCCGCCGAGAGCGATCTCGTGCTTGTCGCCGTGGACGCCGATCGCCTTGGTCCGGCGCTGAAATGGGAGCCCTCGCGCGGCGGCGCGCTGTTCCCGCATCTCTACGGCCCGCTCACCCGCGACGCGGTGGTCTGGGACAAGTCGCTGCCCTTGGGCGCCTCCGGCCATATCTTCCCCGAAGTCCACCTGTTCGAGGGGCCGCGGTGAGCCTTCCGGAACGCGCGGGCCTCGCCCTCCTGCACCGGCTCGACCCCGAACGCGCCCACGGCCTGTCGCTTCTGGCACTGCGCGCCGGGCTGGCGTCCAGGCCGGGCCCAGTCACCTCGCCCCGCCTCACCACCACGCTCGCCGGATTGTCGCTGCCCAACCCCGTCGGCCTCGCCGCCGGCTTCGACAAGAACGCGGTGGCGCTGGCGCCGCTGATGCGCGCCGGCTTCGGCTGGCTCGAGGTCGGCGCCGCCACGCCCCGCCCGCAGCCCGGCACCCCCCGGCCCCGGCTGTTCCGGCTGCGCGAAGACCAGGCCGCGATCAACCGCTTCGGCTTCAACAACGAGGGGGTCGTCGCCATCGCCGCCCGTCTGGCGACACGCCCGAAGGGCATCCCGGTGGGCCTGAACCTCGGCGCCAACAAGGACAGCGCCGACCGCGCCGCGGATTTCGCCGCCGTGCTGGCGGCGGCCGGGGCACAGATCGACTTCGCCACCGTCAACGTCTCCTCGCCCAACACCGAACGCCTGCGCGACCTGCAAGGACCGGCCGCGCTCGCCGCCCTGCTGCGCGGCGTCATGGCCGCCCGCGCCGCGTTGCCGCGGCCGGTGCCGGTGTTCCTCAAGATCAGCCCCGACCTGTCCGACGCCGATCTCGCCGCCCTCGCCGCGGTGGCCGAGGCCGAAGGCGTCGCCGCGATCATCGCCACCAACACCACTCTGGCCCGCGAGGGACTGCACGGCCGCCACGCACAAGAGGCTGGCGGCCTGTCCGGCCGCCCGCTCTTCGCCCGGTCCACCGCCGTCCTCGCCCGCCTGTTCCGCCTGACCGAGGGCCGCATCCCCCTCGTCGGCGTGGGCGGCATCGCCTCGGCCGAAGACGCCTGGATCAAGCTGCGCGCCGGCGCCTCGGCGGTGCAGCTGTACACCGCGCTGGCCTACCGCGGCCTGTCGCTGGCCGCCGACATCGCGCGCGGCCTTGACGCCCGTCTGGCGGCCGAGGGCGTGGCACAGCTGTCCGCCGTCGTCGGCCAGGACGCGGACCGCTGGGCCGCCTGACCACGGTGCAACGCGCCCAAGGCGATTCGAATGTGCCGGACTGCCGCCCGGACGTCCCCGGGATCGGGGTCCATGGCGGAGAAGACCGCTGTCCGTCCTGATCGCCATCGCCTGCTCCGACGCCGCGCCGCCTTCGAGCTTCGGGCCGAGCCGATCCGGCTGCGGAAGGAATACTGCATTGAGATCGAAGACGCGGTCGCCTGCACCCGTAACGAGGACAGCGGCGCCGGACCAAACAGGCCTGCGAGAGACCCGACCCGGAGCCCCGCGTCCGGGTTGACCGTCCGCAGCGCCTGTGACAGGCGGGCGGCCGGGGGTGGGCATGGCCAAGGCGAGACGCAAACGGTCAAGGACGAAGGCCGCGCAGCGCCCGCGCCATCTGCTGCGGCTGGCCGTCCGTGCCGTGAAATGGGGGATGGCGGGGCTCTTCGCCCTGATCCTGCTCTTCGCCCTCGTGCCCCCGCCGGTGAACCTGTACCAGCTCGCGGAACGCTGGCGGCTGGGACACGCGCTCGAACGCGACTGGGTGGCGATGGAAGACATCGCCCCGGTGATGGCCCGGTCGGTGGTGGCGGCCGAGGATGCGAACTTCTGCCTGCACTGGGGCTTCGACATGGCCGCCATCCGCGCGGCAATGGAGGAAGGCGAGGGCCGCGGCGCCTCGACCATCAGCCAGCAGACGGTGAAGAACGTCTTCCTCTGGCAGGGGCGAAGCTGGGTGAGGAAGGGGATGGAGGCGGTGCTGACCCCGGTGGTGGAGACCTTCTGGACCAAGCGGCGCATCCTCGAGGTCTATCTCAACGTCGCCGAATTCGGCGACGGCGTGTTCGGCGTGCAGGCCGCGGCGCAGCACCATTTCGGGGTCGACGCCCGCGACCTGTCGGCCACCCAGGCCGCGCGCCTGGCCGCCGTCCTGCCCGACCCCAAGGACCGCGACGCCGGCAACCCCGGCCCCTATGTGCGCAAGCGCACCGGGCAGATCAGGGCGGGGGCTGAGACCATTGCCGCCGATGGGCGCGCGGCCTGCTTCGAGTAGGGTGCGCTTCAGCGCACCGCCGCGCCGGCGTCATGTCCCAGCCAATTGAACCCGCCCGCCCCCGCTTGTATCAGCGCCGGAGCGCCCCGGAGCCGCGATGAACCGCCTTTACCACTTTCCGCTGTCCCCCTTCTGCCGCAAGGTCCGCCTGACGCTGGCCGAAAAGCGGCTGGAGGTGGAGCTGATCGAGGAACGCTACTGGGAACCCTCGCCCGAGTTCCTGCGTCGCAACCCGGCCGGCAAGGTGCCGATCCTGCGCCACGAGGGGCGGGTGCTGACCGAAAGCCAGGCGATCTGCGAATACCTCGACGAGACCATCCCCGACCCCCGCCTGATGCCGCGCGAGGCCGAGGCCCGCTACGAGGTCCGCCGCCTCTGCGCCTGGTTCGACGACAAGTTCAACGGCGAGGTGACCTCCAAACTGCTCTACGAGCGCGTCAACAAGAAGATCATGGGGCAGGGCTACCCGGATTCGAAGGCGGTCAAGGCCGGGGCCGGGCGGATCAAATACCACATCGACTACATGAGCTGGCTTCTCGACCAGCGCCGCTGGCTGGCGGGCGATGCGATGAGCCTGGCCGACTTCACCGCGGCGGCGCATCTGTCCTGCCTCGACTATATCTCCGACGTGGACTGGAACCGCTCGGCCAACGTCAAGGACTGGTACGCCAAGATCAAGTCGCGCCCGTCGTTCCGCCCGCTGCTGGCCGACCAGGTCCCCGGCTTCCCGCCGCCGGCGCATTACGCGGACCTGGATTTCTGAGGCCTTGCAGCGGCCTGCGCTGGTCTCCCGCCCCTGGGCGGGGTCTGCCTCACGCCATCGAATCCAGCTGGCCGAGACACCTTCCAACGCAGGCGATGATGGCGTGGCACTTTGACGAAAACAGACAGTCCGGGCCTCGAATGCAGCCGCACGTCAGGATGTCTTGATGCAATCCAATCAATCCCCATCCGCTGGCAACGCCAGCCCAGCCAACCTTCCCGGGTCCGGGCTGATCTGCCGCCAGACCGGCCACAGGCTGCGCTGCCCGACGCCGAAGAAATTGCCGCGCTGCGACAGGGTGGAGGCCAGCACCTGCAGGTGCAGGTGCGGGGTCCAGCCGCCGTTCTCGCCCCAGTCGCCAAAGCGCGCCACCAGCTGACCCGCCGCCACCCGCTGCCCGACGCGGCAGAGCGAGGGCAGACTGCCGGCGAGATGGCCGTAGAGGGTGAAGAACACCGCGCCCTGCACCTCGTGCCGCATGAGCAGGGTGTTGCCATAGTCCAGCGGGTCGGCGTTCCAGGCCACCCATTCCACCATCCCCGCCAGCGGCGCATGCACCGGCGTGCCGGCCGGCGCAAAGACATCCAGCCCCAGATGCACCGTCCGCCGCTCCGGGCTCGCCGCGTCGGCGAATTGCGCGGACCTGTAGACATCGCGGTCCTCGCCATGGAGACCGATGCCATATCCGGCGCCGGTCCCGGCGAACCAGCCGTCGAAGGCCCGGTCGGAAAACGCGGGCATCCCCGGCGTGGTCAGCGGCAGCTCGATCCCCGCCCCTGTCAGAGTGGGGAGCATCGGCGCCACCGGCACCGTGGCCAACAGCTCCGGCAGCACCGCCGCCCCCGCCACCGCCGGAAAGCCGGACGCCGCCCGCGCCACGGCGGCCAGCAGAAGCGGGTCCACGGCGTGCAGCCGGCTGCGCACCGGCCCGTCGGGCAGACCTGCCATCAGGGCCGCAGCGGCGGCCCTCGCGGCCTCGCCGCTGCGTGGCCGCGTGGCCGCCACTGCCTGACCGAAGGCGGCATAAAGATCGCCGGGACCGGCATCCGCCCGGCGCAGCAGGTCGGCGACAACGGGCGTCATGCGTCGTCCGTCATGCGCAGGACTGTGCCGTCACGGCGTCTTGGCCTTGGCCAGCTTGCGGATCACCTGAATATCGACGTCGGCCGCCTTCGACGCCCAGGCCATCCACTTCGCGTTCTGCACCACCAATGCGTCGCCCTCCTTGATCGCGGCATCGGTGTTCTTGCCGATGGTATTCAGCGCCGTCTGGATGTTCTGTGCCTGCGAACGCAGAAGCATCGCATCCTCGGAGGCGGCAAAGAGCGTCGCCTGGATGGTCGAGGGCAGCGGCACCTTCAGCGCCATCTGCAACAGGACGTCGATCTTCGAGGTCACGTCGACCAGCCCCTTGGCCGCGGTCTTGCGCGACTTCAGCGCCGCCTTCAGGTCGTTCAGCCCGATGACAATGTCCTCCGCCGCGTCGCCGAACTTGTAGCAGTGCTTGCCAAAGGCGACCCAGGCGGCCTTGGCCTGCTTGCTGCCCTTGCCGTGTTCGTAGACCGCCATCAGCCCGGCCGCGTAAAGGTCGTCGCCCTCGGCTTCGTCGGGCCATACGATCTTGGTGTTGACCATCCCCTCAAGGTTCGTCCGCGCCTGTGTTGCTGCCGCGATGGGACCATCAAGGTAGCTATCGATCCCGGCGATGTCGCGCACCAGCTTCTCGCGCTCTTTCTCGTCGGCCTTGGAGAGCTTGTTCAGCGTGTCGAACTGGCCCTTCATCTCCTCGGCCATTGCGTAGGCTTCCTCGGCCTTCTCCACCGCGGGCGAGACTTTCTCGATGAAGGCTTTGATCTTCTGGAATTTCGATGCCATCCGACATCCTCCAATAGATTCCAAGAAATCTGCGAATTGTCCGCAAGTAGAGCATGGCGCCGATGGCCTGCATAGCGGAAACGTCTACAGCGTCCGTCGTGCCCGCAGCGCCGCGCCAATGGTGCCGTCGTCGAGATAGTCGAGCTCGCCACCGACCGGCACGCCCTGCGCCAGCGAGGTGACCGGCACGCCCGTGGGCGCCAGCGCCTCGGCGATGTAATGCGCCGTGGTCTGGCCTTCGACCGTGGCATTCAGCGCCAGGATCACCTCGCGGGCCACTCCTGCCCGGGCTACCAGTTCGGGGATGCGCAGCGCCTCCGGCCCCATCTGGTCGAGCGCCGACAAGGTGCCACCCAGCACGTGGTAGCGCCCTTTGAAGACGCCCGCCCGCTCCATCGCCCAGAGGTCGGCCACATCCTCCACGACGCAGACGTCGCCGGTGTCACGGCGTGGATCGGCGCAGACCGGGCAGACCTCATCGGTCGAAAGGTTGCCGCAGACCACGCAGTCCCGCACCTCCAGCGCCACCTGCGCCATCGCCTGCGCCAAGGGCGCCATCAGCGCCTCGCGCTTTTTCAGCAGGTGCAGCACCGCGCGGCGCGCCGACCGCGGCCCCAGGCCCGGCAGGCGGGCCATCAGCTCGATCAGCGTCTCGATCCGCCGGGGGGCTTCGGCCATGGTGCGGGAAAATCCTGTCAGAACGGCAGCTTGAAGTCCGGCGGCAGGCCCAGGCCTTCGGTCATCCGCGCCATCTCCTGCTGCCCGCGCGCGGCGGCCCTGGCCTGCGCATCCTTGACCGCGGCGAGGATCAGGTCCTCGACGATCTCCTTCTCGGAGGCGACAAAGATCGACGGGTCGATCTCCAGCCCGGTCAGCTCGCCCTTGGCCGTGGCCCGCGCCTTCACCAGCCCGGCGCCCGATTCGCCCACCACCACGATGCGGCCCAGGTCCTCCTGCAACTGTGCCATGCGGCCCTGCATCTCCTGCGCGGCCTTCATCACCTTGGCCATGTCGCCCAGCCCGGCGAGGCCTCCCAAGCCTTTCAGCATTCCCAACTCCTCAATCGTCCTCGAACGGGTCCCAGTCCCCGGGCGGCTCTTCCGCGGCATCCTCGGCGGCGGGCACGAACGGCGCCCGCACCTCCACCACCCGCGCCCCGGGAAAGGCGGCGAGCGCCGCCTGCACGATGGGCAGGCGTTCGACGTCGCCGAAGGCGCGCAGCCGCTCGGCCGTGCGCGCCTCCGCCACCGTCGGCGCGCCGCCAGTGCCCACGACCGACACCACCCAACGGGCGCCGGTCCAGGTCTGCAAGCGGTGTGCCAGCCGCTGCGCCAGTTCCGCGGGCGCGCCGGGGGCGGGCTCGAACTCGATCCGGCCAGGGGCATAGCGAACGAGGCGGACGCCGTCCTCCACCTCCAGCAGAAGCTTCACGTCCCGCGCCTCGCGGATCGTGTCGAGCACGTGCTGGAAGCTCGGCAGCCCGGCCAGCGCCGACGGCGCCACGGCGGGCGCCGCGGCCGGACCGCCACGCGGGGCGGGCGACGTCGGGGCGGGCGCGGAAACCATCCGCGGTCCGGCCTGCGGCGCCGGCGCCGGTGCGGCCGGGGCGGCGCCCGCCATCGGCTGCGCCGTCAGCCGGCGGATCAGGCTCTCGGGGTCCGGCAGGTCGGCCACATGCGTCAGCCGGATGATCGCCATCTCCGCCGCCATCATCGCGTTCGGTGCCACCGACACCTCCTCCAGCGCCTTGAGCAGCATCTGCCAGGCGCGGCTCAGCGCCCGCAGCGGCAGCCGCGCCGCCATCGCCCGGCCGCGGTCGCGCTCCTCCGGCGGCACCGTGGGGTCCTCGGCCGCATCGGGTGCGACCTTCAGCACCGACAGCCAGTGCGCGATCTCGGCCAGATCGCGCAGCACCGCCATCGGGTCGGCGCCGTCCGCATACTGCGCCCCGATCTCCGCCAGCGCGCCGGCCGCGTCGCCCTGCATCACCAGATCGAACAGGTCCAGCGTCCGGCCGCGGTCGGCGAGGCCCAGCATCGCCCGTACCTGCTCGGCCGTCGTCTCCCCGGCGCCATGTGCGATCGCCTGATCCATCAGCGACATGGCGTCGCGCACCGACCCCTCCGCCGCGCGCGCGATGAGCGCCAGCGCGCGCGCCTCCAGCACCGCCCCCTCCTTCGCCGCCACGGCCTCGAGATGCGCCAGCATCACCTCCGGCTCCACCCGCCGCAGGTCGAAGCGCTGGCAGCGCGACAGCACGGTGACCGGGACCTTCCTGATTTCGGTGGTGGCCAAGATGAACTTCACATGCGGCGGCGGTTCCTCCAGCGTCTTCAGCAGCGCGTTGAACGCCGCCGTCGACAGCATATGCACTTCGTCGATGATGTAGACCTTGTAGCGCGCCGAGGTCGGGCGGTACGGCACGCCCTCGATGATGTCGCGCACGTCGTTCACGCCGGTGCGGCTGGCCGCGTCCATTTCCAGCACGTCGACATGCCGGCCCTCGGCGATCGCCCGGCAGGGCTCGCAAACCCCGCAGGGATCGGTCGTCGGTCCGCCTTTGCCGTCCTTGCCCTCGCAGTTCAGCCCCTTGGCGACGATCCGCGCCGTCGTCGTCTTGCCCACCCCGCGGACCCCGGTGAGGATGAACCCGTGGTGGATGCGGTCGGCGGCGAAGGCGTTCTTCAGCGTGCGCACCATCGCCTCCTGCCCGATCAGGTCGGCGAAGGTCTGCGGGCGGTACTTCCGCGCGAGAACCTGGTAGGCGGGGGTGTCGGACATCGCGATCACCTTGGAACAGGCGGCCGGCCGGGGCAAGCCGCCCGCGTGTCACCTTCGACCATCCCGGCTGAACTTCAGCGCCAGGCTCTTGCGGATCATCTTGCCGAACTTGCGCTGCCGTTCGCGATGCTCTTCCGGCGTCATCGCGTGGAACCGGTCCTCGCGCTTCAGCTTCTCCCAGCGCGCCAGCCGCGCCGCCTCCAGCCTCCCGTCATCAATCGCCTGCTGCACCGCGCAGCCGGGCTCGCCCTGATGCGCGCAGTCGTGGAACCGGCACTGCGCGGCCAGTTCCACCACGTCGGCAAAGACCTCGTCGATCCCGTCGCCGGCATCCGCCAGCGCCAGCGCCCGCATCCCCGGCGTGTCGATCAACCAGCCGCCGGCGGCCATCGGGTGCAACGACCGGGCCGTCGTGGTGTGCCGCCCGCGCGCATCGTCCTCGCGGATCGGTGCGGTGGCGCCGGCAAGGCCGGTCAGGCTGTTGGACAGCGTCGTCTTGCCGACGCCGGAGGAGCCGACCAGCGCCACCGTCCGTCCGCGCCCGCACCACGGCGCCAGCAGCGCTGCCACCGCCGGGTCGCGCGCGTCGAGCGCCAGCACCTCCAGCCCCCGCCGCAACCGCGTCGCCTGCCGGAAGTAGACCTCCGGATCGGCGCAGCCATCCGCCTTGGTCAAAAGCACCACCGCTTCCGTCCCCGCCTCGGCCGCGAGCGCCAGGTAACGTTCCAGCCGCGCGGGGTTGAAGTCGGCGTTGCAGGAGGTGACGACGAAAAGCGTATCGACATTCGCCGCGATCAGCTGAACCTCGCCACCCGCCCCGCGCCGCAGCAGCTCGGTCATGCGGTCGAGCCGTCGGGTGATGCGGGTGCCGTCCCACAGCACCCAGTCGCCGATGCCGAAATCGCCCGCCGTCTGCACGCCGGTCAGGGGCAGCGCCAGCGGCCCGGCGGCGGACAGGCCGTCGAGGCGGGTGCGGTGCACGCCGGCGACGCGCACCGGCTGGTGCGCGCGTTCGGCATCGTCAAGCTGCGAGAGATAGGCATTCGACCAGCCGAGGCTGGCCAGCGTGAAGCTCTGTTCCAAATGGTGCGTTCCTTGCGAAACTAAGAGGAAGGGCCGCAGGTCCGTCGCGGACTTGCGGGCGGCTTCGGGCGGGAACGCAGGTCCCGGGCCTCAGCCCCGGCGCGCCCCGGCCCGGGGCGATGCAACGGCAGTCATCCGCATCCTCCCTGTTCCCAAGGGTTTCGCTTCAGGTGAGAGGCTGGACAGCGACCCAGGCGGGTCCCGCTGCGGCTGCTTCCTTCCGGACCTGACCGGGTTGGCAGGGCGCCTGCCCGCGCCAACCTCTCGCGGCGGCATATAGGCGCCGCTGGGCCAAGCCGCAAGCGTCAGGCCAGCCGCCCGGGCAGCCGCCGCAGCACGTCCGAGTCCCGCCGCGCGCGCGCCAGGGTCCAGGCGCCTTCGACGGCGATGAGCAGCGTCTCGCCCTTTTCCTGCGGGTCCGGGGCGCCGAGGCGCGCCGCATGGGCACCGGCATGGGCGAGCAGGCGGTCGAGGAGCGCCGCGGCGTGGTCGCGGAACCCGCCCTCCTGCGGCCCGTCGAACAGGAGGGCCGAGATCGGGCAGGCATTGGCCTCGGCGGCAAGCTCGAAGAGCCGGGCGAGCTTGTGGCAGAAGGTCGCCACGCCCTGCGGCCAGTCGGGTGCGGGCGCGAAGGCATCGTCCAGGATGCGGGCGATCAGGTCGGCGGTCCAGTCGGCGGCGGCGCGGGCGAGATCGGCCTTGCCGTCCGGGAAGTGGTGATACAGCGACCCCTTCGGCACCCCCGCCAGCGCCAGCACCTCGGCTACGCCGGTCGCATGGTAACCCTGCCGGCGGAACAGTTCCGCCGCCGCCAGCGTCAGCTTCTCGCGGGTGGTGGGTTCGGCGGTCATGGGCGGGATATAGCCGCGCCAGGCGCGAATCGCTAGACCATTCGGTCCAGTCGTGCTATTGGACCGATCGGTCTAATTGCGGAGGCGGCCATGCGCGTGGAACGCGGCTTTACCCCGGGGGTGACGGCAGAGCCGGTGACGATCCGCGCCGAGGGCGCGCGGCTGGCCGGGCTGCTGGTCCGTCCGGCGGGGCCGGCGCAGACCGCGGTCGTGGTGCACGGCGCGACCGGCGTGCCGATGGGCTTCTACCGCGGCTTCGCCGACTGGCTGGCGGCGGACCGCGGCGCGGCGGTGCTCATCTACGACTACCGCGACTTCGGCGCCTCGGTCCGCGGGCCGCTGCGTGCCAGCCGGGCGACCATGGCCGATTGGGGCATCCGCGACCAGGCGGCGGCGCTGGCGACGCTGGGCACCCTCCTGCCCGGACTGCCGCGCCATGTGATCGGCCATTCTCTCGGCGGGCTGATGCTGGGACACCACCCGGCCATGACCGGGGTGGAGCGGGTCACGTTGGTCGCCTCCGGCCTCGTCCATCTTGCCGACCATCCCTTCGCCTTCCGCCAGAAGGCCCGGTTCTTCTGGCACGCACTGCCGCCGCTGGTGGCCGCGCTCGGCTACCTCCCCGGCCGCCGCCTCGGCTTCGGCGCCGATCTCCCTGCCGGGGTCTATGCCGACTGGCGCCGCTGGTGCCTGTCGCGCGGCTCGCACCTCGCCGACACCGGCATCCGCCTGCCGCTGCCCGACCCGTCCCGGGTGACCGCGCGGATGCGCGTCATCGCCGTGGCCGACGATGCCTGGGTTCCCCCGGCCGCCGTCTGGCGGCTGATGGCGCTCTATCCGCAGGCGGTGAAGCGTCAGCACGTCCTCGTCCCCGCCGACTTCGGCCTTGCCCGCATCGGCCACCTCGGTGCCTTCCACCCCGCGAACGCGGTGCTCTGGCCCGCGCTCGTGGACTGACGGCGGGCTGCGCGCGGCCGGCCTCCGGCACGCCGCGCGCCGATTCGGAAAGACGACCGAAGCCCGACCGAAGCCCGACGGAAGCCCGACCGAAACCCGACGCAAACCCGACGCCCTGGGGACGGTTTCCAGACGCCGGCCGCCGCTCTACGCTCCGTCCCGAATCCGCGGAGACGACGCATGCCCACCCCCACCCTGATCCGCCTCGACTGGCCCGACTTCGGCGCCCCGGACCCGGTGCCGGAGCCCGCACTGGCCGAATACGAGGCGCGGCTGGCGGCGCTGCGGGCGGCGATGGCGGCGGCGGGGCTGGAGGTGCTGGTGGTCTATGGCGACCGCGAACACGCCGCCAACCTGCACTGGCTGACCGGCTTCGATCCCCGCTTCGAGGAGGCGCTGCTGGTCCTCACGCCGGACCGGCTGGTGCTCATCACCGGCAACGAATGCGTGCCATACACGGTGGAAAGCCCCGTCTTGTCAGCGCCTTACGCCGAAGTGCAGCTCTGCGGCACGCTGTCGCTGCCGTCCCAGCCGCGGGCCGGGGCGCGGCTCGCCGACCTCCTCCACGCCGCCATCCCCGCGGGCGCCCGGGTCGGCGCGGCAGGGTGGAAGTGGTTCGGCGCGGGCGAGGTGGACGACCCCGAAACCGCGCTCGACCTTCCCGCCTTCCTCGCCGATCCGATCCGGGCGCGGGCCGGCCGCGTCACCAACGCCACCGCGCTCATCATGCACCCCGGCCACGGTCTGCGCACGAGGGCGGACGCCGCCGAGATCGCGCGCTTCGAATTCGCCGGCCAGATGGCGGGCAAGGCCCTGACCCGCATGATCTTTTCGCTGCGCGACGGGATCACCGACTTCGCCGCGGTCGAAGCCGCGGGCATCGGCGGCCTGCCCCTCGGCTGCCACCTCACCTTTGCCAGCGGCCCGATGCAGGGCATGTCCGGGCCGCGCGGCCGGCGCCTGACCCGGGGCGAGCCGGTCAGCTTCAACATCTGCCACTGGCGCGCGAATTCTTGCCGGGCCGGGTGGCTGGCCTCCGGCCCGCAGGATTTGCCAGCCGCGGCCGGGGATTACCTGGAAAGTTTCGCCGGCCCCTACGTCGCCGCGATGTCCGACTGGCTGTCGCTGATGCTCCCCGGCACGCCGGGCGGCGCGGTGCAGGCGCGGATCGACGCGGCGCTGCCGTTCGAGCGCTACGGTGTGACCCTCAATCCCGGCCATCTGATCGGCATCGACGAATGGCTGTCCTCGCCGATCTTCCCCGACTCCACGATCCCGCTCGCCTCTGGCATGGCGATGCAGTGCGACGTGATCCCCGGCCACCCGGTCTACGGCTCAACGCGGATGGAGGACGGCTTCGTCATCGCCGACGCGGCCCTGCGCGCGGACCTTGCCGCGCAGTTCCCCGCCGTCGCCGCCCGGTGCGCGGCGCGGCAGGCTTTCCTGCGCGAAACCATGGGCTTCACCCTCCCCGAGGATTGCCTGCCGATGGCCGACAGCTGCGGCCTCGTGGCGCCCTGGCTGTTCGATCCCGGCCAGGTGATCGCGCTCAGATGAGCCCCACGGCGCGGGCACCTTGCCAAAGATCGCGGGCCACATGGTGGGCGTGCTCGCCCCGCGTCGGGATGACGTCCGGCACCTGCACCACCGTCATCCCGGCGGCGCGGGCGGACCGCGCGCCGGTCTCGCTGTCCTCGAAGGCGACGCAGTCAGCCGGGTCCACGCCCAGACGTTCAGCGGCGCGCAGGAAGGGTTCGGGCGCTGGTTTGGGGGTCGTCACATCGTCGTAGGTGACGACCGCCGAGAAATGGACGTGCAGGCCGGTGCGGGCGAGCTTCCGGTCGGCCTGCGCCCGGGTGGACGAGGTGGCGATGGCCCGTGGCAGCCGGATCGCCGTCAGCACCTCGACCGCGAAGGCCTTGAGCGGGATGCCGTGCTCCAGTCGGGCATGGAAGCGACGGTTCCAGTCAACCCGGTAGGCGGCCACGTCCAGACCGGGGAACAGGCCGCCGAGAATCGCCGAGCCGGTCACGTCGTCCACCCCCACCAGACGGTGGAACACGTCTTCGGAAGCCTCCACCCCGGCCAGCCGAAGGGTTTCAAGCCCGGCCGCCATCGCCAGCCGCTCGGTGTCCACCAGCGTGCCGTCGAGGTCGAAGATCGCGGCGGCGAATCTCAAGTCCGCTCCGGCCGTCGGCAGAAGTAGCGGCCAAAGACGCCCAGGCAGCGCGTCTTCCGCCCCAGCCCGGCGATCACCGCGCGCGTTGCGAGGGGTCCGCGGACAAGCCGCACGTCCAGCGCCTTGCGCACCAGGCCGGCGCAGTCCGAAGGGCGCAGCTTGCACGCGGCCAGCGCCATCGTCGCCACCGGATCGCCAGAAGCGTCGATATCGCTGCTGGCCACCCGCTCGCGCACCATTCCTTCGATCAGCGCCGAAAGCTCCGCCTCGCCCGGCCGGGTCAGATGCGCGGCAAGGCCAAGGGCCGCCGCCGCGAAAAGGACGAGGATCAGGATGCGCCGCATGACGGCGCTTCATGCCCGCTGGCGCGCGCGCTGTCCATCTCAGGCGCTGGCGGTCAGCCGGACCCGCAGGAACCCATCTGCGGTAAAGCCCAACCCCTCGGCGACAAGGCCGGGCAGCCCGGCCCGCGCCGGCTGGGCCTGCGGCGCCGTGTCAAGCGTGGCGCTGGCCCCGGGCGGCAGCAACAGGCGCCAGGCGGGGGGCGGCGGCGGTGGCAGAGTGCCGTGCCGGCGGACCCAGGCGGCGAGAATGTCGCGGCAGGCCTTCGGCGCGGCCAACGGCAGGTCCGATCCCTCGCCCTCGCCGCCGTCGGCCAGGAACAACCCGGCCCGGTAGCTGCTGGTGGCCACCACAACCTCGGCCGAGGGATCGAGCGGCGCGCCGTCGATGAGCAGGTCGCGCAGGCGGCCGGCGGCCGGGTTGCGCCGTCCGTCGGGTCCAAACCTCGGCTGGGCGGCGGTGTCTATGGTGTAGCTCGCCCCGAGCAGGCCAAAGAACTGGAAGACGGACACCTCCGGGTCGATCAGCGGCTGGTCGGGGATGCCCGGTCGGAGAGTACGGAACAGGGACGCCGCCCGCTCCAGCCAGTCGCAGAGTCGCGCCCCGGTCATGCGCAGGGCGGCGACCGAGTCCGGGAAGGGATACAGATCGGCGATGTGGCGCAGCGTGAGCGGCCCCGCGGGCAGACAGACAAAGTTCCCCGGCCCGCCGCGGCCACCGGACTTGAAGGGCGAGGCGGTCGCCAGCAGCGGAAGACCCGCCAGCGGGGTTCCCGCGAAGGCCGCGCGGACATGGTCGCGCTTGGCCGTGGCGATGTAGAAGCTCGCCGGCCCGTCGCCGGCCAGGGCAAAGTGCGTGTCGACCGGCAACGTGGTGCGGCCGAGCGGTTCGCGCAGCGCGGCCCGCGTGGCCTGGTGCGCCGGCCCCGCCGCCGCCCGGAGCCGGCGCCCGGCGGCCGACGGCCGCCGCGCGGGCCCGTCCTTCAGTCCGTCCTTCAGTCCGTCTTTCTGGCCGGCGACCGACAGCGCCCGGGACTGCGCGGCGGCGATGCGCCAGCCGCCGCCGTCGCTGCCGTCGAGCAGCAGGTCGATCACACCGAGATGCGAGCCGAAGGCGCCGGCCATGACCGCGGGCTTGCCGCACAGCGTGCCCAGGACGGCGTCCGTGCCCGGGAATCCCGCATGTGCGGGGCCGGGAAAAGCCAGGTGCGTATGGCCCGCGACCACGACATCGACCTCGGGCCGGGCGGCGATGTCCGTCGCGCTGTGATCGTCGCGCTGCGTGGCGGCGGTCCTGCCGATCCCGGAATGGCAGAGCGCCACCACAAGGTCGGCGCCCGCGGACCGCAGGTCCGGCAGGTGCCGGGCGGCGGCGGCCAGCATGTCCGGGGTGTGCAAGCGGCCGGCAACATGCTCCCGGTCCCAGACCTCGGTCTTCGGCGGCAGGAACGAGATCACCCCGATGCGCAGCGGATGGGGCGTGCCGGCGCCGTCGCGCACCTCGCGGTCGAGCAGCACCCAGGGCGGCCCCAGCGGCCGGTCGGCGGCGATGGCGTTCGCCGACACCACCGGAAAGCGGGCGTCCTGCAGCGACCGGCGCAGGAAGGGCAGGCCGTGGCTGAATTCGTGGTTCCCCAGGCCGGCCGCGTCGTAGCCGGCCGCGTTCATCGCCGCGATCATCGGATGCAC
This sequence comes from Rhodobacterales bacterium, assembly GCA_031406135.1. GTDB lineage: Bacteria > Pseudomonadota > Alphaproteobacteria > Rhodobacterales > Rhodobacteraceae > JANOGU01. The sequence goes on from JANOGU010000302.1 coordinate 25,490, forward strand.
GTCTCCTTCGCGCAGCCCGCGCTGCGCGACGAGGTCGCCGAGCGGGCTGCCCTGAAGGAAGTCGCCGTTGTCGAAAAGCAGGCAGTTCGGAACCTCGCGCCGCAGGGCGGAGGCGAGGTCGGCGATGCGCGCGAGGCCGACGGTTTCGTTCCTCCGGTCGGCGGTGTAGTCAAACGGCAGGATGTGGACGTGCAGGTCGGTGGTGCCCAGGATGCGCAGGTGGACCTGCCGGGGGTGGCGCGGCACCGGAAACGGAAAGTGATGAAAAGCGCGCAAATGCGAAACCCCGTCAGCGCCGCCCAGCGGCGCTCCCCCACAACCGCAAGGATAGACCGAATGTCGCGTTCGCCGAGGAGGCGATTGCGGAGTCGTCGCACATCTCGCGCCAGGATTGCAGATCGGCACCACCTTTGGCCGCCGGCCGCCAACCGGAGCGCCGCGCCATGCTGACCGCGGGGCTGGCCTTCGCCGGCGACGCGCCCGACCGCGACGCCGCGATCCGCACCGATCCGCAGGCGCTGGCGGCGGCCCTGGACCAGGGCGCGGTGCTGCCCCTGTGGCGCGGCAAGCCGCTCACGGGCGGCGAGGCCGCCGACCTCGGCTGGCTGGCCGCCGGCCACCCGGCACTGGCGGCGGGCGAGGCGCCGGTCTATCTCGGCCGCAGCGGAGGCACGGCGCGCTTCGCGCAGGACATCTCGTCCTGGACACCCCCCGCGGGCCAGGCGGCGGTGGAGGCGGGGTTCCTCGACCCTTCTGTGCAGCGCCACCCCGACCTGCCGCCGGACGCTGGCTTTGCCGAACTGCGCGGGCTGATGGCGCGGCTGTCGCCCGAGGACGGCGCGCTGGCCGCCACCGCCAAGGCGCTCACCGGCTGGCACGCCTCGCACCGCTTCTGCGCCGCCTGCGGCGCGCCGTCGCTTCCCGAACGCGGCGGTTGGCAGCGGCGCTGCCCGGCCTGCGGCGCCGCCCATTTCCCGCGCACCGATCCGGTCGTCATCATGCTGGTGCTGCGCGGCAACCGCACGCTGATCGGGCGGTCGGCGGGCTGGCCGCCGGCGATGTATTCCTGTCTCGCCGGCTTCGTCGAGCCCGGCGAGACGATCGAGGCCGCCGTCCGCCGCGAGGTCGCCGAGGAGACCGGCGTGCGCATCGGCCGCGTGCGCTACTTGGCCAGCCAGCCCTGGCCCTTCCCCGCCTCGCTGATGGTCGGCTGCCTCGCCGTTGCGGAGAGCGAAGAGATCACGCTTGACCCAGAGGAACTGGAAGCCGCGCGCTGGGTCTCGCGCGAGGAGATGGCGGAGGCGATGGCCGGGGGCCACGCTGAGCTGCGCGCCCCGCGCGCCGGCGCCATCGCCCAGGCGATGCTGGCGGCCTGGATCGCCGACCGGCTGGACTGACCGCGGGCGCCTGTCTTCAGCTGCGCGGACGGTTCGAGGGATAGACGCCGAGGATGTTGAGCGACGAGGTGAAGTACCCCAGCTCCTCCAGCGCCAGCCCGACGCTTTCGTCTCCGGGGTGGCCCTCGATGTCGGCGTAGAACTCGGTCGCGGTGAACGACCCGCCGACCATGTAGCTTTCCAGCTTGGTCATGTTGACGCCGTTGGTGGCAAAGCCGCCCATCGCCTTGTACAGCGCCGCCGGGATGTTGCGGACGCGGAAGGTGAAGGTGGTCATCATCCGGCCGTCGCCGCGCCGCGTCAGGTCGGGCTGGCGTGCCATCACCAGGAAGCGGGTGGTGTTGTTGGCCTGGTCCTCGATCTGACGGGCCAGCACTTCGAGCCCGTAGATTTCCCCCGCGAGCTCCGACGCCAGCGCCGCCAGTTCCGGGTCGCCCTTCTCGGCCACGATCTTGGCCGACCCGGCGGTGTCGGCGCCGGTCACCGCGGTCAGCCCGTGCGATTTCAGGAACGCCCGGCACTGGCCGAGCAGCACGGTATGGCTCATCGCCCGCTTCACCCGCCCCAGGGCTGTGCCGCGCACACCCAGAAGGTGGATGTGAACCCGCAGGAAGTGCTCGTCCACGATATGCAGGCCGGACCCCGGCAGCAGCGAATGGATGTCGGCCACCCGGCCATAGGTGGAGTTCTCCACCGGCAGCATGGCGAGATCGGCCTCGCCCGACCGGCAAGCCTCGATCGCGTCCTCGAAGGTGCGACAGGGCAGGGCGTCAAGTCCCGGGCGCGCCTGCCGGCAGGCCTCGTGCGAATAGGCTCCGGGTTCCCCCTGGAAAGCGATCCTCTGCTCCATCTCGGTCCGTCTCCGGGCTGCGGCCTCTCCAGCGTCGTCGCGCGTCTATACCTTGCGCTGGCGCGCGGGAAGCAGGTAGAAGCGCCGCAAGACTAGCGGTGATGGCTGGGCAGGGCACGGACGCGACATGTTCGACACGATGACGATGACCAAGGCGGTGGGCGGCATCTGCGGTTCGCTCCTGGTGTTCCTGCTGATCGGCTTCGCAGGGGAGTCGGTCTACCCCGCCAGCGCCGGCGGCGAGGGCCACGGCGGCGAGGCGGCACAGGCTTACGTGATCGAGACCGGCGCCGAGGAAGCCCCGGCCGAAGGCGGCGAGGAAGCGTCGGGTCCGCCCGCCGACCTCGACGCCCTGATCGCGGCGGCCGATCCGGCAGCCGGCGAGAAGATCTTCGCCAAGTGCAAGGCCTGCCACAAGATCGACGGCACCGAAGGCCCGGGGCCGCACCTGAACGGCGTGGTGAACCGCAACAAAGGCTCCATCACCGCCTTCCCGGGCTATTCCGACGGCATGACGGCTCAGAGCGCCGAGACCTGGACCTTTGCCAACCTCTACCAGTTCCTCGAGAACCCCAAGGACTACGTGCCGGGCACCAAGATGAACTTCCAGGGTCTGCCGAAGCCGGACGACCGCGTCGCGATCATCGCCTATCTCGCCTCGGTCCCCTGATCCCGGGGCCGACGCGCTGCCGCAGGGCCGCCCCCCGCGGGGCGGCCTTTTCGCATGCAACTGTGATAATCGCGCGAACGTATCTTGCCCGTGACCGCCGTGCCCTTAGCATTGCGGGCAACGGGGCCGGGCAGACGGCGGGGAGACAGGCATGGGCAAACCGGGCAGGGCGGTGACGGCGGCACAGGATAGCCGGGCGGTGCGGGCCGGGCTGGCGGCGGGCTTCGGCATCGTTCTCGTCGCCGCCACGGCGCTGGCGGTCCGGGCGCAGGACGTGACCGTCGCGCATGCCATCACCACCTTCGGCGACCCGCCGAAATACGCGGCCGACTTCACCCATCTCGACTACGTCAACCCCGACGCGCCCAAGGGCGGCGAACTCAGCACCTGGGCCTTCGGCGGCTTCGATTCGATGAACCCGTTCTCGGCCAAGGGCCGCGGCGCGGTCGGCTCCTCGATCATGCTCGAATCCGTGCTGAACGGCACGATGGACGAGATCGGCTCTGCCTACTGCCTGCTGTGCGAGACGATGGAATACCCCGCCGACCGCTCCTGGGTCATATTCAACCTGCGCCCCGGCATCACCTTTTCGGACGGAACGCCGCTGACCGCCGAGGACGTGCTGTTTTCCTACGAGACCTTCGTGACCAAGGGCCTGACCGACTTTCGCACCGTCTTTTCGCAGCAGGTGGAAAAGGCCGAGATCATCGACCCCCTCAAGATCAGGTTCACCTTCAAGCCGGGCATTCCGTACCGCGACCTGCCCTCCGACGTGGGCGGACTGCCGGTGTTCTCCAAGGCGCACTACCTCGCCAACACCCTGGACATGGAGGAAAGCACGCTGACCCCCTACCTGGGGTCCGGCGCCTACGTGGTGGACAGGATCGACGTCGGCACCCGCGTCGTCTACCGCCTCAACCCCGGCTACTGGGGCCGCGACCTGCCGATCAACCGGGGCCAGGGGAACTTCGAAACGCTGCGCTACGAGTATTTCGCCGACCCGCAGGCGGCTTTCGAAGGGTTCAAGGGCGGTGCCTACACCTTCCGTCTGGAAAACTCCTCGAAGTCCTGGGCCGAGCAATACGACTTCCCCTCGGCGGTGGCCGGCCAGGTGAGAAAGGAAGAGATTCCCAACGGCATCAAGGCCACGGGCCAGGCCTTCGTGTTCAACCTGCGCCGCGAAAAGTTCCAGGACCCGCGCGTGCGCGAGGCGATCCGGCTGATGTTCAACTTTGAATGGTCGAACCAGACGCTGTTCTACGGGCTCTACGCCCGCATCAATTCGGTCTGGGAGAACAGCTTCCTCGCCGCGACCGGGGCACCTTCGCCCGAAGAGGTCGCACTCTTGCAGCCGCTGGTGGACGAGGGCCTGCTGGCCGCCTCGATCCTGACGGACGATGCGGTTGCGGCGCCGGTCTCCGGCGAGCGCCAGCTTGATCGCGGCAACCTGCGCAAAGCTTCGGCGCTTCTGGATGAGGCCGGGTGGCCGGTGGGCGACGATGGCAAGCGCCGCAACGCGAAGGGCGAGACCCTGTCGGTCAGGTTCCTGAACGCCAATCCGCAATTCGACCGGGTCTACACGCCCTATGTGGAAAACCTGATCGCGCTCGGCATCGACGCAAGGCTCGAAAACGTCGATACCGCGCAGTTCGAGGCGCGCACCCGCGACCCGCAATACGACTTCGACATCATCACCGACAACCTGCGCTCGGGCTATATTTCAGGCTCGGAGCTGAAGCAGTACTACGGATCGGAAACGGCCGATGTCTCGGTCTTCAACGTCGCCGGGCTGAAGAGCAAGGCGGTGGACCGGGTGATCGACATCGCGATGGCGGCAAAGTCGATGGACGAGCTGACCGTCGCGACCAAGGCGCTCGACCGGGTGATCCGGGCCGAGGGTGTCTGGGTCCCGCAATGGTACAAGGCCAGCCATTGGGTCGCCTACTACGATATGTACGAACACCCGGAAATGGTGCCGGAATACGGCCTGGGCGAGACCATGATCTGGTGGTTCAACCCGGAAAAGGCGGCGGCGCTGAAAGCCGCGGGCGTCTTGAAATAGGGACGGCGGAACCGCCTTGGGCGCCTACATTCTCCGCCGACTGCTGCTGGTGATCCCGACGCTGATCGGGATCATGATCGTCAATTTCACCCTGACCCAGTTCGTCCCCGGCGGCCCGCTCGACCAGATCCGCGCGCGCATCGAGGGCGAGGGGGACGCGCTCGAGGCGCTCAGCGGCGCCGGCGAGGAGGTATCGCAGGAGGGCGACGGCAGCTCCATAGGCGGCCGCGGTCTGCCGCCCGAGTTCCTCGCCAAGCTGGAGGTGCAGTTCGGCTTTTCCCGCTTCGTCTGCGCCGAGGGCTTCACCGGCGAGCCCTCGATCGACCATCCCGAGTGCCGCAAGGAGGCGATCCCGGGCTGGGAGCGCTTCCTGATCATGATGGGAAAATACGTCCGGCTGGACTTCGGCGAAAGCTACTTCCGCTCCATCGACGTGGTCGACCTGATCCTGGAAAAGATGCCGGTCTCGATCACCCTGGGCCTGTGGTCCACGATCATCGCCTATCTGGTCTCGATCCCGCTCGGCATCCGCAAGGCGGTGCGCGACGGGTCGTCCTTCGACACCTGGACCTCCGGTATCATCATCGCCGCTTATGCGATCCCGTCGTTCCTTTTCGCCATCCTGTTGATGGTGGTCTTCGCCGGCGGCTCGTATTTCCAATGGTTCCCGCTGCGCGGCCTGACCTCGGACAACTGGGAAAGCCTCAGCCTGGTCGGCAAGGTGCTCGACTACCTGCACCACATCGTGCTGCCGGTCACGGCGCAGCTGATCGCGTCCTTCGCCACGCTGACGCTGCTGACCAAGAACAGCTTCCTCGACGAGATCAAGAAGCAATACGTGATGACCGCCCGCGCCAAGGGCCTGTCGGAACGCCGCGTGCTTTACGGCCACGTCTTCCGCAATGCGATGCTGATCGTCATCGCGGGATTTCCCTCGGTGTTCCTCGGCGTGTTCTTCGGCTCGTCGCTCCTGATCGAGATGATCTTCTCGCTCGACGGACTGGGCCAGCTTGCCTTCAAGTCGGCGGTGGAGCGGGACTATCCGGTGATCTTCGGCTCGCTCTTCGCCTTCGGCGTGATCGGGCTGGTGGTCGGCATCCTGTCGGACATGATGTATGTCTTCGTCGATCCCCGGATCGACTTCGAGCGGCGGGGCTAGGGGATGGCGCTGTCGCCCCTGAACCAGCGGCGCTGGCGCAACTTCCGCGCCAACCGGCGGGCCTACTGGTCGCTGATGCTCTTTCTGGTGCTCTACGGCATCTCGCTCTGTGCCGAGCTGATCGCCAACGACCGCCCGCTCCTCGTCCAGTACCGGGGCGAATACTACACGCCGGTCCTGCGCTTCTATCCCGAGACCGCGTTCGGCGGCACCTTCCGCACGGAAGCGGAGTACCAGGACGCAGAGGTGCAGTGCCTGATCCTGTCCGGCGGCCGTGAGGAGTGTCTGGGCGAGGCCGAAGCCACCATCGCCGAGGTCGAGGCCACTGGCGCGTTCGCGGGCGAGCCGGTCGAGCGCGGCCGCATCCTCTGGCCGCTGATCCCCTACAGCTACAACACCATCGTCGATACCGGCGGCGCCGCGCCGGGGGCGCCCTCGGCGCAGAACTGGCTGGGTACCGACGACACCTCGCGCGACGTGCTGGCCCGGGTGATCTACGGCTTCCGCCTGTCGGTGACCTTCGCGCTGATCGTCTCGGTGCTGACCTCGATCATCGGCATCGCCGCCGGCGCGGTGCAGGGATACTTCGGCGGCAGGGTGGACCTGCTGTTCCAGCGCCTGCTGGAAATCTGGTCCTCCACGCCGCAGCTCTACGTCATCATCATCGTCTTCTCGGTCGTCGAGCGCAGCGTCATGCTGCTCGTCTTCCTGATGGTCCTGTTCGGCTGGACGGCGCTGATCGGGATTGTCCGCGCCGAATTCCTGCGCGCGCGCAATTTCGAATACGTCCGCGCCGCGCGGGCGCTGGGCGTGTCGGACGGCCGCATCATGTTCCGCCACGTGCTGCCGAACGCCATGGTCGCGACGCTGACCATGCTGCCCTTCGTCGTCACCGGCACCATCGGCGCGCTGGCCGGGCTCGACTATCTCGGCTACGGCCTGCCCGCCTCCGCGCCCTCGCTGGGGCAATTGTCCCGGCAGGCGCAGCAGAACATCCAGTCGCCCTGGCTGGGCTTCACCGCCTTCTTCACCTTCGCCACCATGCTGACACTGCTGATCTTCATCTTCGAAGGCGTGCGCGACGCCTTCGATCCGCGAAAGACGTTCCGGTGACAGCACTCCTGCAGGTGGACCGCCTGTCCGTCGGCTTCCGCCAGGACGGCCGCGTGGTCGAGGCGGTCCGGCAGGTGTCCTTCAGCGTGGACCGCGGCGAGACCCTGGCGCTGGTGGGCGAGTCTGGCTCGGGCAAGTCGGTCACCGCGCTGTCCACGGTGTCGCTCCTGCCCGACAGCGCCATCGTCTCCGGCTCGGTCACCTGGAACGGCCGGCAGATGCTGGGCGCGCCGGAACCGGAACTGCGCCGGGTGCGCGGCAACGACATCAGCTTCATCTTCCAGGAGCCGATGACCTCGCTCAACCCGCTGCACACCATCGCGCGGCAGGTCGGCGAGAGCCTGGCGCTGCACCAGGGCCTGGCCGGCGCCGCCGCCCGCGCCCGCACGCTGGAGCTTCTGGAAAAGGTCGGCATCCGCGACGCCGAAAGCCGGCTGGCGGCCTATCCGCATCAGCTCTCCGGCGGCCAGCGCCAGCGGGTGATGATCGCCATGGCGCTGGCCAACGGCCCGGAGCTGCTGATCGCCGACGAGCCCACCACGGCGCTCGACGTGACCATCCAGGCGCAGATCCTCGACCTCCTCGCCGACCTGAAGGCGCGCGAGAAGCTGTCGCTCCTGTTCATCACCCACGACCTCACCATCGTCCGCCGCATCGCCGACCGGGTCTGCGTCATGCAGAACGGCGAGATCGTCGAACAGGGCCCGACCGCGGCGATCTTCGACGCGCCGCAGCACCCCTATACGCAGAAGCTGATCGCCGCCGAGGCCAGGGGCCGCCCCGACCCGGTGCCCGCGGGCGCCCCGGAGATTGCCCGCACCGAAAACCTGCGCATCTGGTTCCCGATCCAGACCGGCCTGCTGCGCCGCACCACCGGCCATGTGAAGGCGGTCAACGATGCCTCGCTGTCGGTCCGTGCGGGGGAAACCCTCGGGATCGTGGGCGAAAGCGGGTCCGGCAAGACCACGCTGGCGCTGGCGATCCTGCGGCTGACGCAGTCGGTGGGGCCGATCAGCTTCGCCGGCCAGCGCATCGACGCCCTGCGCGGCCGCGCCATGCGCCCCTTGCGCCGCGACATGCAGGTGGTGTTCCAGGACCCGTTCGGCTCGCTGTCGCCAAGGATGACGGCGCAGGAGATCATCGCCGAGGGGCTGGGGGTGCACGGGGTCGAGCCGGGCCGCGACCGCAAGACCATGGTGGCCGAGATCATGGCCGAGGTCGGCCTCGACCCCGCCACCATGCACCGCTACCCGCACGAGTTTTCCGGCGGCCAGCGGCAGCGCATCGCCATCGCCCGCGCGATGATCCTGAGACCAAAGCTCGTGCTGCTGGACGAGCCGACCTCGGCGCTCGACATGACCGTGCAGGTGCAGATCGTGGCGCTGCTGCGCGAGCTGCAGCGGAAATACGGGCTCGCCTATCTGTTCATCTCGCATGACCTGCGGGTGATCCGCGCGCTCGCCCACCGGGTCATGGTGATGAAGAACGGCGACGTGGTCGAGGCCGGCGAGACCCGGGCCGTGTTCGACGCGCCGCAGACCGACTACACCCGCACGCTGATGGCCGCGGCCTTCGGCGAGCGCGGGCCGGACGCGGCATGAGGCGCGGGATCGGGCTAATGTGCGCCGCCGTTCCCGGGCGCCTCCCCTCCCCTCGTGGGAGGGGACGGGGGTGGGGGCGCCCGGCCGTTCCCGCAGAGCCCCCCACCCTCTCCCTCCCCACGAGGGGGAGGGAAGCGCGTCAGGTTCCCCGGCTCCGCGCGTCGATCCGGCGGCCGGCGACGCCGTGCTTGTCTCCACTCCTTGCAAAGGCCCGACTGGCGCGGGACGTCTGACGAGGTGCCCCCTATGAACATCCTCTTCGTCCACCAGAACTTTCCCGGCCAGTTCCTCCACCTCGCCCCCGCGCTCGCCGCCCGCGGGCACGAGGTGCGGGCGCTGACCGACGCGGCCAACACCCGCCCCTCGCCGGTACCCGTCATCCGCTACCGCCACCGGGCACAACCGCCCGATCCCGCCGCCACAAGGCTGGGCCGCAGCTACACCCAGATGTCCGACCGCGGCACCACCGTGGCCCGCGCCGCCCGCAGCCTGCGCCAGAAGGGCCATGTCCCCGACGTCGTCGTCGGCCATTCCGGCTGGGGCGAGACGCTGTTTCTCAAAGAGGTCTGGCCCGAAGCGCGGCTGATCGTCTATGCCGAGTTCTACTACGGCGGCCGCGGCCGCGACGTGGGCTTCGATCCCGAATTCGATCCGGTCCCGGCGACGCTCGACCAGAGCCTCATCGCCCAGGGCCGGGCCGCGCACCTGGGCCAGGCGCTGCTGCACGCCGACCATGCCATCTCGCCCACGCACTGGCAGGCCGACAGCCACCCCGTCGCCCTGCGGCCGATGATCGACGTGGTCTTCGACGGCGTGGACACTCAGCGCATCGCCCCCGACCCGGCGGCGCGGGTGACGCTGCCCGACGGCGTGACCTTCCGCGCCGGCGACGAGGTCGTAAGCTTCGCCAACCGCAACCTCGAGCCGTACCGCGGCTACCACGTCTTCCTGCGCGCCCTGCCGGAGGTTCTGGCCGCCCGCCCACAGGCCCACGCCGTGATCGTCGGCGGCGACGAGGTCAGCTACGGCCGCGCCCCGCCGGACGGCCAGACCTGGAAGGCCCGCATCCTCGACGAGGTGAAGGACCGCCTCGACCTCTCCCGCGTCCACTTCACCGGGCGCATCCCGCACCCGGACTTCGTGGCGCTGATGCAGGTGAGCCGCGTCCACGCCTACCTGACCTATCCCTTCGTCCTGTCCTGGTCGATGCTGGAGGCCATGGCCTGCGGCGCCCTGGTCCTGGGCTCCGACACCGCACCCGTGCGCGAGGTGATCGACGACGGCGCGAACGGCCGCCTGATCCCGTTCTTCGACATCGCCGCCTGGTCTTCCGCACTGACCGGCGCCCTCGCCGACCCCGCCCGTTTTGCCCCCCAGCGCGCCGCTGCGCGACAGACCGTCCTCGACCGCTATGCGCTGGCCGACTGCCTCGCCCGCCTGATCCGGATCGTGGAAGACGGGCCGGAGGCGCCGCGAACCGCGACCGCGCACGCTGCGTTAACTGGGGGCCATTCCCTAACAAACCCCTAACGAATCACTGTAACCAACTGAATTTGCCCATAGAAAAAAATGTCCCACCGTGTGACGCTCCGGGCCTCCGGCCTCAGACCGCCTGCGAATGCCGCTCCGGCGAGGTTTCATAGGCGTCAAACAGGCTCGCGATAACCCGCGTCAGCGGCCGTCCCTCCGGCAGGATGGCAAGCCCGGCCAGGTCCCGCGTCACATAACCCGGGAAGCGCAGGACTGCCCGGTCGATCAGCCGGTCCAACGCGCCGCCGGTCATCCTGCCAGCCGCCAGCACCTCCGCCCGGTCAAATCGGAAGTCGCACATCAGCCGCTCGATCGCCGTCGCCCGGGCGAGGTCCTCGCCCTCGAAGCGGTGGCCCCGGTGGGTGGCGAGCCGCCCCTCCCGCACCGCCGCCGCATGCGCGCCGGTCGCCGCCAGGTTCTGCGCGTAGCCTTGCGGAAAACGCGAGATCGCCGAGGCGCCGAGCCCGATCAGCACCTCGGCCGGGTCGTCGGTATAGCCCTGGAAGCTGCGCCGCAGCCGCCCCGCCCGCGCCGCCCGGGCCAGCCTGTCGCCGGACCGGGCAAAGTGATCGATGCCGATGCGCTGGTAGCCATCCCACAGGAACAGGCCAGCCGCGGTGCCGAAGAGCCCCAGCCGCGCCTCCGCCCCGGGCAGGGCTGTGTCGTCGATCAGTTGCTGCCGCCGGCTCATCCAGGGCACATGGGCATAACCGTAGAGCGCCACCCGGTCCGGCGACAGCGCCAGAACCTGTTCCACGGTCGCGGCCAGCCGCTCCTCGGTCTGGCCGGGCAGGCCGTAGAGCAGGTCCATGTTCAGGCTCTGCACCCCCCGCTCGCGCGCCGCCCCCACCGCCCGGCGCGTGCAGTCGGCATCCTGGATCCGGCCGATGGCGGCCTGCACCGCGGGGTGGAAATCCTGCACCCCCACCGAGACGCGGGTCATCCCCAGCGCGGCGAGGGCGTCCATGCGGGCCTCGTCGATCTCGGTCGGGTCGATCTCGACCGAGACCTCCGCGCCCCCGGCCAGCGGCCAGCGCGACAGGACGGCGGCGCCAAGGCGGGCGATCAGGTCGGGCGGCAGGATCGTGGGCGTGCCTCCGCCCAGGTGCAGATGCGCAATCCGGACCCCGGCCGGCAGGTGCCGGGCGACCAGCGCCATCTCGGCCTCCAGCGTGCGGACATAGGCCGCCAGCGGCCGGTCGGTCTGGGTGCCTTGGGTGCGGCAGGCGCAGAACCAGCAAAGGCGCCGGCAGAACGGAACGTGCAGGTAAAGCGAGACCGCCGCACCTTGCGGCACGGCCTGCAGCCACTCCGCCATCGCCGCGGGCCCCACGGCCGGGCCGAAGGACGAGGCCGGCGGGTAGCTCGTGTAGCGCGGCGCGCGTGCGTCGGTCCGTCCCAGTGCGGCGAGAAGCGATTTCTGTTCCATCTGGCCAAAGGTACCGGATAGGGTCGAGGGGTAAATTGATGCAGGTCAAGCCAATGCGCATGGGCGCCCCGGTGCTGAAGTCCGCGGGCCAGGACTGCGGCGACTGCCCGATCCGCTACCGGGCGGTCTGCGCGCATTGCGATACCGACGAACTCGCCCGGCTCGAGGCGTTCAAATACTACCGCAGCTTCCCGGCCGGCCAGCCGATCGCCTGGTCGGGGGAGCGCATGGGCTTTGTCGGCAGCGTCGTCACCGGCGTGGCGACGCTGACCCGGACGATGGAGGACGGGCGGCGGCAGATGGTCGGGCTGCTGCTGCCCTCCGACTTCGTCGGCCGTCCCGGCCGGGACACCGCGCCCTACGACGTGACCGCGGTCAGCGACCTCACGCTGTGCTGCTTTCGCCGGGCGCCGTTCGAGGACCTCCTGCGCTCGACGCCGCGGGTGGCGGGGCGGCTTCTGGAGATGACGCTGGACGAGCTGGACGCGGCGCGGGAATGGATGCTGCTGCTCGGCCGCAAGACCGCGCGCGAGAAGATCGCGAGCCTTCTGGCCATCCTCGGCCGCCGCGACGCCGCGCTGCGCCATGGGCGCGGACCGATGGTGTTCGACCTGCCGCTGACGCGGGAACAGATGGCCGACTACCTCGGCCTCACCATCGAAACCGTCAGCCGCCAGATCGGCGCTCTGAAGCGCGACGGGGTGATCGAGCTGCGCAGCGCCCGCACCGTGGCCGTGGCCGACTATGGCCGGCTGCTGGGTGAGGCTGGCGACGACGCCGACGGCGGGCTCATCGCCTGACCGGGCGCACCCGCGTTGCGCGTCTGGCGAGAGGTCTGTGCGTGTTGAACCCCCCGGGGGGTTCAACACCCCCGGACCCCCGTGGGGTATTTGCGCAAGGATGATGCCCCCCGGGGAAGCTGATACCAACGGCCCTCATGGCTGACTCGAGAGGGATTCCCAAAGGCTTCGATTTCTGAATCACTGTCGCTGAGGCAAGGAGGCTGAGCGATGGTGGCAGTGGTGATCACGAGGACGGACCTGACGGCGACGGAACTGCG
>JANOGU010000357.1:0-2056 GCA_031406135.1 Rhodobacterales bacterium
GATCCTGGCGACGCTGGGCTACCGCGTGGCCGCCGTCACCGGTCGGCCGGAGACGGAGGCCTATCTGCGCGACCTCGGGGCCGCGCGGATCGTGCCGCGGGCGGAGCTGGCCGAGACGGTGAAGCGGCCTTTGGAAAGCGAGACCTGGGCCGGCTGCATCGATGCGGTGGGCGGGGCGATGCTGGCGCGGGTCCTGGGGCAGTTGCAGCAGAACGCCTCGGCCGCCGCCGTGGGCCTCGCCGGCGGGACGGCGCTGCCTGCGACGGTGATCCCGTTCCTGTTGCGCGGGGTTAACCTGCTGGGCATCGATTCGGTGCTGCGCCCCTATGCCGACCGTGTGGCGGCCTGGGACCGCATCGTCAGCGACCTGCCGCTGGACAAGCTGCGCGCCATGATCCACCCCGCCGGACTGGCCGACCTGCCGGCGCTGGGGGCGGCGATCCTGAAGGGTGGGGTGCAGGGCCGCGTCGTCGTTGACACGCACCGCTGAGGCGCGCGCTTTCCGGGTGACAGGGCCCGGACTTCATGCGACGAAATGGAACCCTCGTTCCATCTGGACTGCTCATGCCGCAGGTCATTCCGACGCCGCCCGCCAACCGCGCCGACTTCGACGACCGCCTGCACGCGATGTCGGAGCAGCTGCCGAAACGCCTGCGACAATGCGCCGACTACATTGCCGCGCATCTCGACCGCATCGCGATCTCGACCGTGGCGGACCTGGCCGCCGGAGCCGGGGTCGCGCCGTCGGCGATCATGCGCTTTGCCCAGGCGATGGGGTTTTCCGGGTATTCCGAACTCCAGCGCCTGTTCCGCCAGGAGCGCGCCCAGCCCTGGCCAGACTACGAAAAGCGCCTGGCGCGACTGCGGGAGAACGGTGAGGGCTCTGCGCCGGCGCTGCTGGCCGAATTCATGGAAGCGGGCCGGGCCTCGCTGGAAGGGCTGGCCAAGACCACGGACACCGCGATGCTGGACCGTGCCGCCAAGGCCATGGCGGGCGCCGGCATGGTGCACCTGATGGGTCTGCGGCGCGCTTTTCCGGTTGCCAGCTACCTCGCCTACGCGCTGGACAAGATGGGTATCGCCGCGATGCTGCATGATTCGGTAGGCAGCCTGTCGTCGCGGCACGCGCTGCGCAGCGGCGACGTGGCGGTGGCCGTCAGCTTCAACCCGTACAGCGCCGAGACGGTCGCCTTCGCCGAGGCCGCCCATGGCAAGGGCCTGCCGGTCGTGGCCATCACCGATGCCGGCCTCAGTCCGCTGCGCCGGCTCGACCCGATCCTGATTGCGGTGTCCGAGGCCGACTACGGCGCCTTCCGCGGGCTGGCGGCGACCATGACGGTCGCCACGGCGCTGGCTGTGGCGGCCGGGGCGGCCCGAGAAATAGAATGATTTATCCGTTGCTATAGAATTGGAATATCTGTTACAAGAAGTCAACCCCGACTCGATTTGACCGGACTCGGGTCCGCCTGGGGGGCGACCGTGAAGACTTTGGACCTGATCACCATCGGCCGGTCGTCGGTGGACCTCTACGGCGCCCAGGTCGGCGGCCGGCTGGAGGACATGGGGTCGTTCCAGAAATATGTCGGCGGCTCGCCGACCAACATGGCCACCGGCACCGCGCGGCTGGGGCTGAAGTCGGCGCTGATCACCCGCGTCGGCGACGAGCACATGGGCCGCTTCCTGATCGAGGAACTGGCGCGCGAGGGCGTGGACACCCGCGGCATCGTGACCGACCCCGAGCGGCTGACCGCACTCGTCATCCTCGGCATCCGCGACGAGCAGCGCTTTCCGCTGATCTTCTACCGCGAGAACTGCGCCGACATGGCGCTGTGCGAGGCGGATATCCGCGAGGATTTCATCGCCGAGGCGCGGGCGGTGGTGGCGACCGGCACCCACCTCAGCCACCCGCGTACCGAGGCGGCCGTGCTCAAGGCCCTGCGCATCGCCCGGGCGACCGGCGGGCGCACCGCGCTTGACATCGACTACCGGCCGAACCTCTGGGGCCTGTCGGGCCACGGCGACGGCGAGAACAGGTTCATCGAAAGCGCCGAGGTCA
>JANOGU010000361.1:0-3605 GCA_031406135.1 Rhodobacterales bacterium
GTCTGCTCCTGCCGCTCCCAGCCTTGCGCCCAGGGCCAGATCGCGATGTCGGCGATGGACAGCGCATCGCCGGCCACGAACTTGCGCGACGCGAGCTGGTCGTTCAGCACGCGGTACAGCCGCCCGACCTCGCGGCGGTAGCGGTCCTGCGCGTAGGGCAGCACCTGCGGCGGGTCGAGCCCCGGGGCATAGCGCAGGAAGTGATGCGCCTGCCCCGCCATCGGACCGACCCCGCCCATCTGCCAGAACAGCCACTGCTCCACCGCGAGCCGGTCGCGCTCGGTGGCGCCGTACAGGCGCCCGGTCTTGCGCGCCAGGTATTGCAGAATCGCGCCCGACTCGAAAATCGCGATCGGCGCCCCGTCCGGTCCTTCGGGGTCCTCGATGGCAGGGATCCGGTTGTTCGGCGCGATCTTCAGGAAATCCGGCGCGAACTGCTCGCCCTTGCCGATGTCCACGAAGCGGACCTCGTAGGGCAGGCCAAGCTCCTCCAGCGCGATGGTGATCTTCCAGCCGTTCGGCGTCGGCCAGGTGTGCAGCGTGATCGGTGCGGGCATTCCGGGGCCTCCTCGAGACCCCTCAATGTGCCACGTCCGGCGCCGGCGGCAAGGGCAGGACCAGACGCGACCACCGTGGTGCTGTGTCCGCGGGCAGCGCGGCCTGCAGTACGGGCAGCGGCAGGCGGCCGTCGAGGACCGCGCGATAAAGCGGGAAGAGGCCGGGGCGCAGGTAGGCCGACCAGTGGCAGATGCGGCGCCCCGGCGGCTCGATGCGGTGGCCGAGTGCCGCCAGCACCCGCCGGTGCGCGGCGCTGTCGATCTGGACCGTGACCGCGTTGCGCGCCGCCAGTCCGAACCCCAGCGTCGGTCCAAGCCCGCGCAGGCCGGCGGCGAGGCACAGTTCGAACAGCCCGTCAAACAGGTCGTTCTCGCGGCTGGTGACGTTGAGCACCCCCGCCGCGCGGCCCGCAGGCGTGGCCAGCGCCGCGGCGGCGGGCGCCGCGAACTCCGCCGCCGACATCAGCACGAGGCGCCCGATGTCGCCAGGTGCCACGCCGGAAAGCGCCGACAGCGCGACACGGGCGCCCAGCGAATGCGCGACCACATCGACCGGCCCCGACCCTTGTGCCCGCAACGTTCGCACGAGGCCGGCGAGCCCGTCGCCGGCCTTCCCCGCGGCGGCGTAGGCCCGCCAGATCGCGCCCGTGGCCTGCCAGCCGAACCCGATGCCCAGGCCCTCGTGCGCCAGCCCCAGATGCCGCGGCCAACTCACCACGCGGGGCCCGCTGCGCTGCGGCATCAGGGCATAGAGCGTTCGGTGCGGGCAGGCGTCGCCGGTGCCCGGCGCGTAGCGGTATCCGTGGATCATCACCGTCACGCGCTGCTCCGGCGTCACCGCCGGCAAGGCTTCCCCGTCGAGCCCGCCATCACGGCGGGCGGTGATGGCAATGATCGGCAAGGCTCCCGCTCCTTTTCCGGGGCCGCGACTGCGGACGTCTCGCCTGCTAGGAGGGCGCCGCGAAGGCGGCGTGACCGCGGCGTGACGGGTGCATGACGGAGGTTCTTTCAGGGCGGGATGTCACCTTTTCAACACGCCGTGCGCCGGTCCTGTTGACCCCGGCCTGCGCCGGGGCTACGCCGCCCTGCGTGGCGCTTTGTGAACCGGATTGCGGGCCACGTTAAACAAACCGCTAAAGAGGTGCCGGGTTTCCCCCGACGCCTTTGCCATGGGGGAAGACGATGGACCGCAGGACCCGCACCAAACTCGTCCACGACGGCGCCCGCCGCAGCCAGTACGGCGAGATGGCCGAGGCGATCTTCCTGACCCAGGGCTTCGTCTACCCGACCGCCGAAGCGGCGGAGCAGCGGTTCCAGAAGGCCGGGGACGACGAGTTCATCTACGCCCGCTACGGCAACCCCACCGTGCGGATGTTCGAGGAACGCATCGCCTCGCTGGAAGGCACCGAGGACGCCTTCGCCACCGCCTCGGGCATGGCCGCGGTGTCCGGCGCGCTGATGTCGATGCTCAAGGCCGGCGACCGGGTGGTCAGTGCCCGCGCGCTGTTCGGCTCCTGCCTCTACGTGCTGGAAGAGGTGCTGCGGCGCTACGGGGTCGAGGTGGTCTTCGTCGACGGCGCCGACCTCGGCCAGTGGCAGCGCGCGGTAACCCCCGGCACCAAGGCCGTTTTCTTCGAGACGATGTCGAACCCGACGCTGGAGATCGTCGACATCGCCGGGGTCTCCCGCATCGCCCATGCCGTCGGCGCCACCGTGGTGGCGGACAACGTCTTCGCCACCCCGGTCTTTTCGCGCGCGGTGGAGCAGGGGGCGGATGTCATCGTCTATTCCACCACCAAGCACATCGACGGCCAGGGCCGGGCGCTGGGCGGCGTGGTCTGCGCCTCCAGGGACTGGGTGCGCAAGACCTTCGAGCCCTACATGAAACACACCGGCGGGGCGATGAGCCCGTTCACCGCCTGGGTGATGCTGAACGGGATGACCACGCTCGACCTGCGCTGCCGGGCGATGGCGGACTCGGCGCTGGACATAGCCAGATACCTCGAGGCGCGCGGCGATCTGGACCGGGTGATCTTCCCCGGCCTGCCGTCGCATCCCCAGCACGCGCTGGCCATGGCACAGATGGGGACGGGCGGCACGCTGGTCAGCTTCGACGTGGGTTCCAAGGACCGCGCGTTCCGCTTGATGAACGCGCTGGAAATCGTCAAGATTTCCAACAACCTGGGCGACGCCCGCACCATCGCCACCCACCCCGCCACCACCACCCACCAGCGTCTGCCGCAGGACCAGAAGGACGCGCTCGGCATCACCCCCGGCCTGATCCGGCTGTCGGTGGGGCTGGAGGATGCGGCGGACCTGATCGCCGATCTGGCGGCGGCGCTGGACGGTGCCTGATCCCGGGCCGGCCGCCGCCCACGGCCCCGCGCCTTGACAGGCTGCGCCGGGCCGGTCCATGCCTTCCGGCAAGATGAGTGTCGATCTGCGACCCCCGGCGCATGTCACCGGGATGATGCTGGTGGTCCTCGGGGCCACGATGATCATTCCGGCCGCCGTCGATTTCACCCTCGGCGACCCCAATGCCATGGCCTTCGTACTGGCCGCGACGATCACGCTCGTGACCGGCGGGCTGCTGGCCGTGGCCAGCGCCACACGCAACCTGCGCGCCATCAGCGTGCGCCAGGCGTTCGTGCTGACGGTCGCCGTCTGGACGGTGCTGCCCGCCTTCGGTGCCCTCCCCCTCGTCATCGGCGCGCCCGGGCTCGGCTGGACCGACGCCTATTTCGAAAGCGTCTCCGGGATGACGACCACCGGGTCGAGCATGATCGCCGGTCTGGACAGACTGCCGGCCAGCACGAACCTCTGGCGCGGCATGTTGAACTGGCTGGGCGGCCTCGGGATCGCCTTCGTCGCGATGATTTTCCTTCCGGTGATGCGGGTGGGCGGCATAACGATACGTCTATACCTATTACTGCCAACTGGCTCGGGAACGGATCGATATCCCGTTGTCAGCGCCTCCTGCATCAGAGCCGATTTCACCGACTGTTCCGGTGAACGGTGGTACGCATGCGAATGGTGAGGCCACACGCT
>JANOGU010000369.1:0-9854 GCA_031406135.1 Rhodobacterales bacterium
GGGGCCTCGCCGTCAACCCGCGCCGCCGGTGACGCGGGAGGCCCCGGGTCAAGCCCGGGGCGGGGTTAACGTCACGGCATTGGCTCCAACTGGCAGAGACACGCCCTAGGTGGAGCAGATGTCCTGCAGCGCCACCCATTCCCCGTCGGACAGGAGCGGCGGCGCCGGGGCGGCGGCGAAGGGATCGGCCTCGATCAGCGGCAGCGTCGCCTCGCCCGAGGGGTCGAGCGCATAGGCATAGGGCGAGGCCGCGACCCGGGCCTCGGCAAAGCGGCGCAACAGGGCGTCGTCCGGCAGGATCGGTGGCGGCGCCGCCAGCAGCGCCTCGGCATGGCCGGCCACGTCCTGCGCCGACAGGCTGCCGGTGGCCAAGAGCCTGATCGTCGCCAGTGTCCCGGCATGGCGCAGCAGCGGCAGCACCGGGTCGGCCAGTTCGGCCGACAGTTGCGCCGCAATGAGGTGGCCGGCCAGCACGTCCGGCCCGTCCGGCACCGCGACGAGAGGCTCGCCGATCACCACGCGCCGCCCTGGCAGGGCCAGCGCGCCGGCGACCCCCTCGCGCACCACGACCAACTGCGGCGCCTTGCCCGGCCCGTAGAGCCGGTCGCCCAGCGCCGCCAGCGCCGCCACGCCTTCGGGCGCCGCGCAGGCTGTGCCGGCCACCCGGGCAAGGTCGGCCTGCACCAGATCGCCCAGCGCCGCCCGCGTGGCCGGCGGCAGCATGCCGGCGGTATGGGACGCCAGCGCATCGGGCAGCCAGAACACCGCGCCCGCCGCCAGCCCGACCAGCGCCGCGCCCAGGATCACGCCGCGCAGCCGCCCGGGCCGCGGCTGCGCCGCCACCACCGCCCGATGCACGGTGTCGAGCGCTGCGATCATGTCGCGGTCCTCGATCTCCAGCGTCTCCTCCAGACCCTCCCCGGGGGCGAAGACCGCCGGCAGGTCACCGGGATTGAGCCGCAGCACCGCCGGCAGCGACCAGTGCGACAGCGCCGTGTCCGACTTGGGGTCGGTCAGGATCAGGCTGGCATCGCCCAGGTTGACCACCACATCGCGGCGCTGCGCCTCCGGCGCGTCGCGCCAGACGCCGCGGCTTTCGAGCTTCTGGTAGCGTTTGAGCGCGGTCACCTCAGGGCAGCGCCTTCGCCCGCGCGCGCAGCTCGAACTTCTGGATCTTGCCGGTGGAGGTCTTCGGCAGTTCGCCGAAGACCACGGCCTTGGGCGTCTTGAAGCCCGACAGCCGTGACCGGGCAAAGGCGATCAGCGCCTCGCCCGTGGCCTCCGCGCCCGGCTTCAGCTCGACAAAGGCGCAGGGCACCTCGCCCCATTTCTCGTCCGGCTTGGCCACAACGGCGCAGAGGCTGACCGCCGGGTGGTGCATCAGCACGCCCTCCACCTCCACCGACGAGACGTTCTCGCCGCCGGAGATGATGATGTCCTTGGCCCGGTCGGTGATCTTCATGTAGCCGTCGGGATGCTGGAAGGCGATGTCGCCCGAGCGCATCCAGCCGCCCTTGAAGGCTTCGGCCGTGGCCTGCGGGTTCCTGTAGTAGCCCTTCATGACGAGGTTGCCGCGGAAGGCGATCTCGCCCAGCGTCTGGCCGTCGCGCGGCACCGGGGCGCCCTGCGCGTCAAAGACGCCGGTGGCTTCGAGCGTTGCCATGGCGACCCCGGTGCGCGCCTTGAACACCGCGCGGTCCTCAGTGGCCGCGCCGTCCCAGTCGGGGTTCCAGAGGCATTCGACGGCGGGGCCGTAGGTTCCGGTCATGCCGTAGACCTGCAGGACATCGAAGCCGAGCGGCTCGATGGCGGCGAGCGTGGCGGCAGGCGGAGGAGCGCCAGCGGTGAACAGGCCGATGCGGTGGGAGAAGGCCTGGCGCTCCTCGGCCCTCGCGTTGATGATGGTGTTGAGCACGATGGGCGCGGCGCCGAAATGGGTGACGCCCTCCTCGGCGATGGCGTCGTAGATCGCCTTGGCGGTGATGTCGCGGCAGCAGACCACGGTGCCGCCCAGCATCGGCACCATCCAGGTGTGGCACCAGCCGTTGCAGTGGAAGAGGGGCGCGATCGTCAGGTAGACGGGATAGAGCACCATGCGGAAGGCGATGGCGTTGGCGAAGGTCGCGAGATAGGCGCCGCGGTGGTGGTAGACCACGCCCTTGGGCCGGCCGGTGGTGCCCGAGGTGTAGTTCAGCGCGATCGATTCCCATTCGTCCTGCGGCATCACCCAGGACGCGGCCGGGTCGCCGGCGGCGAGCAGGTCCTCGTAGGTCAGGTGCCGGCCGCTGGCGGCGTGGCCGCTCTCGAGGTCGGGGACCTCGATCAGCGCGGGCCTCACGCCGTCCATCGCTGCCAGCGAGGCCTCGGCCAGCGGCAGGAAGGCGCTGTCGCAGAGCAGGACCTTGGCGCCGGAATGGCCAAAGATGTAGGCGACGGAGGAGGTGTCGAGACGGGTGTTGATGGCGCAGAGGATCGCGCCCGCAGCGGGCACGCCCCAGTGTGCTTCGACCTGGGCCGGCAGGTTGGGCAGGAGCGTGGCCACGACATCGCCCGGCCGCACGCCGAGGCCGGTGAGCGCCGAGGCGAGGCGGCTGGTGCGGGCGCCAAGCTCGGCATAGGTCCGCCGCGTGCCGTGCCAGACCAGAGCGGTGCGAGTGGCGAAGACGTCCGCGGCGCGGGCGAGATGCGAAAGCGGCGTCAGCGGCGCATAGTTCGCAGCAGTCCTGTCGAGCCCGGTTTCGTCTGCCAGCCAGCCCATGGTGCGAAGACCCCTCACAAATGTCGCTTTTTGCGCAGCATATTGGCTGCGGCGCGGGCAGTTGGAAAGGGTCATGACGCCCACGAAAGACCGCACCCTTGCCGCCGCCGGATTGATCGCGGTCTATGCCGCCATCATTGGCTACACCGACAACTATGTCCGGATGATCGCCGAGGATGCGGGTCTCTGGCAGTTCCACTTGACCCGGGCACTGATGGCCCTGGTGCTGCTCGGGGCCGCGGCGGCCGTTTTCGGCCTGCGCTTGCGGCCAAAGAGCTGGCGCGCGGTCGCCGCCAAGTCGTTACTTCAGGGCACGGCGATGCTGATCTATTTCGGCGCGCTCGCCTACCTGCCGGTGGCCCTGGTCGCTGCCGGGCTGTTCACCTCGCCGATCTTCGTCCTTCTGATTACCCGCTACGCCTATGGCCGGCCGCTCGGCCCAGTGCGGGTCGCAGCGGTGGCCATCGGCTTTCTTGGCGTGCTGCTCGTCCTCGGGCCCGAGGCCGCGGGCGGTGCAACATGGGCCGCGGTCCTGCCGGTCGTCGCCGGGGCGCTCTACGCCATGGGCAACATCGCCACCCGCGAATGGTGTGCGGACGAAACGGCCGAAACCATGTTGGCGGGGTTCTTTGTCGTGCTCGGGATCATGGGCGCCATCGGGTTCACGGTTCTGACGCTCTGGCCTCTGACCGTGCCGGAAGGGCCGGCGGCGTTCCTGTTGCGCGGGCCAGTGGAGCCGACAAGCCGCTTCCTGTTCTGGACCTTCGTGCAGGCGGTGGGATCGCTGCTGGCCATCGGCATGATGATCCGCGCCTACCAGATCACCGACGCCAGCCGCGTGGCGGTCTTCGAATACGTGGTCCTGCCCGCCTCGGCGGTCTGGGGCTGGCTGCTGTGGGACGAGCGGCTGGGAGTGCTGGCCTGGGGCGGCATGGCGCTGATCATGGCGGCGGGCGCGATGATCGCCCTTCGGGCGCAGGCACAGGAGGGGTAGCGCGCGGTTGCTTTACCGGGGCAGATTCCCTAACAAACCCCTAACGACTCACTGCAACCGCCTGAAATTCCTGCACAAAACGAAATGTCCCACCGTGTGACGCTCCGCTTCGCCGGTCCTCCACCGCCTCGCGAACCCCGCACCCCACGCGGCAAACGGCCCGCCGCGCCGATGCTGTCGCACCGGACCCACGGCGGGCCTCCTGCCTGCCGGCGCCTGGGGGGCGCCGACCACCCGAAAACGTTCCGCAGGCCGGAACCCTTTCTGAATGACAAATCCCGGCGCTGGGATTAATGGGAAAATCGATCCCGGTTTCCCCTCACCCCGGAGGCAAGTGACCGCCATGTCGGTCGATGGCTACCTGAAGAAGCACTCCGAGGCGCTGGTCAAGGACGTGGGCGTCGAGAAGGCCTGTCGCCTGACCGGCAAGTCCAAGGCCACGCTCGGGCGCTACTATTCCGACCAGGACGAGCACGACGACCGCTTCATGCCGATCGACGTGGTCGCCGCGCTGGAGGCAGGAGCGAAGTTCCCCCACGTCACCGCCGCGCTGGCCGACCTGCGCGGGATCACGCTGAGCTACGACACCGCGCGCCGCCCGGCGCAATCGCCGGGCGTGAACTCGGACATCGTCGAACTCGCCCAGCGCTTCGCCATGCTGATGGGCGAGTACAACCGCGCCATCGCCGACGGCCGCCTGTCGATCAACGAGGCCAAGCGGCTCTTGCGCGAGACGCTGTCGATCCAGGAGGTGCTCCTGGAGATGAAGCTGAGCCTCGAGCACGAAATCGGCTAGGATGGCCCACGCCCCCACAGCGGTGACCGGCGGCTGCCTGTGCGGGCGGGTTCGGTACGAGGCCGAGGTCTTCCTGCAAAACGGCTATGTCTGCCACTGCACGATCTGCCGGCGCTCGACCGGCCAGCCGGCCGAGATCACCGTGCTGATCCGGGCCGGCACGCTGCGGTATCTGGGGGAGGAGCCGAAGTACTACGTCTCATCCCAGGACGGAAAGCGGGGGTTCTGCCCCGACTGCGGCTCCCGCCTCGTCTGGCAGGCGCTGCGGGCCGAGGACGACTGGCTGACCAACGTCACCGTCGGGTCGCTGGACCGGCCGCAGGATGCCCGCGTCACCCGCCACATCTGCGCCGATACGCAGTTGCCATGGTACCGGGTCTGCGAGGACCTTCCGAAGTTCACCGCGGCCGAGAACGACCGCGTCAACGCGCTGTACCGGCTCGATGTCACCCCCGGCGGCTGAACCCGCCCGCAGGCCCCGGAGCCACACCATGACCCTGCAGCACGAACTTCAGTCCCTGTGCGACGCCTATGTTGCCGCCTATCGCGCCGGCGACGCCGCCGGCTGCGCCGCCGTCTTCACCGAGGACGGCGCGATGTTTTCCGCCTTCGCCCCGCCGGCACGCGGGCGCGCAGCCATCGCCGCGCAGCACGCGGAATGGACCGTGGGCGGCGAGGGCAAGACGCTGACGGTGGTGCAGGCTGCCGGATCGGGTGATGTCGCCTGGTTTCTGGCGGAGTTCGCCGAGGAACACGAGACCGGCGAGGGCATCTCACTCTGCGCCTGCACCCGTGTCCCGGGCGGTTCCTGGCGCATCAAGGTTTGCAGCCTGACCGCCGCCTGAGCCCTTGCCCCCCGCGCCCGGCTTCGGGCACAACACCCCGGCCAAGCCCCGGACCCGCCGAAAATGTCCCGCCTCTGCCGCATCGAGATCGACGAGCGTGGCCTTGCCCGGCCGACGCCGGAGATCGAGCAGGAACGGCGGGTGGCGATTTTCGATCTGCTGGAGGAGAACAACTTCGCCCTGCCCGACCGCGACGGGCGCGAGGCACCGCAGGGGCCCTACCGGCTGGGCCTGTCGATCCGTGACGGACGCCTCGTGTTCGCCATCGCGACCGAGACCGGCGACCGGCTGACCGACTTCATCCTCTCGCTCGGTCCGTTCCGGCAGGTGGTGAAGGACTACTTCCAGATCTGCGAAAGCTACTTCGACGCGGTCAAACGCCTGCCGCCGAGCCAGATCGAGGCGATCGACATGGCTCGCCGCGGCATCCACAACGAGGGCGCCCGCGTCCTGCAGGAACGGCTGGACGGCAAGGCGGAGGTCGACATCGACACGGCCCGGCGGCTGTTCACCCTGATCTGCGTCCTGCACTGGGGGTAAGGGTGGCAGGGTTCCCCTCCTCGGTGCTGTTCTGCTGCGACCACAACGCCGTGCGTTCGCCCATGGCCGAGGGGCTGATGAAGATGAACTACGGCCAGCGTGCCTATGTGCAGTCGGCGGGCGTGCGCAACGACATGGAGATCGACGGCTTTTCCATCGCGGTCTGCCAGGAGCTGGGGATCGAGCTTTCCCGCCACCGCTCGCGGTCGTTCGAGGAGATGGAGCAGTGGGGCGACGATCTCAGCCAGTTCGACCTTATCGTGTCGCTGTCTCCGGCCAGCCAGCGCAAGGCGCTGGAACTGACGCGCTACAATCACCTCGACGTGGAATACTGGCCGATCCTCGATCCCACCGGCCTTGGCGAGGGACGCGAGGCCAAGCTCGCCGCCTACCGCCAGGCGCGCGACCAGATCCGCGATCGGATGCTGGCCCGGTTCGGCGCGCCTACCGAGATCTGAGGCGGCTTTGACCCGGGCCGCCGTGATGCGCTAACCTGCCTCGGGGACGGAGGGTTGCGATGGCCGGCGGATGGGCGCGCGACGGGGCGGTGGGCGAGCAGATCGACGCCTCGATCGAGGACGAGCTCCAGCGGATGAAGGCGCTGGCGCCGCCACTGCTCGGCGAAAGCTTCGCCGACTGCGCCGAATGCGGCGAGCCGATCCCGGAGGCGCGGCGGTTGGCGCGGCCGGGGGTGAAGCTGTGCATCGACTGCCAGTCCGCACGCGATGGCCGGCAGGCCGCCCGCGGCGGGATCAACCGGCGGGGATCGAAGGACAGCCAGCTCAAATGATCCCGCGATTCCCCCCGAGGTTCCATTGACCCGCTCGCTCGCGCTGTCCGAGGCGCTCGTCGCGCGGGTGTTCCGGTCGGTGGCGGAGACCCCGGGGCCGCCGCATCTGCACTACCTGACGGATGCGGATTACGATGAGCTTTGCGACCGGCTCTGCGCCGAGGTGCCGCACGAGGGGTTCTGGCTCTTCGCCTACGGATCGCTGATCTGGAAGCCCGGGTTCGAGCATGTCGCCGCCGGCGTGGCCCGGCTGCACGGCTGGCGGCGGGCGTTCTGCCTGAACCTTGTCTTTTGGCGGGCGACGCCCGACGTGCCCGGGCTGATGCTGGCGCTGGCGCCGGGCGGGTCCTGCCGCGGGGTGGCGTACCGGATGCCGGACGATGACCGGCGCGGACGGATGATGCGCCTGTTGCGGCGCGAGCTCATAGCACACGAGGATGCGGCCTGGCTGCGCTGGCTAACCGTGCGGATGGCCGACGGCGCGGCGATCCGCACGCTCACCTTCTTTTGCGCGGCTGCCGGCGACCCGGACTATGTGAACCTGCCGTTCGAGGCGCAGGTCGGGCGTCTGGCAAAGGCTGTCGGCCCTGCCGGCAGTGGCGCCGAATACCTGCGCAACACGGTGCTGGGCTTGCAGGCGTCGGGCATCCATGACCGCTACCTCTGGCGGCTGCAGACCGCGGTGGCAGCGCGCATCCGCGCGGACCACGGGCTGGACTGACGGTCAAGCGACCCGCGACCGCGCCGGCGGAATAAGAGCGTGACGCCCGCCGCAAGGGCACCTAGCGCCCGGTCCTGACCGCGATTCTCCTTGAACCTCCGCAAAGACAGGCGCATACGCCCGCCAACCGCCCGTGGCCGCAGGCCCCGGGCATCCCCGTTTCGGAGTGCCCATGGCCAAGGAAGACATTCTCGAATTCCCCGGCGTCGTGAAGGAACTCCTGCCCAACGCGACGTTCAAGGTGGCGCTCGACAATGGCCATGAGCTGATCGCGACGATGGCAGGCAAGATGCGCAAGAACCGCATCCGGGTTCTGGCCGGCGACAAGGTGCAGGTGGAGATGACGCCCTACGACCTGTCCAAAGGCCGCATCAACTATCGCTTCAAGTAAGTTGCGGCTGATCCTGGGATCGGCCAGCCCGCGGCGGCTGGAGTTGCTGGGCGGCCTCGGGATCGTGCCGGATGCGGTCCTGCCCCCCGAGATCGACGAGACCCCCCTGAAGGGCGAGTTGCCGCGGCCCTATGCCATGCGGCTGGCGGCCGGGAAGGCGCGGGCGGTCGAGGCCGGCGAAGACGATGTCGTGCTGTGCGCCGACACCACCGTGGCGCTGGGCCGCCGTATCCTGGGCAAACCGTCGGATGCCGCGGAAGCGGCGGCGTTCCTCGTGCAGCTCGGCGGCCGGCGGCACCAGGTCATCACGGCCGTGGCGGTGCGGCGCGGCGCCCGGCTGTGGACCCGCGAAAGCGTGAGCGCGGTGCAGCTGAAGCGGCTGTCGGACGCGGAGCTGAACGCCTACCTCGCCTCCGGCGAGTGGCGGGGCAAGGCCGGTGGCTATGGCATCCAGGGCCGCGCCGGGGCGTTCATCCCGTGGATTTCGGGCAGTTTCACCGGCATCATGGGCTTGCCCGTGGCGGAGACCGCGGCGCTCTTGGCGGCGGCGGGCTGGCCGGTCTGGAGGCAGGCATGAAGGGACGTGTCGTGGTCCTGGACGACATCGCCGGCCGGCCGGCGGCGGCGATGGTCGTCGATGGCCGGCTCGAGGACCTGCTGATCGACCCCGATGGCGACGAGCCTCTGCCAGGCGCCATCTACCGCGCGGTCGCCGAGCGGCCGGTGAAGGGCCTGGGCGGGCATTTCGTGACCTTGCCGGGCGGGATGCAGGGCTTTCTGCGCCAGGTCGAGGGCATCGCCCCGGGCCGACCGCTCTTGGTGCAGGTCAGCGGTCCGGCCGAGCCCGGCAAGGCCGTGCCGGTCACCGCGCGGCTTCTGTTCAAGAGCCGCTTCGCCATCGTCACGCCGGGCGCCCCGGGGCTGAACATCTCGCGCCAGATCAAGGACGAAGCGGTGCGGACGGCATTGGACGAACTGGCCGCAGAGCGGATGGCGGGGGCGGAGGATGGACTGGGGCTGATCCTGCGGTCCGCCTGTGCAGCCTCGAAGCCCGAACCCGTGGCCGAGGACATCGCCGCGATGCGTGACCTAGCCGAGGCGGTGCTGGCGGACCTGCCCGGCCCGCCGGAACTTCTGGTCGAGGGGGCGGGCGCGCAGGATGTGGCCTTCCGCGACTGGCTCGACCCGCCGCCGGATGCGCTGGAAACCGACGCGGGCGGCTTCGACAGCCATGGCGTCAGCGAGTTGATCGACGCGCTGCGCAAGCCGCGGGTGGCGCTGCCCGGCGGCGCGTCGATGTGGATCGAGCCGACGCGGGCCTGCGTCACGGTGGATGTGAACACCGGCCCCGACACGTCGCCGGCCGCGGGGCTGAAGGCCAACATCGCCGCCGCCCGCGACCTGCCGCGGCAGTTGCGCCTGCGCGGCCTGGGCGGGCAGGTGGTGGTGGACTTCGCCCCGATGCCGAAACGCGACCGGCAGATCCTCGACCAGGCGCTGCGCGCCGCGTTCAAGGGCGAGGCGGCGGAAACCCACCTGGCCGGGTTCACCACGCTCGGGCTCTACGAGATGGTGCGCAAGCGCGACCGGCTGCCGCTGACCGAGCTGCTGCCGCCCGAATGACGGCAGCGTAGCGCCGTGGCCTGCCCGGTCTGCGGCAAGCTCTCCGGCCCGCGCCCGCGCCATTTCTGTTCCCGTCGCCGCAGCGATGTGGACCTCGGCCGCCGGCTGGCCGGCAGCTACCGGGTGCCGACCAAGAAGCCGGCGGAGGAAGCGGAAGACCCGCCACCCCGGCCGCTGTAGCCTGGCGAAGGGGTCTGGACAGCCCCGGACCCCGCGGCTATGCACGCGCCCGGGCCCAGATAGCTCAGTTGGTAGAGCAGCGGATTGAAAATCCGCGTGTCGCTGGTTCGATTCCGGCTCTGGGCACCACTCCAATCCATAAAACTGCTCTAGATGTGGAACCTCAACAGGTTGTCCATCGGTAACGCGAGACGGCTGATGGGTGGCTTGGAGTTT
>JANOGU010000373.1:0-6808 GCA_031406135.1 Rhodobacterales bacterium
GGGCGCCCCGGAGATCCGGCTCGCAAACCGCACGCGGTCCCGGGCGGAACAGCTGCGCGGCGATTTCGGCGCCAAGGTCACGGTGGTGGACTGGGTGCAGGCCGGCAACCTGCTCGACGACGCGCGGACCGTGGTCAACACCACCGCGCTGGGCATGACCGGCAAGCCCGCATTCCGCGTGCCGCTCGACGCGCTGAATCCGAAAGCCGTGGTCACCGATCTCGTCTACACGCCGCTCAGGACGCATTTCCTCGAGATCGCCGAGGCCCAGGGCTGCACCGTGGTCGACGGTCTCGGCATGCTGCTGCACCAGGCCGCGCCGGGCTTCGAGCGCTGGTTCGGCCGGCGGCCGGAGGTCGACGAGGCCACCCGCGCCGCGGTGCTCGCCGCATGATCCGCCTCGCGCTCACCGGCTCCATCGGCATGGGCAAGTCGACGACGGCCAAGCTCTTTGCCGCCCGCGGCGTCAAGGTCTGGGACGCCGACGCCGCGGTGCACCGGCTCTACGGGCTCGGTGGCGGCGCGGTGGCCGAGATCGCCCGCCTGTTTCCCCATGCGATCCGCGACGGCGCGGTGGACCGAACCGTGCTGCGGGAAATCGCCGTGGACCGGGACGCCCTGGCCGCCCTCGAAACCGTTGTCCATCCACTCGTTGCGGTCGACCGCGCTGCCTTCCTGGCCGCGCAGGCACGGGCGCAGGCCCCGCTTGCACTCTGCGACATTCCACTTCTGTTCGAGACCGGGGCCGAGCGGCAGTTCCATGCAACGCTTCTGGTCACCGCCCCCGCCGAATTGCAGCGCGCCCGGACCCTCGCCCGCCCCGGGATGACCGAGGCCACGCTGCGCACCCTCCTCGCCCGGCAGATGCCCGACGCCGACAAGCGCGCCCGCGCCACCCACATCCTCGAAACCCTCGATCTTGCCACCGCCAGTGCCTATGTCGATGCCCTGATCGCCTGGCTGACCCGCGATGCGTGAGATCGTCCTCGACACCGAAACCACCGGCTTCGAGCCTTCCGAGGGCCACCGTATCGTGGAAATCGGCGCGCTGGAGCTGGAAGGCCACCTGCCCACCGGCCGCAGCTTCCACCGCTACCTGAACCCGGGACGCGCGATGCCGAAGGAGGCCTTCAAGGTCCACGGCCTCGGCGACGATTTCCTGCGTGACAAGCCCCGCTTCGCTGAAGTGGCGGACGATTTCCTGGCCTTCATCGGGCAGGCGCGGCTGGTCATCCACAACGCCGCCTTCGACCTGCGGTTCCTCAATGCCGAACTGGCCGCCATCGGCAAGCCGGCACTTTCGGACACGCGCGCGCTGGACACCGTCGCGCTGGCCCGGTCGAAATACCCCGGCGCGCCGGCCAGCCTCGACGCGCTCTGCCGCCGCTTCGGCGTCGACAACTCCGGCCGCGAGAAACACGGCGCACTGCTCGACAGCGAGCTTCTGGCCGAGGTCTATCTGGAACTGATCGGCGGCCGGCAGCCCGACCTGGTGCTCGCCGCCGGGACGCGCGGCGCCACCGGCCCGGCGGATGCCGGCGACTGGCGCCCGGCGCCGCGCCCGGCGCCGCTGCCGCCCCGCCTCACCGACGCCGAAGCCGCCGCCCATGCGGCACTGGTGGCGCGGTTGGGCGACGCAGCGCTGTGGAAGGCCTGATCCCGGGTCAGACCGGCGTCGCTGCCGCCTTCTGTGCCTCGGCGAGGCGCTGCACCTGCTGGCGGTACAGCGTCAGGAAATCCATCGAGTCGATGTTCAGGTAGGAGAACCCGCCGTCCCTTGTCGTATCCAGCAGGATGCGGCGGATGAACGGGAACAGCATCCGCGGGCACTCGATATGCAGGAACGGATGCAGCTGGTCCTCCGCCACGCCCTCGATGTGGAAGATGCCGGCGAATTCCAGCTCGATCAGGAACAGCGTCTCGCCGTTGGTCTTGTTCTTCGAGGTCACCTTGAACTTGGTGATGACCTCGTACTGGTTGGTCACCTGCCGCTTGCGGGCATCGACGCTGACCGCCACCTGCGTATCGGGCTGCACCTCGGCCGTGGTCGCGCCCCGCCGGGCCACCGCGTTCTCGAAGGACAGATCGCGGATATACTGGCCCAGGACCTGCATGCGCAGCTGCGCCGGCTGGGCGGGCTGCGGCGCGGCCCCGTTCGTATCGGTCATCGCTGGCGTCCCCTCGTCGTTCCGCGCCGCTCTAGCAGGAAGCCCCGCGGCCCTCAATGCCGGGTCCGGCCGCTGCTGCCCCGGCCCTTTTGCGGCGGCACGAT
Source organism: Rhodobacterales bacterium (assembly GCA_031406135.1). Classification (GTDB taxonomy): domain Bacteria; phylum Pseudomonadota; class Alphaproteobacteria; order Rhodobacterales; family Rhodobacteraceae; genus JANOGU01. The sequence goes on from JANOGU010000373.1 coordinate 2,273, forward strand.
CTCCACCGCCTCGCCCTCGATGACACGGTCGTCCGGCGGCATCCGGACCCGCGCGCCCGCCGCGACCCGGGCGATCAGCGCGGCCTGTACCGGCGGCAACAGCAGCAGGATCGCCATCACGTCGGTCAGGAACCCCGGCACCAGAAACAGCAGCCCCGCCACCACCCGGAACGCCGCCGATCCGGCCGCGGCCAGCGGGTTCTCCCGCCCGCGCATCGCCGCCTGCACCCGCGCCGACGTCGCAGCACCGGTCGAGCGCATCAGCGCCACGCCGGCCACCGCGCCCAGCAGCACCAGCTCCAGCACCGGCAGCACGCCGATCCAGCGGCCCATGATCACGAAGCCGGCGATCTCTGCCAGGGGCAGTCCGATCGCCATCAGTGCCAGCCGCATTCCCGCCCCTCCGAACCCGGCCAAGGTGGACTTGGCCCCGGCCGTCACCTACATAGGGAACAAGCGCTGCCGCGTCACCTGCGGGCGGATGAAGGTAAGTGTTTGATGAACTCGTCGCTGATCCAGCTCCTCGTCCTGGCCGGGATCGCCATCTTCCTGATCCTCAAGCTGCGCTCCGTGCTCGGCACGCGCGAAGGCTTTGAAAAGCCGCCGCTTCCACCGCCCGAAGCCGGGTCCGCCCGGGCCCGCCGCGACTTCGAGGTGATCGAGGGCGGACAGGACCGCGACATCACCGACCACGTCGCCGACGGCAGCGCCGCGGCCAAGGCGCTGGCGGGGATGAAGCTGGCTGAACCGGGCTTTTCCGTCACGACTTTCCTGCAGGGTGCCCGCGGTGCCTATGAAATGATCGTGATGGCGTACGAGAAGGGCGACCTTGGCGCGATCCGGCCGTTTCTCGCCGCCGAGGTCTACGACGTCTTCGCCGGGGCGGTGGCCGACCGCGAAAAGAACGGCCTGACCGTGCAGGCCGACTTCAAGGGCGTCAAGGACCTGGCGCTGGCTTCCGCCACCTTCGACCGCAGCAGCCGCGAGGCCGAGCTCTCGGTGCGCTTCACGGGTGAGCTGACCTCGGTCGTGCGTGACCGCGCCGGGAAGATCGTCGAGGGCAGCACCACCGAGATCAAGCGCCAGCGCGACACCTGGACCTTCGCCCGCACCATGGCGTCGTCCGACCCCAACTGGATTCTCGTCGCAACCGGGGAATGATCCGTGCCGCTGCCCTCGCGATGGCACCGGCGATGATGCCCGCGGCGGCTCCGGCGCAGATCACCGACTTCGCGGCGCTGGCGGGCTGGGCCGAGGATGACCACGCCGCCGCGCTGGCCGCCTTCCGCGCCACCTGCGACCTCATCGACGCGGCAAGGGCCGATTGGCGGCCTGTCTGTGCGCTGGCGCGGGAGGCCGGGGCCACCGCCGGCGGCGCCCGCGCCTTCTTCGAACGCCTGTTCCGCCCGGTCCTGATCGGCGAGCCGCCGGCCCTGTTCACCGGCTACTACGAGCCGGTGCTTGATGGCGCCCTGCGCCGCACCTCCCGCTTCGCCTGGCCGATCTACCGCCGTCCGCCGGACCTGCGCGACGGTGTGCAACACTACTCCCGCGCCGAGATCGAGACCGGCGCGCTGCAGGGCAGGGGGCTGGAACTGGCCTGGCTCGACGACCCGGTCGAGGCCTGTTTCCTCCAGGTCCAGGGCTCCGGCCGCATCCGCCTGCCCGACGGCCAGGTGATGCGCGTGGGCTACGCGGGGCGCAACGGCCACGCCTATCGATCCGTGGGGCAGGAGATGATCCGCCGCGGCACGCATACGGTCGACCAGGTCTCGGCGCAGGAGATCAAGTCCTGGGTCCGCGCCAATCCGCAGGCCGGGGCGGCGCTTCTGGGCACCAACCCCTCCTACGTCTTCTTCCGCCGCCTGCCGGACCTTGCGCCGGAAGACGGGCCGATCGGGGCGATGGGCCGGTCGATCTTCCCCCGTCGTTCGCTGGCCGTGGATCCGGGCTTCGTGACGCTGGGCGCCCCGGTCTGGATCGAAAAGGCGGGAGTGGAGCCGCTGAGGCGCCTGATGGTGGCGCAGGACACTGGCGGTGCGATCAAGGGCGCCCAGCGCGCCGACATTTTCTACGGCACCGGCGCCGCCGCCGGCGAAGCCGCAGGCATCGTCAAGGACGCCGGCCGCATGGTCGTGCTGCTGCCCATCGAGACCGCCTTCGCCCTTACGGCCGCGACATCATGACAGGATTCCGCCGCCGGATGCGCTGCCCTCCCCCCTCGTGGGGGAGGGATGGGGAGGGGGGGCGTCCGGCCCGGCTCCCGGCGCCCCGCCCCTGACATGCCCCGCCGCCGCATCCTGAACCCGGACGAGGAGCGCCTCTGGCACGAGGTCGCCCGCACCGTGCGCCGCCGCCTGGTCAATTCCTCGGCCCCGGTTATTGCCGTTGCGCCCGGGGAGTCCCCAGTTACCCCGGCGCCGACCGCAGCCGCCGCGACCGCGAGGGTCTCCCCCGTCCCGGACCCTCTCCCCACCTTCCGCATCGGCGAGCGCGCCACCCCGGCCACCCCTGCCCGCCCCGCGGCCATGCCCCTGGCGATGGACGCCAAGCTTCACGCCCGGATGACCCGTGGCAGGCTCGCGCCCGAGGCACGGATCGACCTGCACGGCATGACTTTGGCCGAGGCCCATCCCGAACTGGTCCGCTTCGTCCTGACAGCGCAGGACGAGGGGCTGCGCCTGATCCTGATCATCACCGGCAAGGGCCGGCCCGCGCCCGGCCACGACGCCCTCCCCCGCCGCACCGGCCTCTTGCGCCACCAGGTCCCGGTCTGGCTGCGCCAGCCGCCGCTCGGCGCCGCCGTGCAGCAAGTCGCCGAGGCGCATCTGCGCCACGGCGGGGCGGGGGCTCTGTATGTGTATCTGCGGCGGGGCGGGCGTTAACTTCTGCCGGAGGCCGGTTCGGGGTCTCGCGCGTCGGGACGGATGCCCGACGGAAACCCGACCGAAACCCGACCGCTGCCCGACCGCCGGAACGGCAAAGTTAATAGCCGGATCAGCGACTTGGCCGTCCCCAGGGGCTACAGCACGTAGCGGCTCAGGTCCGCCGAACGCGACAGTTCGCCCAGATGTGCCTCGACATAGGCCGCGTCCACCGTGACCGCGTCCCCGCCACGGTCCGGGGCGGCGAAGGACAACTCCTCGAACACCCGCTCCATCACCGTGTAAAGCCTTCTGGCGCCTATGTTTTCCACCGCCCTGTTGACCTCCGCCGCGATCCGGGCCAGCGCCGCGATGCCGTCTTCGGTGAAGCTGACGCCCACCTCCTCGGTCGCCATCAGCGCCGCGTACTGGCGGGTCAGGGCATTGTCCGTCTCGGTCAGGATGCGCACGAAATCGCCCTCGGTCAGCGGCTGCAATTCCACCCGGATCGGCAGCCGCCCCTGCAATTCCGGCAACAAATCCGAGGGCTTGGCGATGTGGAAGGCGCCCGAGGCGATGAACAAAATGTGGTCCGTCTTCACCGGCCCGTGCTTGGTCGAAACGGTCGTGCCTTCGATCAACGGCAACAGGTCGCGCTGCACCCCCTCGCGGCTGACGTCGGCGCCCCGGGTTTCCGCGCGGGTCGCAACCTTGTCGATTTCGTCAATGAAAACAATGCCGTTTTCCTGGACGGCGGTCAGCGCGGCCTGCTTCACCGCTTCGTCGTCGAGAAGCTTGTCCGCCTCCTCGGCCACCAGAATCCCGTAGCTTTCCGCCACCGTCATCCGCCGCCGCTGCTGCCGTCCGCCGAGACCCTTGAACAGGTCGCCGAGGTTCATCATCCCCGCCTGCTGGCCCATCGGATCGAGCGCCTGGAACGGGTTCGTGGTGTCCGCGACCGAAACCTCGATCACCGTCTGGTCCAGCTCGCCCTTGCGCAGCTTGGCGCGGAACATCTCCCGGGTCGCCTCGCGCGCGTCCTTGCCGGCGATGGCCTCGACCACCCGGTCCTCCGCCGCCTTCTCCGCCCGGGCCTTCACGTCCTCGCGCATCCGGGCGCGGGTCTCGATCATGGCGGCGTCCACCAGGTCGCGGATGATCGAATCCACGTCACGGCCGACGTAGCCCACCTCGGTGAACTTGGTGGCCTCGACCTTCAGGAACGGCGCCCTGGCGAGTTTCGCCAGTCTGCGGCTGATCTCGGTCTTGCCGACGCCGGTGGGGCCGATCATCAGGATGTTCTTGGGATAGACCTCCTCGCGCAGCCCCGGTTCCAGCCGCTTGCGGCGCCAGCGGTTGCGCAGCGCCACGGCCACGGCGCGCTTGGCGTCGTTCTGACCGATGATGAAGCGGTCCAGCTCCGACACGATCTCGCGCGGGGTCAGTTCGGTCATTCAGGGTTCCACATAAGGCGGCAGGCGGTCCTTGCCGGGGAAGTCGGGCAGGGCGCGCATGACGCGGGCGCGCAGGCCGGTCCAGAACGCGCCCATGAAGGTCAGGAACGCGCCCAGCACGATCATCAGCGTGGCGAAGCTGCCGACCGAATCGCCCGCCTGCAGCGCCCAGGCGATCAGGATGCCGAGGTAGATCACCCCGGCCGACAGGAAACTGC
>JANOGU010000395.1:0-5296 GCA_031406135.1 Rhodobacterales bacterium
CCAGCATTTCTTGTGGCGACATCCTTCAGGACCGCGCTGTCGAGCATCGCCTCGGCCAGGAGTTTCTCCAGCCCGGCGTTCCCGTCTTCCAGCGCCCGCAGCCGCCGGGTGTCAGAAACCTCCAATCCGCCATATCGCGCCTTGAACTTGTAGAAGGTCGCCGCGCTGATCCCATGCTTCCGGCAGACATCAGCCGTCGACATCAAGGCCTCCCGCTCCTTCAGCATTCCGATGATCCGCGCTTCCGTGAACCTTGATCGCTTCTTTGTCCGTCTCCTCGCCGGAGCGGACCCTACCCAAAGCTGGAGGAGGTTCAGGGGCTCAGGTCAGCAGCTCTGAGAATAAATTGTTCAACGTCTTGGTCTTCATACTCCATCCCACCCAGGAGTTGGAGCCTCCGGCAAACCCGCAGCGGTTCAGTGACGACGGTTGCAATCCCGGGCCGACACCGCAGCACAGGTCGATCCGCCGCCGTCGCTCCGCCAGGCCCCCGGTTCTGGCCAAACCCCCGGAACGGCCGCCCAACCAGCGCCTCGGCCGAGCGCTCCCACACAGCTTTGGCCGGACTGCGCCGTGCGGGCTTTGTGAACATCCTGCGGTTCGGCAAGGAAAAGGGCCGCGCCCGGTGCGGGCGCGGCCCCGATGTGGTTCACCCGGTGGCAGGGGCGGGGGTCAGAACCCGGCCTTGATCGCCTCGAACTCTTCCAGCATCCGGCCGCGCTCTTCAGCGCTGATCGGGGTCTGGCTGAGCAGGATGCCGTCCACCGGATCGGCGTACCCAGCCGCCAGATCTTCGGCCGAGATTGCCGCCATCGCCGCGTCGTTGGCGTGGGCGTAGCCGAAGTTCGCCAGGAGCCCCTTGGCCGATCCGTGGGCGAGCCAGGCGTTGATGAAGTCGTAGGCCTTGTCTTCCGAGCCCGGCGCGTCCTTGAAGTTGACCATGCCGCAGAACCACGAAGTCACACCTTCGGTGGGCGTGCGGTTGAATTCGACCGGGATGCCTTCGCGCTTCATCGCGGCGACACCATCGTTCCAGGTCCAGGCGATCACCACCTCGCCCGACTTCATCATCTGGGCCAGTTCCGAGGGGTCGGCCCAGTAGGCGCGGGAGTTGGCATGCGCGAGCCGCAGCCAGGCGGCGGCGGCGACGAACTGGTCGTCGGTCACGTTCGACCAGTTGGAGACGCCGGTGGCCAGCAGCGCCAGCGAGAAGCTGTCGTCCACATTGTCGGCCAGCGAGGTTCGGCCGGCATATTTCGGGTCGATGAACACGTTGAGCGTGGCCACGTCCTCGGCCGGCACGGCCTCGGTGTTGTAGGCAATCGCGGTGTAGGCATAGTCGGTGGGGATGAACCAGACCCCGCCGTCATCCTTGAACACCGGTGATTCCAGGAAGCGCGGCGCGATGTTGGCGAACTCGGGGACGCGCGAGACATCCCAGGGCTCGATCAGGCCTGCCTCGCGGTAGGATTCCACCTTCTGGCTGCAGGGGTGGGCGACGTCGGCGCGGAAGCCGGACGAAACCTTCTGGAAGGCCTCGTCGTCGTCGGCAAAGAAGGCGTAGGTCGGCATGTCGCCGTGCGTTGCGACATAGGCCTCGATCAGGGCCTGATCCTCGAACCCGGCCCAGTCGAACATGATAAGGTCGGCGTCGGCGGCGAGCGCGGGGCTTGCAAGGGCAAGCGCAGCGCTGGCAAGGAGCGTCTGGCGGAAGGACATTTTCACCTCGTCTGTTGGTTTGCCCGGCAACGCCGGGTTTCAGGCGGACCACTGCCGGGCCCGTTGCCCATGAACCAGAAGTAAATCGGGTTACACGACGCCTCAAGTGCAAAGCGTCTGCCAGCCCCCTGAATCGCGCATCCTTGAACTACGAATGGCCGGTGCTGCAAGGTTAGGCTGTCGCGCCCGGTCTTGCGGCCGGGCGCGGCGCAGGCCAATCATTCCTGCGCATGGCTTGCCGGAGTGCCGAAGATGACCATTCTCGACCTCAATTTCGTGCGGGCGCAGTTTCCGGCCTTCGCCGAACCGTCGCTGGCCTGGCTGACGTTCTTCGAGAACGCCGGCGGGTCGTTTCCCTGCCGGTTCGTGACCGACCGGCTGGCGCGGTTCTACCGTGAGCGCAAGGTGCCGCCGCACTATCCGTTCGCCCCCTCGGACGCGGGGGGAGCGGAGGTGGACGAGGCCCGCGCACGGATGGCGGCGATGCTGGGAGTGGCAGCGGACGAAGTCCATTTCGGGCCGTCCACCAGTGCCAATACCTATGTGCTGGCGCAGGCGGTGCGGCGCTGGTTGCGCGGGGCCGGTGGGGCGGTCGTGGTCACCGACCAGGACCATGAGGCCAATTCCGGCGTCTGGCGGCGTCTGGTCGAGGACGGGGTGGAGGTGCGGGAGTGGACGGTGGACCCGGGCACCGGGCATCTGGATCCGGCCAGGTTGAGGCCCCTGCTCGCGGACGGGCGCGTGCGGGTGGTGGCCTTTCCACATTGTTCCAACGTGGTGGCCGAGATCAACCCGGTGGCCGAGATCGCCGCGATGGCGCGGGCAACTGGGGCGCGGACGGTGGTGGACGGGGTCAGCTATGCGCCGCACGGGTTTCCGGATGTGGCGGCGCTGGGCTGCGATGTCTACTTGTTCTCGGCTTACAAGACCTACGGGCCGCACCAGGGGATCATGGTGGCGCGGGCGGGTTTCGTGGACGAACTGCCCTACGAGGGGCACCACTTTAACGCCGAGGCCCGGGTGAAGCGGCTGACGCCCGCCGGTCCGGACCATGCGCAAGTCGCGGCTTGCGCGGGGATGGCAGACTACGTCGATGCGCTGGCGGCGCATCATGGGGTGACGGGTGACCCGCCATCCCGCGCGGCATCGGTGCATGACCTGATGCGGGCGGCGGAGGTGGAACGGGCGGCGCCGCTGCTCGATTTCCTCGCGGCGCGGAACGACCTGCGCCTGATCGGACCGCGCGACGCGGCCCGGCGGGCGCCGACGGTGGCGGTGGACGCAGGGACACGGGCCGCGGCGCTGGCCGAAGCGCTGGGGCGCGAAGGGATCGGCGTCGGGTCGGGCAACTTCTACGCCCTGCGGCCGCTGGCGGCGATGGGGGTGGACCCGGTCCAGGGCGTGCTGCGGATGAGTTTCGTACACTACACCTCGGCCGCCGAGGTGGATCGGCTGATCCGGGCGCTGGAGCGGCTGCTGGCTTGACGGCCCGTCGGGGCGCGGGTTGAGGTGGCGCGCAGAGGTGCCCCGATGACCCCCGAAATGACCCCCGACCTGATCATGACCAACGCAAGCGTCCTGACCATGGACCCCGCCCGGCCAAGGGCGCGGGCAGTGGCGGTGGCGGGCGACAGGATCCTCGCCGTGGGTGGGCGCGAGGTGGAAAGGCTGGCGGGGCAGGGGACGCGGGTGGTGGACGCCGGCGGGCGGACTCTGCTGCCGGGCTTCGTCGAGAGCCACCTGCATCTGGTCCTCGGCGGGGCGGCACTGTCGCATCTGCGGGTCGGCGGGCTGACCACAGCCGCAGCGCTGCGCGACGCCTTCCGCCGCTTTGCCACGGCGCAGCCCGACCGGCCGCTCTTAATGGCGCAGGGCGCGGGCTACACGGTGGACGGCCGCCCGATAACGCGCGCCGACCTGGACGCCTGGGTTCCCGACCGGCCGATCGCGATCACCTCGGCGGAACTCCACACCGTCTGGGCCAACACCGCCGCCCTGCGCGCCGCGGACCTGCTGCATGGCGCGGCGATGCCGCACGGGCACGAGGTAGTGATGGGGGGAGACGGGTTGGCCACGGGCGAATTGCGCGAGTTCGAGGCCTTTGCCCCGGTGGTGGCACTGGGCGGCGAGGCGCGGCTGAACCTCGGCATCGCCACCGGGGAGGAGCCCTCGCCCTGGCCGGCAGCGGCGGAGCAGGCGGTGGACCGGGCCAAGGTGCTGGCGGGGCTGCGGCACTGCGCCGCCTTCGGCATCACCTCGATGGTCAACATGGACGGCAACCTCTACACGCTGCGGCTGCTGGACGGGCTGCGGCGCCAGGGGCAGCTGCTGGCCCGGGTGAAAGTGCCGTTCCACTTCAAGCCGCACATGGGGTTGGAGGCGCTGGACCGCGCCGAGGCGATGCGGGCGGAGTTCGCCGACGACTGGCTGACCTCCGGCTTCGTCAAGATGTTCATGGACGGCGTGATCGACAGCCGCACCGCGTTCATGCTGGAGGACTATCCCGGCCAATCGGGCCTTCAGTCCATCCCGCTGTTCGCGCGCCAACGGTTCGCCGAGATCTGCACGGAAATCGACCGGCGGGGCCTGCAGATTGCGGTCCATGCCATCGGCGACGGCGCCGTGCGGCAGACGCTCGACGGCTATGCCGCGGCGCGGGCGGCGAACGGGCCGCGCGACAGCCGCCACCGCATCGAGCACATCGAGCTGATCGACCGCGCCGACATCCCGCGGCTCAAGGCGCTGGGCGTCACCGCGAGCCTGCAACCCAGCCACCCGCCAGGGGCGATGGATATGCCGATGTTCCCGACGCTCGACGTGATCGGGCGCGACCGCTGGCCCGACGCTTTCCTGCACCGCACGCTGGCCGCTGCGGGGGCGCGTATCGCCTATGCCAGCGACTGGCCGGTGTCCGACGTGGCGGTTATGCGCTCGGTGCAGGCGGCGGTGACGCGGGCGGCGTATGACGGCGCGGGCGACGAGCGGCTGGGACTGATGGAGGTGCTGCACGCCTACACCGCCGGCGGCGCCTGGGCCGCGCATCGCGAAGGGCTCACCGGGACATTGCGGGCGGGAATGGCGGCGGACCTGGCGCTGCTGGACGCCGACGTCGAGGCGATTCACCCCGGGTCGCTGGGCGCCGCGGCGGTCGCGATGACCGTGGCGGGTGGGAGGATCACCCATGCAGCGGCCGCCTTCGCGGTGGCGTGATTGGAAAGGAATCCCTCCCAGTCAGAGGCTTGCGCGGACTCCGCCAGGTCGCGCGGAGATTTCGCAACTTCCCCCTTGCGCTCCCCGGGCGGGATTCGTAGATAGCCCCCCAACCGAAGCGGGGCGGCAACGCGAACCCGTGAGGGGCGGCGGCAACGCCGGGACAATCCGAAGTTCAGGCGCCTGATACGCCAGACCTCTGGCGGATCGGCCGTTTTTGCGGCGGACGCTCTTTGACATTGTGATGAGACGAAGGGATATGCGGGCGGTTTGGCGCTTCGGCGTTGAGGCTTGCATATCGGTCCCATAGGTGCGCGAGCACCGATGATTGGGATGTCAGCTTCACTGTCTTGGCGGCTCGGTCAGT
>JANOGU010000051.1:0-20711 GCA_031406135.1 Rhodobacterales bacterium
ACCGACCTTGACCGCATCGCAAGGCTCATGAACGGCAGACCACGCAAGACCCTGAACTGGAAAACCCCCGCCGAAGCCCTCGCCGAAGAACTCGCCGCCTTCACCACAAACGTTGCGCTTGGCCCTTGAATCCGCCAACCCTTACCGACTCACTGCAACCCACTGGAATCGCACAGAGAAAAAAATGTCCCACCGTGTGACGCTTGGCGTCTCACGCGCCTTTCAGCGCCTCCAGCAGCCCCCGGCATCCCGCCTCGATGAGATCCAGCGCCGTCTCGAAATCCCGTGTGACCCAGGGGTCGGGGATCTCCCTGCGGGGCGGGTCCTCGGCGAAGTCCATCAGCAGAAGCGGCTCCGGCGCGCCCTGTGGCCGCAGCGCGCGCAGGTCGTTGAGGTTGGCGCGGTCCATCGCGAGGATGTGGCTGAACCGCCCGAAGTCATCGGGCGTGACCTGCCGCGCGCGCAGCCCCGCCAGTTCGTAGCCGCGGCGGCGGGCGGCAAGGACCGAGGGCATGTAGGGCGCGTGGCCCGCGTTCCAGCCGCCGGTGCCGGCGCTGTCGCAGGGAATGTCGAGCCCGGCCTGCCCGGCCATTCCGCGGAACACCGCCTCGGCCGTGGGCGAGCGGCAGATGTTGCCGAGGCAGACGAAGAGCACGGAGGTCATCAGGACACACCGAACCGCCAGCGGGCGACGTGGCCGGGCAGCGCGATGCCGGCGGGCAGGTTGGGCGCCGGAACCGGGGCGCCGGTCACCAGGCCGGTCGGGATCACGCCGGCCCAGACCGGCCAGGTCTCGTCGCCCGGCGTCTCGGTGGCAAAGCCGTGGGAAAGCTTGGCCGAGGCCTCGCTCAGGGGCAGGGTCAGGATCGTCGTCGCCTTCAGCTCCCGCGCCTTGACCGGGCGCAGCGCCTCCCAGCGGCCGGGGAAGAGGTGATCCATCAACACCTTCAGTGCTGCTTCCTTGGCGGCATTGCCGGTCACCTCGGCCGCGGTCCCGAAGACCATGACGGTGCGGTAGTTCACCGAATGCTCAAAGCCCGAACGCGCCAGCACGATGCCGTCGGTCAGGGTGACGGTGACGCAGACCGGCCCGCCCGCGGCGCGCTTCTGCATCCGGCTGGCAGCCGAGCCGTGCCAGAAGATGCGGTCACCGGCGCGCCACTGCAGGGTGGGGGTGACCACCGGGGCGCCATCGACCAGATGGCCGACATGCGCGACCGGCATCGCATCCAGGATCGCGTGGATCGTCGGCGCGTCATAGGCGGCCTTGCGGTGCAGGCGCCGCAGGCGGGTGCGGTCGGTCGGGGCGGGCATCGCGGTCCTGTGCAAGGGCCGGAGAGCAGTCCCGGCCCGGCAATCATCGCCACGACGGACGCCGCCGTCGAGAGGCAAGCTCAAGGGATCTGCGTTCCGTGCTGTCCATGCCCTGCAGGCTTTCGCTTGCTGTCCACAGTGACCTCCACCGGGATCGCCCCGGCACGTTCGAACGTCAGCGTCAGGGTGAAGCTGTCGCCATCCTGCAGCGGTCTGGCCAGGCCCATCAGCATGATGTGGGCACCGCCCCGGGCGAGTTCAAAGCTTGCGCCGGCGGGGATGGCAAAGCCCTCGGCGACCTCGCGCATCCGCATCACGCCGTTTTCGTCCTCGACATGGGTGTGCAACCCGGCCTTGCCCGCGACCTCGGTGCCGGCGGCGACGAGGCGGTCGTCCTGGCCGGAGAGGTTCTCGATCACCAGGAACACAGCCCCGGCATGGGGAGAGATGCGGGCGTAGGCGTCGCTGACGCGAAGGCCGTCCTGGGCGAAGGCCGGCAAGGCCAGAAGCGCCGCCGTCATGGCGGCGGAAAGGATGCGCAACATGGAGGTGTCCTGTCTATAGCGAGAGGGCATGAAGACCGGCTCAGACTGCGGCCGTCGGCCCGGCGAGACAAGCTGGCGCGGCAAGTCGGCGCGGACAGAACAATCCCCGCGCCTTGCGGGCGCGGGGCCATGCGGAACAGCAGGTGCCGGCAGGTCAGGCCGTCGGGGCGGCCTTTTCGACGTTGCGCTTGATCTTCAGCGCGCGCGGCGACAGGTTCTCGTCCTTCTCGGCGGCCAGGAAGGCGTCGAGCCCGCCGCGGTGGTCGACGGTGCGCAGGGCATGGGCCGAGATGCGCAGCTTGTAGGACTGGCCCAGGATGTCCGAGATCAGCGTCACCTCGTTGAGGTTGGGCAGGAACCGGCGCTTGGTCTTGTTGTTGGCGTGGCTGACCATGTTCCCGACCATCGGGCCCTTGCCACTGAGTTCGCAGACGCGCGACATGCGATCGATCCTTTGCAAAGGCCGTGAGACACCCGCAGGCGACCGGCCGAAATCCACCGTGGGCGCATAGTGGGTCGCGCCGCCGAGGTCAAGCGGTTCAGGCGCCGACCCCGACCGAAGGCAGCAGCTGGACGGCGTTGATCTGCCAGCCCTCGTTGGTCTGGACCATCATGTAGTCGAGCAGATAGGTGCGCCCACCCTGGTCGGTCACCATCACCCGCTGCCAGAGATTGCCGGCCACCTCGCGCAGTTCCATCATCCGCACGTCCGCCGGGCGCCAGACCATCGGATAGCCCTGCCGGACCATCAGCCCGAAGTTCTCCGCCGTGCCGAACATCCCCTGGATCGAAGGGCTGGCAAAGCTGAAGGCGGTGGCGAAGTCGTCCTTCCGGAAGGCGTCGATCTGGGACTGGATCGTGCCCTGGATCAGCGGATCGGGCGGCAGCGTCTCGTCCGCTGTGGCGGGCGAGGCGATCAGGAGAGCGATTGCAAGAAGGATCGGGCGCATCGGGAGGCCTCCGGTCTGGCGCTGACAAGGCAAGAACGGAGCGCCGGGGGGTCAAGTTTCACGGTGCCACAGGTCGATTCTCGGTCGCGCCCCGGTCAGGCGATGATGTCGGGGATCAGGCGATCCTCGACCCGCGCGATCTGGTCCTTGAGCGCCAGCTTCTGCTTCTTCAGCCGCCGCAGCATCAGCTGGTCGGGCCGCACCTGTTCGCCCAGCGCCTCGATGGCAGCGTCAAGGTCGCGATGCTCGCGCCGCATCACCTCCAGCCTGATGCGGAGGACCTCGGTCGTGTCAAGCTGGAAGGACGCGTTCATCTGGGCGGGCGCTCGGGGTGCGATTCGTTCCGCAAAATAGACGATAGCGGCCGGGGATTGGGCATAAATCGGAAACGCCCCGCAGCGCTTCAAGCGCTGCCGCGCCACTTGCGGGGTGCGGCCCCGCGTCCCATATCGATCCAGTCCTCCGGGTCGCTGCATCAGCGGGGCCTTGGGGCAACCGAACCGTCGCTTGTCGCAAGGGCAGTCCGATGACCAAACTGAGCTTTGGCGCGCATCCCTATCTGCTGGGCTTCGAGCAGCTCGAGCGGCTGGTCGAGCGCACCGCCAAAGGCGCCGCGGAGGGCTATCCGCCCTTCAACATCGAGGCCGTGGCCGAAAACGCCTACCGCATCACGCTGGCCGTCGCAGGCTTCCGCGACGAGGACGTGGCGATCACGGTCGAGGACCGGCAGTTGGTCGTGCGCGGCCGGCAGGGCGAAGAGGACGGCACGCGCGTCTTTCTGCACCGCGGCATCGCGGCGCGTGCGTTCCAGCGGTCCTTTGTCCTCGCCGACGGGGTGGAGGTTGCCGGGGCGGCGATGGAAAACGGGCTCCTGCATATCGACCTGCGGCGGTCGGTGCCGGAGCCGGTGGTGCAGACGATCCCGATCGGCAAGGGCCGACCGGACAAGGGGCGCTGAAGGAGGCCCTGGGATGAACGAGAAGTTTCAAGGACTGCCTGGCGGCGAGGACTGGATCGTCTATGTCCGTCCCGTCGCGGTCGCCGACCTGCCGGAGGAAATCCGGGCGCAGGCGGAAGGGCTGGAGACGATCTGGTCGGTGCACCGCCCGGACGGCATGCGCGTCGCGCTGGTGCGCGACAAGGCGATGGCCTTCGCGCTGAGCCGCCAGAACGAAATGGTGCCGGTCAGCGTGCATTGAACCGGCGGGCGCCGGTCAGCTGACCGGCGCGGGGTCGCAGGACAGGGACGGGTGGTCCACCTGCGACAGGCGGACGATGAAACCGAGGTAACCCACGGCGCCGCGGCTGTTGTCCCAGTGGTAGCCCACGAGCTGATCGCCGAGGCGCATGTAGCGCAGGCAGCTTGGCGCGTCCCCGTCCTCGTAGTGGTAGCAGATCGAGCCGCCTTCGGCCTTCCAGACGCCCTCAAGGCAGGTGCCGTCGGCGGTCAGCCAGATGACCCGGTCGTCGGGCAGGAACTGTTCGTGGCCGAACAGGCTGCCGTCTTCATAGTCGGCCCGGACCACGCGGCCGGCGGCAAAGCTGCGGAACGCGGCCTCGTCGATGAACCCCGCCTCGGCCAGCGCTGGCGCTGGCCCGAAGGCCAGCGCCAGCGCCGCGAGGATGGGCCGCAGCCGCCTCACGCCTTGACCAGCCCCATGTTCTCCAGCGTCAGCAGCACCTGGTGCGCGCAGTGGTCAACGCTGACGCTTTCGGTGTCGAGCCGCAGTTCGGGCTTTTGGGGCGCCTCGTAGGGGTCCGAAATGCCGGTGAATTCCTTGATCTTGCCCTCGCGGGCGAGCTTGTACAGCCCCTTGCGGTCGCGACGTTCGCATTCCTCGATGGACGTCGCGACGTGGACTTCGACAAAGGCGCCGAAGGCCTCGACCATCTCGCGCACGGCGCGGCGGGTGGCGAGATAGGGGGCGATCGGCGCGCAGATGGCGATGCCGCCGTTCTTGGTGATTTCGGAGGCGACATAGCCAATGCGGCGGATGTTGATGTCGCGGTGTTCCTTGGAGAAGCCAAGCTCCGACGACAGGTGTTTGCGCACCACGTCGCCGTCCAGAAGCGTGGTGGGACGCCCGCCCATTTCCATCAGCTTGACCATCAGCGCGTTGGCGACGGTGGACTTGCCGGAGCCGGAGAGGCCGGTGAAGAACACCGTGAAGCCCTGTTTCGCGCGCGGCGGCGAGGTGCGGCGCAGTTCGGTGACGACTTCCGGAAAGGAGAACCATTCCGGGATGTCCAGCCCCTCGCGCAGCCGCCGGCGCAGTTCGGTGCCGGAAATGTCGAGGACGCTGGACCCTTCCGGCACTTCGTTTGCGGGGTAATACTGGGCCTTTTCCTGCACATAGACCATGTGCTTGAAGTCGACCATCTGGATGCCGATCTCGGCCTGATGGGCGGCGAAGAGGTCCTGCGCGGCGTAGGGGTCGTAGAAGTCCACGCCTTGCGAGTTCTTCCCCGGCCCCGCATGGTCACGCCCCACGATCATGTGGGTGCAGCCGTGGTTGCGGCGGATGATCCCGTGCCAGACCGCCTCGCGCGGGCCGGCCATGCGCATGGCGAGGTTGAGCAGGCTGAGCGACGTGGTCTGCGCCGGATACTGGCCCAGCACCGCCTCATAGCAGCGCACGCGGGTGAAGTGGTCCACGTCGCCGGGCTTGGTCATGCCCACCACGGGATGGATCAAGAGGTTCGCCTGGGCTTCCCGGGCGGCGCGGAAGGTCAGTTCCTGATGCGCGCGGTGCAGGGGATTGCGGGTCTGGAAGGCCACCACCTTGTGCCAGCCCAGCTTGCGGAACAGCGCGCGCAGCTCGTTCGGCGTGTCGCGGCGGGCCTTGAAGTCGTAGTGGACGGGCGGCTGGATGCCGGTGATCGCGCCACCGAGGTAGACCGGCCCGGCGGTGTTGTGCAGGTAGTTCACCGCCGGATGCGCAAGGTCATCGGCGCCGAACACCTTGGCCGCCTCGTTGGCCTTGTCAGGCGTCCATTTGTCGGTGACCGACAGGATCGCGAGGATCACCCCCTCGGCGTCGCGCAGCGCGATGTCCTTCCCGGGCTCCACGCCCTCGGCAAACTTCGCCGAGACGTCGAGCGTGACCGGGATCGGCCAGAGCGTGCCGTCGGCGAGGCGCATCCTCTCGACCACGCCGTCATAGTCGGCCTGCCCCATGAAGCCCTTCAGCGGGTGGAAGCCGCCGTTCATCAAAAGCTCGAGGTCGCAGACCTGGCGCTGGGTGAGGTCCCAGGAGGGCAGGGCTGCGGCTTCGTGCTTCAGCTTCTGGGCGCTGTCGGCCGAGACATAGAGTTCCTGGATCGGGGCGAGGTTGGCGAGCGTCATTGCGGGAGGGCCTTTCGGGCGCGGTCGGTCGGCCGCGGCTTTAGACCCGATGCGGGAAAAGGTTCAAGCCGGGGCGCGTTCTGCGGCGCAGAAAGTGACAATCCCGTGGACCGGCGAAGCGATGCGGAACGATTTTCCATCCTCCGGCCGTGCGACCGGGCACCGGCACGACGCAAGGGCGCCGCTGCCGCATCGCGTCCCGCGGCGGCGGGCGGCGCGCTGCGGCCGGGTGAGCGTCAGGCGAGCTTTGCCTTCATCGAGCCGGCCTTGCCGCCGATCGCCCCGGCGGACCCGGCCGCGTTGAAATAGGTCGAAACCTGCTCGCCTTCCATCTTCTCGCTCAGCTTGCGAAGCTCCGCCTCGCATTTCGAGCCGGCCGAGGCGACGGCGCCGAGCGCGCTGTCCCATTCCTTCATCAGCTTCACCAGGTCCTTGGCGTCCTTGGCAAAGGCCTCGTAGCCCTTTTGCGACAGCTTGGCGGGCAGTGCCGGATCGGGCGCGGTCTTCTTCGCCACCGCCTCCCAGCCGCTCAGCGCCTTGTCGAGGTCGCCGTTCTTGTAGTCCTTCGGCTTCGCACTCGCCCAGTTGGCGCTGGACAGCGAGTCGTTGATGACGGATGCACCCATGCCTTGATCCTCCACAGGCCTTGACGCGCGGGGGGCCATGCCGGCCCCGGCGGGTCAGGCGATGTTTCTTTTCTGGGTCGCGGCACCGACATTGATCGCCGAAGCTGCGTATGCGGCGTCCTGGTATTTCTTCTTCCCGTCGCCCTTGAGCTTGTCGCCCAGCTTGTTGAGCTCGGCCTCGGTCTTCTTGGCGGCGGCAATGACCTTGTCGATCTGGGCGTTGCACTCGGTGAGGTGCTTGGCGATGGCCTCGGCGTTCTTGATCGCCTCCTCATAGCCCTTGATGCTGTTGGTCGAGGGTTTCACCGCCGCGGTGAACGACTTCTTGAGCAGCGTCTCCCAGGCAGAGATGGCCTTGTCGAGATCGGCGCTCTTGTAGTCCTTCGGCTTGGCCTTGTTCCAGTTCGCTGCGGTGACAGAGGAATCGACAACGATGGCGGCCATGCTTCGCTCCTGAAATATTTTCGCGCGGGGGCAACCGGGCCCCAGGTCGACCCCCTTCACCACGTTTGTGAACGATTCGCAACTACTGTAAGGACCGGCGGCGGTGCCGGTGCCCGAACCCGGCCACGCCGGCGCTGCGGCGATCAGGCGACCGCGGCGTGCAGCGGCGCTTTGGCCGCCGGCGCATCGGCGCCCTGTGCCGCTAGCCAGCGCTCCGCGTCGAGCGCTGCCATGCAGCCCATCCCGGCAGAGGTGACGGCCTGGCGGTAGACGTGGTCGGTCAGGTCGCCGGCGGCGAAGACGCCGGGGACGGAGGTGGCGGTGCCGCCGGGGATGACCGTGACGTAGCCGCCGTGGTGCATCTCCACCTGATCCTTGACCAGTTCCGAGGCCGGGGCATGGCCGATGGCCACGAAGAATCCGGCGCAGGGGATGTCGGTCGCCTTGCCGGTAAGGACGTTCTTCGCCCGGACGGCCGATACCCCCGGGGGCGTTTCGCCTCCGAGAACCTCCACGACCGTGTGGTTCCAGAGCACCTCGATCTTCGGATGCCTGAACAGCCGCTCCTGAAGAATCTTCTCGGCTCGGAAGCTGTCGCGGCGGTGGATCAGCGTGACCTTGGTCGCGAAGTTGGTCAGGAACAGCGCCTCCTCGACCGCGGTGTTGCCGCCGCCGATCACCACGACTTCCTTGCCGCGATAAAAGAACCCGTCGCAAGTGGCGCAAGCGGACACGCCGAAGCCCTTGAAACGCTCCTCCGACGGCAGGCCCAGCCATTTCGCCTGCGCCCCGGTCGCCAGCACCAGCGAATCGGCGGTGAAGACGGTGCCGCTGTCGGCCTCGGCCACGAACGGACGGCGCGACAGGTCCAGCCGCGAAATGTGGTCGGCGATCACCTCGGCGCCCATCGCCTCGGCGTGGGCCTGCATGCGGATCATCAGGTCGGGGCCAAGGACATGGCTGTCGCCGGGCCAGTTCTCGACCTCGGTGGTGATGGTCAGCTGTCCGCCCGGCTGGATGCCCTGGATGAGCAGGGGATTGAGCATCGCGCGCGCGCCGTAGACGGCTGCGGTATAGCCGGCCGGACCGGAGCCGATGATCAGAAGCCGGGTGTGGCGGGTGTCGGACATGTCGGGAATCCCGTGGCTGGCCTTCCGATATAGACGTGCCGGCGGGGGTCTGAAAGGGCCGCAAGGCGGCCTTGCACCTGGCGCAGGGGGTGACGGAAAATTGCGCGAGTGTGAAAGATTATTGCGCAGAGACGGCGGCCGGGGTAAGCATCGCAATCCTCGAAGGGAAACCCGGATGCCCGGCCACAAGCTCGACCCGATCGACCGTCAGATCCTGTCCGAGTTGCAGGGCGACGGCCGGATGACGAACGTCGAACTGGCCAGCCGGGTCGGCATCTCGGCGCCGCCCTGTCTGCGCCGGGTGCGGGCGCTGGAGGAGGCGGGCTACATCCGCGGCTATCACGCCCGCATCGACGCGCGGGAACTGGGGTTCGAAGTCGCGGTCTTCGCCATGGTGCGGCTGACCTCACAGGCCGAGGCGGACCTTGCCGTCTTCGAGGCCCGCTGCCGCGCCTGGCCGCTGGTGCGCGAGTGCCACATGCTGAACGGCGAGATCGACTTCATCCTGAAATGCGTCGCGCCGGACCTGTCCACCTTCCAGAGCTTCCTGACCGGCGAGCTTCTGAAGGCCGAGTGCGTCTCGAACGTGAAGACCTCGCTGGTCATCCGCGCGGCCAAGGACGACCCTGGCGTGCCCTTCGACGTGCTTGAGGCGCGGCTGAAGCGGAAGGCCTGAGGCCGCGCGGCCGGCTCAGCGGGCGGCGGCCGCGCGCTTGGGCGGAACGGCGTTGGCGCGGCGCGGACGATCCATGCGGGCAAAGGGTGCGGCCGGCGACTTCGCCTCCGCAGTGGCGGCAAGGGCTGCAGTGAGCCAGCGGCGGGGTTTGCGGGGCGTGTCTGACATCGGGGTCAACCTTCGAAATCGAATCTAACTCGACTGTTTCTGCAAATTGCGGCGACTCTTGGACCAAAGGCAGGTTGCTCTACCGGAACGGGAGTTTCCGTTCGGTTTCAGAGCCGGATCGCCGCCAGCATCCGCCCGTAGTCGGGCTCGCCCCGGTGCGTGGTGCGGCGGTAGCTGAAGAAACGGTCCGCGTCGGCATAGGAGCAGTGCCGCGTCCATTCGGTCTGGCCGACCCCGGCGGCGCGCAGGCGCGCGAGGCCATAGGCGGGCAGGTCGAAATGCGGCTTGCCCGACGGGCCGGCCGCGAAGAAGCGCGCATTGTCCGGATCGTCATCCAGGAACTCCTGCGCGAAGTCCCAGCCGACCTCGTAGGCGGCCTGGCTGATCGTGGGACCGATCACCGCGACGATGTCGGCGGCGCGGGCGCCCAGCGTCGTCATCGCCGCGACGGTGGCCTCCAGCACCCCGGACTTCGCGCCCTTCCAGCCGGCATGCGCGGCGCCGATCACGCGCGCCTTCGGGTCGGCGAAGAGCACCGGCTGACAATCCGCGGTCAGCACGCCCAGCGCGATCCCCGGGGTCGCGGTGACCAGTGCGTCGGCGCGCGGCCGGTCGGCGCGGGCCGAGGTCAGGGTCACCACATCGGGAGAATGCACCTGCGTCAGCGTGGTCAGCGCCCCGGGCGGCAGGTCCAGCCAGGCCAAGGCTTGGGCGCGGTTCCCGGCGACAGCCTCCGCCGCGTCCGCCGAACCGGGGCCGCAGTTGAGGCCTGCGTAAAGCCCCGTGGACACGCCGCCGCGGCGGGCAAAGAACCCGTGGCGGGCAGGCAGGGCGTCGGAGGTGATGACGTCTAGCATCAGGCGAATCCGGGCGGCGGCGGCGTGCCGGGAGCGTGGACCGCCAGCGCCTTGAAAAGGGAGCCCATTTCGGCCGGATCGGTCAAGCGGCGTTCGGCGGCGCGGTGCGATTCCAGCGCCGCGCCGGTCAGGCCCCGCGCCAGCCGCTCCGCCCGGGTCGCGATCCCGAGGCGCGCCAGCAGCAGACCCTGATCGACCGGCCCGGCTACGGGAAGCGGCGCAAGCGCCTGCGCCAGCGCCTCGAAATCCACATGCGCTGTCAGGTCCGCCTGGCCCGGATGGGCGAGCGGCGGGACGGGGGCATGGGCGCGCAGCGCCTGCAGCGTGTCGCCCCTGGACCGCCAGCCGCCGTAGTCGATGAACACGGCCGCCCCTCCCTCCGCCACGCGCTTTCCGACGGCGGCGGCGATGCCGGGCAGGGCGGGGCAAAGCTCCACCACCGTTCCGGGCGGATCGGACTCGAAGCGCGGGTCGGGGCAGGGGACGGGGGGTGACAGCCCGAAGGCCAGCGCTCCCCCGTCGAGGCCCACCACGATCTCGCGCCAGCCCTCCGCCTCGCGGCGGAACTGGCGGACCGGCATGGCGTCGAGGAACTCGTTGGCGATCAGGAACAGCGGCCCCGCCGGCAAGTCCTCCACCCGGCCCGCGTGGCGGGCCATCGGCAGCCGCTCCGCCTGCATCGCCCGCAGGACCGGCGAGGCCTCCACCAGCCAGACCCGCGCCGCCGCGTGAAAGCCCGGCACAAGCGCCGTCGCCCGCCAGGCATCGGCCATCAGCGTGCCCCGCCCGGGGCCGAGCTCCGCCAGCGTGAAGGGCGAGGGCGCCCCCTGATCCAGCCAGGCCTGCGCCAGGCAGAGCCCGAGAAGCTCGCCAAACATCTGGCTGACCTCCGGCGCCGTCACGAAGTCCCCCGCCCGGCCAAAGGGGTCGCGCGTGCTGTAGTAGCCATGCGCCGGGTGCAGCAGCGCCTCGGCGATGAACTCGGCCAGCGTCATCGGCCCGGTCTGCGCGATCCGCGCGGCCAAAAGGCGCGCGAGCGGCGTCACGCCGGGTCGGGCGCGCGGGCGCGCGCCAGGAACCACAGCCCGACAAGGATCATCGGCAGCGACAGAAGCTGCCCCATCGTCAGCCCCCAGCCGCCGGCATGCAGGGCGAGGCCGAGCGGATTGCCCGGCGACACGAACTGCGCGTCCGGCTGGCGCAGGAACTCGACGAGGACCCGTGCCAGGCCGTAGCCCAGGAAGAACAGGCCCGCCACTGCCCCCGGCCGCCGCAGCCAGCCGCGCCGCCAGACCAGCCACAGCAGCACCGAGCCCAGGATCAGGCCCTCCAGAAGCGCCTCGTACAGCTGCGAGGGGTGCCGCGCGCAGGGACCGGCGACGCCGGCGCAGGCCTGCGCCGCCTCGCCGGGAAAGATCACGCCCCAGGGCAACCCGGTCGGCCGTCCCCAGAGCTCGGCGTTGATGAAATTCGCGATCCGGCCCAGCAGCAGCGCGGGCGGCGTGGCCAGCGCCATCAGGTCGGCCGCGGGCAGCATCGGGATGCGCCCGGCCCGGCAGAACAGCACCCCGGCAAGGATCACGCCAAGGAACCCGCCGTGAAAGGACATGCCGCCCTGCCAGACCTTCAGGATCGACAGCGGGTCGGTCACAATCATCTCCGGCTGGTAGAACAGCACATAGCCGGTCCGCCCGCCGACGATCACGCCCAGGATCAGCCAGGTGACCAGCCGTTCCAGTTGCTCGACGGCCATCGCCGGCGGGCCGGACCACAGCTGCTGCGTCGTGAGCGCCTTCTGCGCGATCCGCCAGCCGATCAGGATGCCGGCGATATAGGCCAGCGCATACCAGCGCAGCGCGAAGGTCGTCCCGAAGGCGTCGATCACGAAAACGTCGGGCGAGATGTTCGGGAACGGGATCATCGCGCCGCTATCTCCGCCGCGCCCGGCGCGAAGTCAACCGCGGCGCCCTTGCCGCCGGGGGCCGGCGTCCGCATATAGGCGGGGCCAGCCGGAGGGTGCCACGATGGACACGCGCAACCGCTTCTTCGACGATCTGAGCCAGCTTGCCACCAATGCCATGGGCGTGGCGCAGGGCGCGCGGACCGAGGCGGAAAACGCCATGCGCAGCCTGGTCGACCGCTGGCTCGCCAACCGCGACCTCGTCACCCGCGAGGAATTCGACGCCGCACGCGCCATGGCGGTGAAGGCGCGCGAGGAGAACGAGGCGCTGTCCGCCCGCCTCGCCGCGCTGGAAGCGAAGCTCGCCGCCAAGGGCTGACCCGGCCCAACCTTGCGCCGCGACAGATGCAACCGGTGGATGCGCCCGTCCACCGGCATCGGCTTTTGTCCACAGGAAATATCGCTTTACAGGATTCCCTCTGCGGCCCACTATCTCTAGTAGGGTCGGTGGCAGGCAACCGCTGGACCTTGCCGAAACCCCAAGCTCTGGGGCACGCATCCCAGAGCATCACATGAGGCCGGGCCATGTCGCTTTCCGAAGCCATCCGCAGTGACGAGATTCACCCCATCGACATCGTCGAGACGCTGGCCGAACACCACGACTGGGAGTTCGACCGGGTGACCGACGACCAGATCGCGATGGCGGTGGAAGGGCAGTGGCGGACCTATTCGCTGACGCTGGCCTGGTCGCCCTCCGACGAGCTTCTGCGGCTGATCTGCACCTTCGAGATGGAGCCGCCCGAAGGCCGGATGGGCGAGCTGTACGACGTGCTGAACCGCGCCAACGACATGGTCTGGACCGGCGCCTTCACCTGGTGGCACGAGCAGAAGCTGATGGTCTGGCGCTACGGCCTGCCGCTGGCCGGCGGGCTGATCGTGACCCACGAGCAGGTGGACCGCCTGATCGGCGAGGCGGTGATGGCCTGCGAGCGCTTCTACCCGTCATTCCAGCTGGTCGCCTGGGCCGACCACACGCCGGAAACAGCGATGAAGGTCGCCATTGCCGAGGCCTACGGCCGCGCCTAGGTTCGCCCCCGGACAGGGGGAAACGGCATGGATTTCGCGCCGATCGCAGACCGGGGGCTGGTGCTTCTGGGCTGCGGCAAGATGGGGTCGGCGCTGCTGGCCGGCTGGCTGGCGGGCGGGCTGCCCGCGGCGGCGGTGCATGTGGTGGAACCCGCGCCTTCGGCTTGGCTGAAAGCCCAGGGCGTGGCGTTGAACGGGACACTGCCGGCTTCGCCTGCGGTCGCCCTGCTGGCGGTCAAGCCGCAGATGATGGGGGCGGCGCTGCCCACGCTTCAGGGCTGCGGCAATGGGCGCACGCTCTTTGTCTCCATCGCGGCCGGGACGACGCTGGCCACGCTGGCCGCCGCGCTGGGTGACCGCTCGCCCATCGTGCGCACCATGCCCAACACGCCGGCCATGGTCGGCCGCGGCATCACCGCGCTGGTGGCGGG
The DNA here is from genome assembly GCA_031406135.1 of Rhodobacterales bacterium. Lineage (GTDB taxonomy): Bacteria > Pseudomonadota > Alphaproteobacteria > Rhodobacterales > Rhodobacteraceae > JANOGU01. The sequence goes on from JANOGU010000051.1 coordinate 13,474, forward strand.
CGCCCACGCCTCGGCCGCCGATCTGGCGCTGGCCGAGGGGATGATGGCTGCCGTCGGCGGGACGGTGGTGCTGCAGGACGAGGCGCTGATCGACGCGGTGACCGCGGTATCGGGGTCGGGCCCGGCTTACGTCTTCCACCTGATCGAGGCCCTGGCCGCCGCCGGTGCGGCAGAAGGCCTGCCGCCGGACATCGCGATGCGGCTGGCCCGGGCCACCGTCTCGGGCGCGGGGGAACTGGCGCACCGCTCGGCCGAGACGGCGGCGCAGCTTCGGATCAACGTCACTTCTCCAGGCGGAACGACTGCCGCCGCCCTGCAAGTGCTGATGGATGCGGAGACCGGGTTTCCGGCGCTGCTGCGGCGGGCGGTAAAGGCCGCCGCCGACCGCGGACGGGAGTTGGGCGCATGATCTCGTACGAGGATTTCGCCAAGGTCGACATCCGCGTCGGCCAGGTCACCCGTGCCGAGCCCTTCCCCGAGGCTCGCAAGCCCGCGATCCGGCTCTGGGTCGATTTCGGGCCGGAGATCGGCGAGAAGAAGTCCTCCGCCCAGCTTGTCCGCCACTACACGCCCGAGGCTCTGGTGGGCCGCCGTGTCCTCGCCGTGGTGAACTTCCCGCCACGCCAGATCGGGCCGGTGAAGTCCGAGGTGCTGGTCCTCGGCGTGCCGGACGCGGAAGGGGAAGTGGTCCTTGTCGCGCCCGATCTTGAAACACCCCTCGGGGGGAGGATGTTCTGATGAAGCTCCTGATCACCCGCCGCCTGCCCGACCGTGTGCTGGAGGCCGCGCGCGCGCGGTTCGAGGTGACATTGCGGGACGAGACGGCCGTGCTGACGCCCGCCGATCTGCGCGCGGCGCTGCGCGACTATGATGCGGTGCTGCCCACCCTCGGCGACCGCTTCCAGCCCGATGTCTTCGCCGATGTGGCTGAACCGAAAGCGAAAATCCTGGCCAACTTCGGCGTGGGCTACAACCACATCGACGTGCCCGCCGCCCGCGCGGCGGGGCTGGTGGTGACCAACACGCCCGGCGCCGTGACGGACGCGACGGCGGACATCGCGCTGAGCCTCATCCTGATGACCGCCCGCCGGCTGGGCGAGGGCGAACGGCTGCTGCGGGCCGGGGCCTGGCATGGCTGGGGGCCGGTGCAGATGCTCGGCACCCATGTCTCCGGAAAGACGGTGGGAATTCTCGGCATGGGGCGGATCGGCAAGGCGATCGCGCGGCGCTGCCACCTTGGCTTCGGGATGGCGGTGCTGTTCCACAACCGCTCGCCCGTCGCCGACCCGGGGGTCCCCGCCCGGCAGGTGCCGATGGCCGAGGCGCTGGCCGCGGATTTCGTCGTGGTTGCCGTGCCGGGGGGCAAGGAGACGCATCACATGATCGGGGCGGAGGCCTTCGCGGCGATGAAATCCTCGGGCATTTTCATCAACATAAGCCGGGGCGACGTGGTTGACGAGGCGGCATTGGCAGCGGCGCTCCGGGACCGCCGGATTGCCGGGGCGGGGCTCGATGTCTACGAGTTCGAGCCGCGGGTGCCGGCGGACCTGATGGCGATGGAGAACGTCACCCTGCTGCCCCACCTCGGCACCGCCTGCCTCGAGGTGCGCGAGGCGATGGGGATGATGGCGGTGGCGAACCTGATCGCCTTCGCCGACGGCAAGCCGCTGCCGAACCCGGTCTGAGACTGGGTTTCCATTGTATTCACAAGGACTTGGGGACCAATGATCATCTCCCCCGGCCGCCGCTACATCCTGGTCCACATCCCCAAGACCGGGGGGACCGCGCTGGCGCTGGCGCTGGAGAGGCGGGTACTGCGGGATGACATCCTGATCGGCGACACGCCCAAGGCGCGGGCCCGCAGGGCGCGGGTCAAGGCGTTGAAATCGCACGGGAGACTGTGGAAACACTCGACGCTCGCCGACATCGACGGGGTGCTGAGCGAGGACGAGATCGCCGCGATGTTCACCCTGACGCTGGTGCGCAACCCCTGGGAGCGGGTGCTGAGCTACTGGCACTGGCTGCGCGGGCAGGGCTTTGCCCATCCCGCCGTGGGACTGGCCAAGGCCTTGTCCTTCAAGGATTTCCTTGCACATCCGCAGACCCGTTCCAGCCTGTCGGCCTGGCCCGCGGCGGCCTATATGCGGACCCGGTCGGGGGTGGAGCGGGCGTCGCTCTATGCCAGGCTGGAGCATCTGGAAGCCGACCTCGCGCCGTTCTGGGACCACCTCGGGTTCCGGCTGGCGGTGCCGAAGGCGAACGTCTCGGACCGGCCGGGGGACTGGCGGGGAGCCTATGATGCGGCGTCCCGGGCGCTGGTGGCAGAGGTCTGCGGCGAGGACATCGACCGCTTTGGCTACCGGTTCGAGGCGTAGGTTTCCGGTCGGACATTGGTCGGGCATCCGTCGGGCATCCGTCGGGCATCCGTCGTGACAGGATGCGGGCCGGGGAGGGCCCGGCCGCGACGGCAGCCCCCCCTCCCCATCCCTCCCCCACAAGGGGGGAGGGAGGCGCCCGACCGTGGCGAATGGCGCGGTCAGGCAGCCCTGGCGCCGGGCTGCGGGTAGAAGGTCGCGCCCGAGGCCGCCATGTCGCGCAAGAGTTTCGGCGCATGGAAGCGGGGGCCGAACTGGGCCGAGAGGCTGCGGCAGATCTCCACCGCACGCTGCGCGCCGATGATGTCGAGCCAGCCGAAGGGGCCGCCGGACCAGGGCGCGAAGCCCCAGCCGAGAATGGCCCCCACATCGCCCTCGCGGATGTCGGTGAGGACCCCCTCCTCGAGCGCCTTCACCGCCTCGTTCACCTGGGCGAAGAGCAGGCGGTGCTGGACGTCGGCGAGCGAGGGCTGCGCCTTGTCATGCGGGTATTTGTGTTCCAGCCCGTCCCACAGCCCCAGCCTTTCGCCCTTGTCGTCGTAAGCGTAAAAGCCCGCCCCGGCCTTGCGCCCGCCCCGCCCGTGGTCGGCCATCCAGAACAGCACATGGTCCACCGCCTCGTCCGGGTAGTCGGTGCCCATCGCCGCCTTGGTCGCCTTGGCGATCTTCACGCCAAGGTCGATGGAGGTTTCGTCCACCAGTTGCAGTGGCCCGAGCGGCATGCCCACAAGCTTGGCCGCGTTTTCGATCAGCGCTGGTTCCACCCCCTCGGCCACCATGCGGATGCCTTCGTTGATATAGGGGATGATGCAGCGGTTGGCGTAGAAGAAGCGGGCGTCGTTGACGACGATCGGGGTCTTGCGGATCTGGCGCACGAAGTCGAGCGCCTTGGCGACCGCCACGTCGCCGGTTTCCTTGCCGCGGATGATCTCCACGAGCATCATCTTGTCCACCGGCGAGAAGAAGTGGATGCCGATGAACTGCCCCGGCCGCTTGCTGGCGCGGGCGAGCCCGGTGATCGGCAGCGTCGAGGTGTTGGTGGCGAAAATCGCGGTGTCAGGCAGCGCGGCCTCGGCCTTGGCGGTCACCTCGGCCTTGACCCTGACGTCCTCGAACACCGCCTCGACGAGGAGATCGCAGCCGGCAAGGGCGGCGTAGTCGGTGGTGGCGGTGATGCGGGCCAGCACCTCGGCCTTCTTCTCCGCCGTCACCTTGCCTCGCTTCAACCCCTTGTCGAGCAGCCCCTCGGAATGCGCGCGGCCGCGGTCGGCGGCCTCCTGCGTGGCGTCGATCAGCACCACGTCGATGCCGGCCTGCGCGCTGACATAGGCGACGCCCGCGCCCATCATCCCGGCGCCGAGGATGCCGACCTTCCTCACCGTCTGATCGCCAACCTTGGGCCGGTTGGCGCCCTTGTCCAGCGCCTCCTTGTTGATGAACAGCGAGCGGATCATCGCCGTCGATGACGGGTTCATCAGCACCGAGGTGAAGTGCCGCGCCTCGACCTTCAGCGCCGTGTCGAAGGGCACCAGCGCGCCTTCGTAGGCGGCCGACAGAAGCGCCTTGGCGGCCGGGTAGACCCCTTGGGTCTTGGCATGGACCATGGCCGAGGCGCCGACATAGGTCATGTAGCCCGCCGGATGATACGGCGCGCCGCCGGGCATCTTGTAGCCCTTGTCGTCCCAGGGCTTCACGAGATCCGCGTCCTTTGCCCCCAGCACCCATTCCTTGGCCCGCGCGAGAAGCTGGTCTGGGGCCACCACCTCGTCCACGATCCCGGCCATCTTGGCGGCCTTGGGGTCCGACAGCTTGCCTTCCAACAGAAGCGGCGAGGCGGCCATCGCGCCCATCTTGCGCACCAGCCGCGTGGTACCGCCGGCGCCGGGGAAGATGCCGACCATGATCTCCGGCAGGCCGATCTTGGCGCGGGCGTTGTCGGCGGCGATGATCCGGTGACAGGCGAGCGGCAGTTCGAGCCCGATGCCCAGCGCGGTGCCGGGCAGCGCCGCGACGATGGGCTTGCCCCCTTTGAGCGTCTTGGGGTCCCTCCCCGCGCGTTCGATCTTGCGCAGGATGGCGTGGATTTCCATCACGCCGTTGAAGGTGGCCTCCACCCCCGCCAGCCGCATCTGGGCGATGACGTTGAGGTCCATGCCGCCGGCAAAGTCCTTCTTGCCCGAGGTCAGGATCACTCCCTTCACCGCCTTGTCGGCCAGCGCCTGATCGATCAGGCCGCTGAGCTCGGCAAAGCCCGCGGTTGACATCACGTTCATCGACTTGCCCGCCACGTCCCAGGTGATCGTGGCCACGCCGTCGGCGTCGGTCGTCATGGTGAAATCGGTCATGGCGTGTCTCCCTTGCGAGCGCGGGGACGGCCGTCGGCGTGAAGATAGCGCCGGGCGCGGCCGTCCTTGACAGTGATGAGGTCGTGGTCGGGGTAGTGGATCATGTCGTTGTGCTTGCGGGTGCCGATGACGAGGTAGGTGGCGTCCGCGGCGGAACGGTTTTCCAGCCGGTGCCCGACCGGATCCCCGGCAGGCCAGCAGGCGGCATCGCCGGCCTTGAGCGTGGTCTCCTCGTCCTCGACCAGCACCACCTCGCCCGCGAGCATGAAGATCATCTCGTCCTCGCTCTCGTGCCAGTGGCGGAAGGAGGAGCCGCTGCCGGGCGGCAGGGTCTCGAGATGGACACCGAACTGGGTCATGCCGCCGGCGTTGCCGATGATCGCATGGGCATAGGGCCCGAGCCCGCCGCCGAGGACCGGGTGGTCGAGGTCGGTCTCCTGGGTGATAGGGGGAATGACGACCTTGGGCATCAGCGTGGGCCTGCCCAGGGGCTGCCGTCCTTGTGGGTGAACTCCACCTTTCCGGTGGTGCCGCCGGACAGGGTGACCATCATGTCCACATCGGAATAGACCGCGGTTTCCTGCGGCGCCTTGGTGCCGACGACGAGGAACTTCGCCACCTTGTCGGTGCGGTTCAGGAACTGGTGGCCGTCCGGATCGCCCGCCTTGAAGGCGGCGCAGTCGCCCGGGCGCATGATGGTCTCGCCCTCGTCCTGCACCAGGACGCATTCGCCTTCGGTGACATAGACGAATTCGTCCTCGTGGTGGTGCCAGTGGCGCAGGCTGGACATCGCGCCGGGCTGCAGGATCACCAGGTTGACGCCGTATTGCGTCAGCCCCCCGGCCTCGCCAAGTCGCAGTGACGACCGGCCGGCCATCATTTCCTTGTACGGTGACGGGTAGATCGAGCCTGTCTTGACCGGCACTTTGGTCAGGTCAAGCCAGGGCATCTGCGCCTCCTGGGGCGCGGCGCGCCCGTCAGGCCGCGACCTGCATCGGCAGGTCGAGCCGGGTGAATTCCAGCATTCCGGTCAGCATCTCGTCCCCGACCATCCGGGTGTGGGAGATCGTCGAGGCGACGCGGCGCGGCGACATTTCCGGCCCCTCGCCGAGCCATTCGGTGCAGAACCGGCAGCGTCCGCCGCGCGGCAGGTCCGCGGCCACGACGCGCGCGGTCATCCGCGATATGCCGCAGGCGAGCATCGCGGAATGAAAGAACTGGAAGAACGCCCAGGCCTCGGCCCGGGCCGGGGCGCCGGTCTGAAAGGATAGGGAACGCACTGCACACTCCCCGACGGATCAGCACCTCCGACCCAAAACCACACCCCAAGCAGCCCCGGAATTCCCCCGGCGACACGCGTGACGCAAGGCCACGGACGCAGTATGGCGCAGGCTGCCGCAAGGTCACACCCGCTCGATCACCGTTGCCGCGCCCATGCCGGAGGCGACGCAGAGCGTGGCCAGGCCGGTACCCTTGCCGGTCCGCTCCAGCTCGTCCAGGAGCGTGCCGAGGATGATCGCGCCGGTGGCGCCCAGCGGATGGCCCATGGCGATGGCGCCGCCATTGACGTTGACCCGGTCGGCGTGAACGCCGAAGGCCTGCATGAAGCGCAGCACCACCGAGGCGAAGGCCTCGTTGACCTCAAAGAGGTCGATGTCGCCGATGCCCATCCCGGCCGCGGCCAGCACCCGCTCGGTCGCCGGCACCGGGCCGGTCAGCATGATCGTGGGGTCGGTGCCGACCTTGGCCGTGGCGCGGATGCGGGCGCGCGGCTTCAGCCCGTGCCTGTCGCCGAACTCGCGGTTGCCGACCAGAACCGCCGCCGCGCCGTCGACGATGCCGGAGGAATTGCCGGCATGGTGGATATGAGCGATCCGCTGCAGATGCGGGTATTTCATCAGCGCCACCTTGTCGAACCCGGGCATCACCTCGCCCATGTCCCTGAACGCGGGCTTCAGCGCGCCAAGCGACTGCATGTCGGTCTGCGGCCGCATGTATTCGTCGGTGGCCAGGATCGGCAGGCCGTTCTGGTCGCGGACGGTGACCACCGATTTCGCGAAACGCCCCTCCGCCCAGGCAAGTGCCGCGCGCCGCTGGCTTTCCACCGCCAGCGCATCGGCGTCGTCGCGGCTGAAGCCGTATTGCGTGGCGATGATGTCGGCGCTGATCCCCTGCGGCACGAAATAGGTCTTCATCGCCACCGAGGGGTCGGCGGCGATGGCCGCGCCATCCGAGCCCATCGCCACCCGCCCCATCATCTCCACCCCGCCGGCGATGTAGGCCGCGCCGGCCCCCGCCTTGACCTGATTGGCCGCAAGGTTCACTGCCTCCAGCCCCGAGGCGCAGAAACGGTTGACCTGCACGCCGGCGGTCGTTTCGGCATAATCGGCGTTGAGCACCGCGACCCGGGCGATATCCGACCCCTGTTCGCCGACCGGCGAGACACAGCCAAAGATCACATCGTCGACATCATGGGTGTCGATCCCGGTGCGGTCGCGCACCGCCTGGAGCACCTGGG
>JANOGU010000076.1:0-2138 GCA_031406135.1 Rhodobacterales bacterium
ATGACGATCCGGCCGCCGCCGGCGAGGATATCGGCGATATGTTCCTCCACCTTGTCCACAGCGGCCGCGTTGATCAGCGGGCCGGTGGTGACGCCCGGCTTCAGCCCGTCGCCGACTGCCAGTTTCTCCACCGCCGCCGCCAGTTTGCCGGCGAAAGCGTCATAGACGCCGGCCTGCACATAGATGCGGTTGGCGCAGACGCAGGTCTGGCCGTTGTTGCGGAACTTGGAGATCATCGCACCTTCGACGGCGCGGTCGAGGTCGGCGTCGTCGAAGACGATGAAGGGCGCGTTGCCGCCCAGTTCCATCGAGCATTTCAGGATCTGCTCGGCGGCCTGTTTCAGCAGGATGCGTCCCACTTCGGTGGACCCGGTGAAGGTCAGCTTGCGGATCAGCGGGTTCTCGCAGAATTCCTTGCCGATGTCGGAGGAGCGTTTCGAGGTGATGACCGAGAACAGGCCCGCCGGGATGCCGGCGCGTTCCGCCAGCACCGCCAGCGCCAGCGCCGAAAGCGGCGTTTCCGCCGCCGGTCGGGCGACGAAACCGCAGCCTGCGGCCAGCGCCGGGGCGACCTTGCGCGCGATCATCGCGTTGGGGAAGTTCCAGGGCGTGATCGAGGCGGCCACGCCGATCGGCTGCTTCAGCACATGGATGCGCTTGTCGCGCTGGTGGCCGGGGATGATGTCGCCGTAGGTGCGCTTGGCTTCCTCGCCGTAGAATTCGATGTAGCTTGAGCCATAGGCGATCTCGCCCTTGGCCTCGGCCAGGGGCTTGCCCATCTCGGCGGTCAGGATGGTGGCCAGGTCGTCCTGGTTGGCCATGCAGAGGTCGAACCAGCGGCGCAGCACCTGCGCGCGTTCCTTGCCGGTGCGGGCGGCCCATTCCTTTTGCGCGGCATGCGCGGCCTTGATCGCCCGCGCCGTTTCGGCCCTTCCGAGGTTCGGCAGGTGGCAGATCACGTCGCCGCGGGCGGGGTTGGTGACCGGGAAGCTGGTGCCGTCGTCGGCCGCGATCCAGGCGCCTGCGACATAGGCCCGCGTCTCCAGCAGGCTGTCGTCCCTGAGGATCGAGCGCAGGTCGGTGACGGTATCGAGCATGGCGGCCTCCCTTGTGGGCTGTGGCCCCCTCCTGCATCCTCGGCACGGAAAAGTCCAGTTGGGGGCCGGGCATGGAATTCGCGTCGGAGGCGGACCGCGCCTATGCCAACGGCGCCTTCATCGCGGGCGGCGATAGCTATCCGCCGAAATGGGCGGCCGCAGCCGCCGCTTTCCGCGCCACGGCCCGCTGGGAAGAGCTGTCCTACGGCCCGGGCGAGCGGCACCGGCTGGACCTGTTCTTGCCGGGCGGCGATGCGAGGGGCCTGCTCGTATTCATCCACGGTGGCTACTGGATGGCCTTCGGGCGCCGCGACTGGTCGCATCTGGCGGCAGGCGCGCTGGCGCGGGGCTGGGCCTGCGCGCTGCCGTCCTACACTTTGGCGCCCGCGGCGCCGCTGGGCGCCATGGTGGTGGAAGTGGCGGCAGCCTGCGGAGCGGCGCAGGCCCGCGTTCCCGGGCCGCTGGTCGTCACCGGCCATTCCGCCGGCGGACACCTTGCGGCGCGCCTCGGCTGCGCCGACGGGCCGCAGCAGGTGGCCCGCGTGGTGCCGATCTCGCCGCTGGCGGAGCTCGCGCCGCTGATGGCTACGTCGATGAACGCGACGCTGAAGATCGATGCCGCGGTGGCGGAGGCGGAAAGCCCGTCCCGCCTGGCCCTGCGGGCCGGGTGCCATGTCTGGGTCGGCGGGCAGGAGCGGCCATCCTTCCTGTGGCAGGCGCGCACCTTGTCGGAGGCCTGGGGCTGCCCCTGGACAGTGGCGCCGGGGCGGCACCATTTCGACGTGATCGACGACCTCTGCGACCCGGACAGTGCGCTGGTCGAGGCCTGCCTCGGCGGGCTTTGAGGCGTCAGAACCGCTGCGGGCGGCAGGCGTGGAACGCCGATCCAGGGTCACGCCCGGCGATCCAGGCCGCCACCGCCTCGGCGGTGACCGGGGCCAGCGTCAGGCCGATGTGGCCATGGCCGAAGGCGTGGATCACATCCGCCCCGCCGCGGGAGGGGCCGAGCACCGGCAGGCTGTCGGGCAGCGACGGGCGCAG
>JANOGU010000094.1:0-10791 GCA_031406135.1 Rhodobacterales bacterium
TTCCTGATCGTGACACGATGCCGACGTTGGGACCCGCGGCGGTGGGCAGTTGGGCGATCTCGCCGGCAGTGATGCCGATGTTGCACTTGCCCGGGCTGATGATGCCGGGACAGTTGGGCCGAAAACTGCGCCGCGACCTCCGCTTCCGCCTGCACCAGATACGCCGCCGAGGGATAGCCGCCGGAATGCACGTCATCGGCGAACGCCCGCATCGCCGCCACCCGAAGCCCCTGAAGCCGGTCCTGTTCGGCGGCGAAATCCGCATAGACCTTCGCGTGGCGCGGAATGTGGCTGCGGTTCTGGCCCAGCACGTCGTCGGAAAACAGGTACTGCGCGTCCCCCGCCGCGCCGCCGCCCATCGACAGCAGGACCAGCGAGGTCTTCGCCGCGATGGCCGCGGTGATCGCATCCGGCACCACCTCGATCTCCACCGCGAAGGCGCCCGCCTGCTCCAGCGCCACGCACTGCTCCCAGACCCGTTTCGCCTGATCCAGCGTCTTGCCCACCGCACGGAATCCGCCGGTCCAGGTGCGTTTCGACGGGATCAACCCGACATGGCCGCAGACCGGGATCGCATGCTCGGCCAGCAGCCGGACCGTGGCCAGCGACCCCGAGCAATAGACCCCATCCGCCCCATGCTTGTACAAGGGCAGGGCCCAGCGCAGGAAATCGTCCGGGCCGCCGATCTCGTAGAAGTTTTCGCCGGGGAAGGCGAAAGCCTTCGGCGCCATTTCCCGGAAACGCCGGTCCAGGATCATCGCCGGGGGCACCGACAGCAGCTCCACCCCCGCGGCCTCTGCCGCGGCGGCTTCGTCCAGCGTCTCGACCCGCAGCATGGCGAGCTTGCGCTTGCCCCGGTCGGCGCGCAGCGAGGCGACGGTGTGGATTGAAGAGGGACCGAACACCATCTCAGACCTCCACGAAGACGCGACCGCCCTCGACCTTCACCCTGTAGGTCGCCAGGTTCACGCAGGCCGGTGCCCGCATCGCCGCACCCGTGCGATAGTCGAACTGGCCGTTGTGCTTGGGACATTCGATCAGGTGGTCCATGACAAGGCCGCCGGCGAGGTACACCTGCTCGTGGCTGCACAGCCCGTCGGTAGCGAACCACTCGTCTTCCGGGCTGCGGTACAGCGCGTAGGTGCGCCCGCCGTGGTCCCAGCGCACCACGTCCTCGGTCTCGATCTCGTCGGTCGGGATGGCGTCGACCCAGGGCATGCGCGTCCTCACTCGGCTGGCGCCGCGCCCAGCGCGGCGGAATGGTAATCCTCGCGGTACGGCTTCGCCGTGGCGGGCAGCTCGCGGCGAATGTAGAAATCCTCGTAGCTCAACTGCTTCAGAAAGGCCGGCCACATCTCGCGGAAGCCCGCGGCGATGGACGGCGTCGGCGCCGGCAGGTCGTCCTTGATCCGCGCGTGCAGCGCCGGCAGGCGGTGATAGGGCACCATCGGGAACAAGTGGTGCTCCACATGGTAGTTCATGTTCAGGTAGATGAACCGGCTGACCGGGTTCATCAGGACGGTGCGGCTGTTCAGCCGGTGGTCGGTGACGTTGTCGGCGAGCCCGCCGTGCTGCAAGAGCCCGGTCATGATGTGGTGCCAGGCGCCATACATCCGCGGCAGGCCGATCACCATCAGCGGCAGGATCGTTCCCCAGGACAGCGCCGCGACCAGCGTCACGGCATAGATCAGCGTGTAGATCCGCGCCACACGCCGGACCTCGCCCCAGTCGCTCTCGGGGACGAAGGTCCGCTCCTCCGGGTTGGGTCCGAAGGCGGCGTTGCGCAGCAGGTTCGGAAAGAACCGGATCACGTCGATCACGCCGAAGAAGTTGAGGATCACCTTGGCCAGTTCGGGCGGCCGCATCACCGCGATCTCGGGGTCGCGGCCGACGATGTAGGTGTCGGTGTGGTGCCGCGCGTGGCTCCAGCGCCAGCTGGCGGCGTTGCGCATGATCATGAACGAGGCGATCTGGTAGACCACGTTGTTCATCCGGGGCGTGCGGAAGGCGGTGCCGTGGCCGCACTCGTGCCAGCGCGAATCCGAGGCACTGCCGTAAAGGACGCCATAGGCGAGCCAGAACGGCGCCGACCACCACGACGGCCAGAACCAGATGCCGATCCCGGCGAAAAGCATCATGGCGCCGTAATAGATCACCGTATCGCGGATCGCCGGCTGGTCGGTCCGCTCCATCAGCGCCTTCATCTCCTTGCGGGGAACGTCGCTGTGGTACCACTCGGCGGCGGCAAGCCCAGTCGCCACCGCGCGGGCCGCATCCGGCCCCAGCAGGCTGTAGTCGCGCTTGGCCATCGGCCCCTCCCTCAAATGCGCGGCGCCGGGATGCGGCGCGCATCGTATGGCTGCAGATACCCGACAAGAACCCGACAAGAACCCGACAAGAGCCCGACGGCAACCCGACGCGGCGGGCAGCCTTCGGTTTGGAACATCCATACCGCTCTTGCGCGGAATGACAAAGATGCCCCCTTGATGATCGCCTCAATAGCCCTCATCCTGAGGGTCGCAGCTTGACGAAAAAACATCATTCACGGAACCACCCGTGGCCAACCGTCCCACCATCGCCGATGTCGCCCGAGCGGCGGGTGTCTCCGTCGCCACCGTGGATCGCGTGCTCAACGGCCGCGAGGCGGTGCGCGAGGCGACGGCGCGTCAGGTCTACGAAGCGGCGAGCCGGATCGGCTACCACGCCGCGGCGCTGATCGGGCAGCGGGTGGCGGCCGACCTGCCGGCGATGCGGTTCGGGGTGGTGCTGCACAAGGAGCGCCAGGCCTTCTACCAGGCTTTCGCCGTCGAACTGCAACGCGCCGCCCGGGCGCTGACCGGCGTGCGGGCGGAAGTCAGCGTTGCCTTCGCCGCCAGCCAGTCGCCCGGCGATTTCGCCAAGCTGATGCTGGCTTTCCGCGGCAAGGCCGATGCCGTCGCGGCCACCGCGGTGACCCACCACGAGGTGACCGAGGCGGTGGAGCAGCTGAAAGCCGCCGGCCTGCCGACCTTTGCGCTGTTGAATGATTTCGCCCCGGGGGTGCGTCAGAACTACCTCGGTCTCAACAATATCAAGGTCGGGCGCGTTGCGGCCCAGATGATCGCCACCGCGGCGCACAAGCCCGGCAAGCTCGCCGTCTTCGTCGGCGGTTACCGTTGGCACGGGCACGAACTGCGCGAGACCGGCTTCCGCAGCCATATCCGCGAAATGGCCCCGCGCTTTGCCGTGCTGGACACGCTGGTCAACCTCGAGACCCGGCAACTGACCTACGAGGCGACGCTGGACCTGCTGGCCCGCCACCCCGACCTGCGCGGCATCTACTGCGCCGGCGGCGGCATGGAGGGCGCCATCGCCGCCCTGCGCGAGGCGCGCAAGCCGGGCGAGGTGGTGCTGGTGGTGAACGAACTGACCCCCGAGTCGCGGCTGGCGCAGCAGCAGGGTATCGTCGCGCTGGTCATCGCCACGCCTTTGACCGAACTGTGCCGCGACCTCTTCGCGATGATGGCGGACGCGGTGCGTCAGGGGCCGTCCGGGATTTCCGGCCAGCACTTCCTGCAGCCGCTGCTCTACCTGCCGGAATCGGTCTGATTGAGAGAACTTCGTCAGCATCGGCGCCGCGAATCCATCATTCCTGAGGGATTCGGCGCGACTCGGATTGACGGGACGAACATTCCATCCGCATGCTGGATGGAACGAAAGATCGCACCGCGCCATTCAACGCGGTGTGCCCCGGGGGGGATCGATGCAACGCGCCCTGAACCACATGACCGTGGCCGGTCTGGGATTTGCGCGGGCTGTCGATCTGGCGGCGCAGCTTGGTTGCGTCGGGATCGAGGCGCGCAACGATCTGCCGCAGCCGCTGTTCGACGGAATGGCGCCGGAGGCGGCGCGCGACCTGCTGGCGTCCCGGGGCCTGCGCCTCCTTGCCCTGGCCGAAGTGAAGCGCTTCAACGACTGGTCGGACGACAAGGCGGCCGAAGCGCGGGCGCTGATGCGGATCGCGGTCGCGGCGGGGGCCGAAGCGGTCAGCCTGATCCCGCGCAACGACGGCCTGGGCCTCGGCAACGGCGAGCGCCAGGCCAACCTGCGCGTCGCCCTGCGCAACCTCGGGCCGATGCTGGAAGACCACGGCCTCCTCGGCCTCGTGGAGCCGCTGGGCTTCGAGGTCTGCGCCCTGCGCTACAAGTCCGAAGCGATCGATGCGATCGAAGGTCTGGGCGCCGCGGGGTGCTTCAGGCTGGTGCACGACACCTTCCACCACCACCTCGCCGGCGGCGGGCCGCTCTATCCGCAGTACACCGGCATCGTCCACATTTCCGGCGTCGCCGATCCGGCGCTCACCGTGAACGAGATGGCCGACCGCCACCGCGTGCTGGTCGATGGCCAGGACCGGCTCGGCAACGTCGCCCAGATCGCCGCGCTGACCGCCGCGGGCTACGCCGGGCCGGTCAGCCTTGAATGCTTCGCGCCCGAGGTCCACGCCCTGCCCGATCCGGGCACGGCGCTGGCCCGCTCCTTCGACTTCATCCGCGACCAGCTTGCCGCAAAGGCGGCCTGAGGCGCGGATGCTGAACCGGCCCCGCAGGGGGCCTCCGGCTGACACATCCGGGTGTGCCGGACACCCGAACGGGAGGACGACCAGATGAAGAAGACCCTTCTTGCTGCGGGCATCACGATGCTCCTCGGCACCACCGCCATGGCGCAGAACATCGGCGTGACGATGGCGAAGTTCGACGACAACTTCCTGACCGTGCTGCGCAACGGCATCCAGGCCCAGGCCGATGCCGCGGGCCTGTCGGTGCAGATCGAGGACGCCGGAAACGACGTGGCCAAGCAGCTCGACCAGATCAACAACTTCATCGCCTCGGGCGTGGATGCGATCATCGTCAACCCGGTGGACACCTCGGCCACCCAGGCGATGACCGACGCCGCCGCCGCCGCCGGCGTGCCGCTGGTCTTCGTCAACCGCCAGCCGATCAACCTCGACACGCTGCCCGACAACCAGGCCTTCGTGGCCTCGAACGAAGTGGATTCGGGCACGCTCGAGACCATCGCGCTGTGCGACAACTGGGCGGCCGAGGGCAAGACCGAGGTCAACGTCTACGTGTTGCAGGGCGAACTGTCGAACCAGGCCGCCGTGCAGCGCACCGCCGACATCTATGACGTGATCGCGGCCGGCAAATGCGCGGTCAAGGTCAACTTCATCGACCAGCAGACCGCCAACTGGTCGCGTGACGAGGCGCAGAACCTTATGACCAACGGGGTGTCGACCGGCGCCGCGTTCGACGGCGTCATCGCCAACAACGACGAGATGGCGATCGGCGCGATCCAGGCGATGAAGGCCGCGGGCATCGACATGGCGACCGTGCAGGTCGGCGGCGTGGATGCGACGCAGGACGCCTTGGTGGCGATGGCAGCGGGCGATCTCGACGTCACCGTGTTCCAGAACGCGGCGGCGCAGGGTTCTGGCTCACTCGACGCGGCGGTCGCGCTATCCAAGGGCGAAGCGGTGGAGAATGCGGTCTGGGTGCCGTTCGAACTGGTGACCCCGGCCAACATCGCCGACTATACCGCGAAGAACTGATCCGCATCGCGGACAACATGACGGAAGGGGCGGGCGACCGCCCCTTCCTGCCAGTCAGGGGGACAGGACGGATGACGCAGCAGTCTGCACAGCATGGGGTCGGCGGGCTGACCTACGACGCCAGGAAGCGGGCTTTGCCGCCGGAACTCAACGTCCTTTTCGCGCTGATCGCCATCACGGTTGTCTTCGAACTCCTGAACCGCTGGAACGGCACCAGTTTCCTGTTCAACACGCGCGAAAGCCTCGACACGCTGTTCAACGAGCAGCGCATCAACATCATCCTCTTGCAGGTCGCGATCACCGGCATCATCGCCATCGGCGTGACCCAGGTCATCATCCTGGGCGGCATCGACCTGTCGTCCGGCTCCATCGTCGGCGCCACCGCGATGATCACGATGAGTTTCGGCCAAACCGCGCTGGTCAACGGCAACCCCAATCCCAAGGCGATCTTCGGCGACGCCTGGATGGACCTGCCGGTGATCGCGCCGATCCTTGTCGGCCTCGCCTGCGGCCTGTTCGCCGGCCTGGTGAACGGCCTCCTGATCGCCTACACCCGCATCCCGCCGTTCATCGCCACGCTGGGCATGATGGTCTCGGCCCGGGGCGTGGCGAAGTGGTGGTCGAACGGCAATCCGATCTCGTTCCCGACCGAAAGCTACGCCAGCCTGTCGAACGGCGACATGCTGGGCGGAATGACCTTCGGCTTGTTCTCCTGGTCCGGCCAGAACCCGGCCGTGGTGTTCTTCCTGCTGGCGGTCCTGTTTCACCTGATCATGAGCTACACGATCTACGGCACCCGCAGCTACGCCATCGGCTCGAACGAGGCGGCGGCGCGGATGTCGGGGATCAACATCAACCGCCACAAGGTGCTGGTTTACGCCATCGCGGGGCTGCTGGCCGGGGTGGCGGCGATTCTGCTGACCTCCAAGACACTGACCGCACAAGCCGGCATGGGGGTGATGCTGGAACTGGATGCCATCGCCATGGCGGTGATCGGTGGCGTGTCGCTGTCCGGCGGCCGCGGCTCGATCATCGGCACGATCCTGGGCGCCCTGATCTTCTCGGTGATCATCTCCGGCTTCACTTCGATCCGGCTCGACGCCTACTACCAGGAGATGGTCAAGGGCGCGATCATTGTCGGGGCCGTGGTGCTCGACACCTGGCGCCAGCAGCGGAGGACGAAATGAGCGACGCTGTTCTCGAAACCATCGGCCTGACCAAGCACTATGGCGGGGTCCACGCGCTGAACGACGCCAGCTTCACGCTCCAGGCCGGCGAGCATGTGGCGATCATGGGCGACAACGGCGCCGGCAAGTCCACTTTCGTGCGCCAGATCACCGGCGTGGAACAGCCGACCTCCGGCAAGATCGTCTTCCATGGCAAGGAGATGAGCTTCGCCGGCCCCCTGGAGGCGCGCGAGGCCGGCATCGAGACCGTGTTCCAGACGCTGGCGCTCGCGGACGACCTCGACGTACCCTCGAACCTGTTTCTCGGCCGGGAACGCTTCTGGCTCAAGCTCGGCCCGTTCTCGATCCTCGACCGCAAGTCGATGCGCGCGGCGACGCAGGCGGCACTGGTCAAGACCGGGGTAAAGATTCCCAACCTGTCCAACACCATCCGCAACATGTCCGGCGGCCAGCGGCAGTGCGTCGCCATCGCCCGGACCGCCACCTTCGCCTCCAGGCTCACCATCATGGACGAGCCGACCGCGGCGCTCGGCGTGCAGGAGACGGCGCAGGTGGAAAAGATCATCCGCACGCTGAAGGAGGCGGGCGAACCGCTGATCCTGATCAGCCACAACATGCGGCAGGTCTTCGACCTTGTGGACCGGATCGTCGTCTTCCGCCGTGGCCGGATCGTGGCCAACCTCAACCGGGCCGAGACCCATGGCGAGGACGTCGTCTCCTACATCACCGGCGCCAAGACCGCGCCGGAGTTTGCCGGGGCGGCCTGACACCAGCCTCCCAACCACCCCGAACCGTCCGGGCCGGACCCG
Organism: Rhodobacterales bacterium; assembly: GCA_031406135.1. Taxonomy (GTDB): domain Bacteria; phylum Pseudomonadota; class Alphaproteobacteria; order Rhodobacterales; family Rhodobacteraceae; genus JANOGU01. Next base: position 7,581 of record JANOGU010000094.1, read on the forward strand.
GACCAAGGAACCAGACATGACCGTCAGATTCGCTGTCCTCGGCGCCGGCCGCATCGGCCGCGTGCACGCCTCCGCCATCGCCTCCGTTCCCGGCGCCGCCCTCGTCGCCATCGCCGACCCGGTCCCGGCCGCCGCCGAGGCGATCCGCGCGCAATACGGCGCCGAGATCCGCAGCATCGACGCGATCCTTGCGGCAAAGGACGTGGACGCCATCGTCATCTGCACCCCGACCGACACTCACGCCGACCTGATCGAACGCGGCGTGCAATCGGGCAAGGCGGTGTTCTGCGAAAAGCCGGTGGACCTGTCGCTGGCCCGGGTGCAGGCCTGCCTCAAGGTCGTGGCCGCGCACAAGCTGCCGGTGATGGTCGGCTTCAACCGCCGCTTCGACCCCGACTTCATGGCGGTCAAGGCCGCCATCGACGCCGGCAAGATCGGGACCGTCGAAATGGTCACCATCACCTCCCGCGACCCCGGTGCCCCGCCGGTGGACTACATCAAGCGGTCCGGCGGCATCTTCCGCGACATGACCATCCACGACTTCGACATGGCGCGCTGGCTATTGGGCGAGGAGCCCGAGACCGTCATGGCCACCGCCGCCGTCCTGACCGACCCCGCCATCGGCGCGGCCGGCGATTTCGACAGCGTCAACGTCCTCTTGCGCACCGCCAGCGGGAAACAGGCCGTCATCACCAACTCCCGCCGCGCCACCTACGGCTATGACCAGCGGATCGAGGTGCTGGGGTCGAAGGGGATGCTGGCGGCCAAGAACATGGCCGAGGCCAACATCGTGATGGCCGACGCCGCGGGCTACCACGAGCCGCCGCTCCTGAACTTCTTCATGACCCGCTACACCGCCGCCTACCGCAACGAGATCACCGCCTTCGTGGCCTCCGTCGCCGAAGGCAAGCCCACGCCCACGACCACCGAAGACGGGCTGAAGGCGCTGGCGCTGGCCGACGCGGCGCTGAAGTCGGTGGCCGAAGGACGTGCGGTGAAAGTGGCGGAAGTCACGGGCTGAGGCGACGCCCGGCGGCGGCCGGCCATCACTGCCGGATGCGCCACCCGGTGCGGAAGATCGCCCAGATCGCCGCGAGGCAGATCGCGGTAAAGAGCGCGATGGCCGCAAGGCTGACCAGCACCGGCACGTCCGCGGTGTCGAAGAACGACCAGCGGAACACCGACATCAGGTACACCACCGGATTGAACAGCGCGATGGTCCGCCAGATGCCGGGCAGCATGTCCACGCTGTAGAAACTCCCGCCCAGGAAGATCAGCGGCGTGAGCACCAGGAGCGGGATCAGCTGCAGCTGCTGGAAATCCTTGGCCCAGATGCCGATGATGAAGCCGAACAGCGAGAAGCTGAAGCTGGTCACCGCCAGCAACGCGAGCATCGCCACCGGATGCGCGATCGGCAGGTCCACGAAGAGGAACGCCGTCGCGAGGATCACCAGCCCGATCAGCACCGACTTCACCGCCGCCGCGCCGACATAGCCGATCACGATCTCCGCCGTGCTGACCGGGGCCGACAAAAGCTCGTAGATCGTGCCGATGAACTTCGGGAAGTTGATCGCGAAGGAGGCGTTCGCCACCGATTGCGTGATCACCGTCAGCATGATCAGCCCGGGCACGATGAAGGCGCCGTAGGAAACCCCCTCGACCGTCTCGATCCGGCTGCCGATGGCGGCGCCGAAGACGACGAAGTAGAGCGAGGTCGAGATCACCGGCGAGATCAGCGACTCGATCCAGGTGCGGAAGAACCGCGCCATCTCCCGCCGGAAAATCACGCGGATGGCCGGAAAGTTCATGCCTGCCCCCTGACCAGCCCGACGAAAATGTCTTCGAGGCTGCTCTGTGCGGTGGAGAGATCGGTCAACTGCAACCCGGCGCCGCGCAGGTCGCTCAACAGGGTGACGATGCCGGTGCGTTCGCCCTTGGTGTCGTAGGTGTAGATCAGGCTGCGCCCCTCCGGGCCCAACTCCAGCGCATAGGACGAAAGCGCCTCGGGCACCGCGGCCAGCGGCGCGGCCAGCTCGACATGCAGCTGCTTCTGGCCCATCCGCTGCATCAGCGCCGCCTTGTCCTCGACCAGCAGGATCTCGCCCTTGTTGATCACGGCCACCCGGTCGGCAATCGCCTCGGCCTCCTCGATGTAATGCGTGGTCAGGATGATGGTCACGCCCTCGGCCCGCAACTGCCGCACCACCTCCCACATGTCCTTGCGCAGTTCGACATCGACGCCGGCCGAAGGCTCGTCGAGAAACAGCACCCGCGGCTCGTGCGCCAGCGCCTTGGCGATCAGCACCCGCCGCTTCATGCCGCCCGACAGCGGCATGATCGGGCTGTCCTTCTTGTCCCACAGCGACAGCTGCCGCAGCACCCGCTCGACCAGCGCCGGGTCCGGCGCCTTGCCGAACAGCCCGCGCGAGAAGCTGGTGACGTTCCAGACCGTCTCGAACGGCTCCAGCGTGATCTCCTGCGGCACCAGCCCGATCAGGTTCCGCGTCGCCCGATACTCCCGCACCACGTCGAACCCGCCCACGCTGACGCTGCCCGAGGTCGGCTGAACGATGCCGCAGATTGTCGAGATCAGCGTCGTCTTGCCTGCGCCGTTGGGGCCGAGAAGCGCGATGATCTCGCCCTGCTCGATCTCCAGGCTGACCGACTTCAGCGCCGCGAAGCCGGAGGCGTAGGTCTTGGTCAGGTTGCGGACGGAGACAATGGACGGCATCGCGGCCTCGGTGTGAGGGAGCCGGTCACGGTAGCCTGCGGACGGGGTGGCGCCAAGGGCGCGTGGCGGGATTTCAGGGAGTGGGGAGGTCTGGCACCCTCGCCGACATCGTGGCGAGGGCGGGGGGCGGTTGAGGTGGCAGGTGAGGGAGCACTAGTAGTGTTCGCATTCATTGCGCACCCTTTGCGCGGGTGGTCATGCACTGGCGACAAATGATGCGTAGCGAACGAAGCACAAGATATAGCTTTTCCGGGGCCTCAGATCAAGATGTAGTGCCAATCCGTCCCGTCAACCTATGGTGCCAACTTCTATACATAGAGGCAGCCTCGTACGCACGCACAACAGCTTGACTACATTCACCCCCCGTGGTAAATTCACCGCAGGAGGTGAATAGCTATGGCGCAACGCAATGAGTTTGGACGCTCCTGTCAGTCTGCCAGGGAAGTCTTGGGAATAACGCTACTTGAGTTCGCGCGAAAG
>JANOGU010000226.1:0-6990 GCA_031406135.1 Rhodobacterales bacterium
CGCAGCGTGGTCATGACCACGAGGCCCAGGCCGACGATGGCCGCGGTCAGCACGACCCAGTCAACGGTCACGGCGCCCGATTCGTCGTTCTTGAAGGATTTGATGAGGTTCAGCATGGTCAGGGTCCCTTTCACTTGGACATACACTTAGAGCTTCGGTTCCTATCTTCGCGGAGCGTTCTCTCTGAACCGCACCTCCGTTTCGGATGCCCTTTGTTTCGCCCCGGAATGCGGCGGGAATGGGAAGCCCGCGAGGAATTTTCGGGAAACCTTCGCGCCCTTTGCAGGGCTCGCCTCCGGCCGCGCGAAACACTCGGGCGTCGGCGTTCCATGGCAGGAAACAAGCGCGACCTGCCGGCGGGGCGAACCTGCCGAGGCGTCGCGTCGGCCCCGGCTTGCCCGGCTGCCGCGATCCCGCACGGCCCGTCCGGGCGGCTGGCAGAATCAGCACAATTCTTTGAAAATGAACGGAAAAGTTTCCAGACCTCGGACCGGGCCGGTGCCAGATTGTGGCCGCAGCGCCCGAATCCGGCGCAAATGCGTCCCCCGCTGTGCGTGGCGCGTGACGCCGGCTGCCGATTCCGGCAGGATTCGCCGGTCAAGACCGGCAAACGGCAGGCGATACAGGCAATGCACACCCTCGGCGCCGCGATGGCGATGGCCGTCCTTCTGTCCGGCCTGCCGGCTTGGGCGGAAGTCAAGCGCATCAAGGCCTACAGCGGCTCCGGCCCCCGCATCACCGTGCAGATCGACCCCGAGGAGCAGGCCCGCGCGCTGGCCGCGCTGCCCAAGGTCGATCCCGACGGCGTCGATCCGCCCGCGCTCGACGCTGCCGGCCTCGACGCCGACACACGACCGACCGCCCCCGCACCGGCCTCGTCCTACGCCTGGTTCTGGGATCTCGTGCCGCCCGGCCTGACCGCGGTGCAGGGCCGCTTTCCCGCAGCGCTCGCCGCCCTCACCCAGGGACCGGGCGGCGCAGCCGTGGCAGGACCGAGGCTGCAGCACATGCAGTCCATCGCCGACACCTACGGCACCGACATCCTGAAGGCGACGGTCGGCACCCAGGTCTCCCCCGCGCTGGTCCTCGCGGTCATCGGCATCGAGAGCGCCGGCAACCCCACGGCCGTCAGCTCCGCCGGGGCCGAAGGGCTGATGCAGCTGATCCCGGCCACCGCCGAGCGCTTCGGCGTGACCGATTCCACCGACCCGGTGCAGAACATCAAGGGCGGCGTGGCCTATCTCGACTGGCTGATGGGCGAGTTCGACCGCGACCCGCTGATGGTGCTGGCCGCCTACAATGCCGGCGAGGGCGCGGTGCGCGGCAACGCCGGCGTGCCGCCCTATGCCGAAACGCGCGACTACGTGCCCAAGGTGCTGGCCGCCTGGCAGGTGGCACAGGGCCTCTGCCTGTCGCCGCCGGAACTGGTCTCCGACCCTTGTGTCTTCGCGGTCAGGTCCGTGTCGCGCGACTGACCGCAGCGCCCCGCGCCGGACGCCCGGCCGGAACCGGGACGCAGATTCCACCGGGCGCGCGCGCCCCTGCGGCATCATTCTTGCAAAAATACCCCGGGGGGCGGCGCAGCCGCAGGGGGCAGCACCCCCTTTCGCCCGCGCAACCGGCGTGGCCCTCCGGCTGCGGTCCCCGGCAGCGGCGGCGGCTGAGCGGCCCCACCCTTCGGGGCTCGAAGACGGCGCCTCCCCGGCCCGCGCCAGCGGCGCGGGCGGCCCTAGCCTTCGAACAGGTCCGACTGCCCCGCCGTCCGCGGCGCCTCCAGCCCCAGGTGGCGCCAGGCCCTGGCCCCCAGCATCCGCCCGCGCGAGGTGCGCAACAGCAGGCCCTGCTGGAGGAGGTAGGGCTCGATCACCTCCTCGATCGCGTCCCGCGCCTCGGCCAGCGCGGCCGAGATCGTCTCGATCCCCACCGGCCCGCCGCCGTAGTGCTCGGCCAAGAGCGTCAGGTAGCGCCGGTCGCCGGCATCGAGCCCCAGGTGGTCCACCCCCATCCGCGTCAGCGCCCGGTCGGCGATGGCCCGCGTCAGCTGTCCGGCCCCGTCGACCACCGCGAAATCCACCACCCGGCGCAACAACCGCCCGGCGATCCGCGGCGTGCCGCGCGCCCTGCGCGCGATCTCGCGCGTGCCCTCGGCCTCGGCCGCCACCCCCATCAGCCGCGCGCCGCGGGTCACGATCAGGTCAAGCTCGTCCTCGGTATAGAAGGTCAGCCGCGTCGGGATGCCGAAACGGTCGCGCAGCGGCGTGGTCAGCAGGCCCATCCGCGTGGTGGCGCCGACCAGCGTGAACGGCGGCAGGTCGATCCGCACCGTGCGCGCCGCCGGACCCTCGCCGATCACCAGGTCGAGCGCGAAATCCTCCAGCGCCGGATACAGCACCTCCTCCACCACCGGCGACAGGCGGTGGATCTCGTCGATGAACAGCACGTCGCGCGGTTCGAGGTTGGTCAGGATCGCGGCCAGATCGCCCGGCCGGGCCAGCACCGGGCCGGAGGTCTGGCGGAAGCCGACCCCCAGTTCCCGCGCCATGATCTGCGCCAGGGTGGTCTTGCCCAGCCCCGGCGGGCCGTGGAACAGCGTGTGGTCCATCGCCACGCCGCGGGTCCGCGCGCTTTCGATGAAGACGCGCAGGTTGGCCCGCGCCTCCTCCTGCCCGACGAAGTCGGCCAGCGCCTGCGGCCGCAGGGCACCGCCGGCGTCCTCGGGCAGCGGGGCGGGGCGGATCAGGGGGTTGGGGTCGGTCATAGGTTCAGGCCGAGCAAATTGCGGTCGCGGGTGTGAAGGCGGTTCATCCAGGTGTGCTCGCGCCGGATCACCAGTTCGTCTGGGTCTGAATGACGCACGAGTTCGAGGATGGAGAAGCGGAAGTTCGCGGTCAGTCGTCGGCGCAATTCGGCGGTGATGCCCCGATTGCCCGCGACGTGCTGCCGCCACCGGCCGACGATGTTGTCCTTGCCATACGCCGAACCGACATATCGGCCACCGTCCGAGACGTCCGTGATCAGATATACACCTCGCCACTGGGTCATGGCGGCGATCCATTCGGGCGGAAGATTGACGACTTCCGGCTTGGAAAGGATGACCTCAGTCCAGTCCGGCAGGGGCGGAGAAAGGTGGCGGCGCGGGGTCAGCGCCAACACCACCGGGTCGAGGTTGGCGGCGATCTGAACATAGGCGCGCGTGCCGGGAGCGGCAATGCGCAGCCGGCCGATCTCCTCCGCTAGTTCGGGGCGCGGGGTGAGCGAGAAGTGAACCTGGGTCCCGCCGCGTGCAATGTTCGGGCCAGGGGCGGTGTCCGTCGCGCCGAACTCCCGTTCCAGCCGGGCGAAGCGGGGGTCTGCGTAAACCTCGGTAACCGGGCGGGTCTGCCTGCCGGTGATCTCGAAGAGGCCGGCAAACACAAGCTGGGCCAGGCCGATCGGGACGAAGCTGGCGGCTAAGGGACGCTTCGCAAGGGTCGCCTCCGCCCGGCTACCGTGAACACTCTGGTAGGCATCGAACAGGTCGGGATGCAGGTCTGCGATGATCGGCAGGAGGGACCGCAGAGGTTCAAGCCGGGTCAGGTGCATGATGACCGACACCTGCGCCGGGTCGATGTGCACGTCGCGGAGGAGCGTGTTGAAGCGCATTATCGGGGTGCCAGCAGTTTCAGCGACGCACGGATCAGCGCTGCCGTCTCCGCTTCGGGCTGATCCCCCGCCGCCCGGGCCACTGCCTCGGCGGCTTCGGACGTCCCGTAGCCGAGGTTGACCAGCGCCGACAGCGCCTCGGCACTCGCCGCGGCCGCGGGTGGCGCGGCGACGGCCTTTGCCCCCGACCCCGCCCCCGAAGCCGGCGCCGTCAGCCCCGCTGCGCCCCCCATCGCCATCAGCACCGGCGCCTTCGCCTTCAGTTCCAGGATGATGCGCGCGGCGAGCTTCGGCCCCACCCCCGGCGCCGCCTGTACCGCGCGCGCATCGCCCAGCGCCACGGCGCGGCCCACGCCGTCGGCCCCCAGCGCGCCAAGGATCGCCATCGACGCCTTGGCCCCGACGCCCTGCACCGTCATCAGCAGCCGGTGCCATTCCTTCTCCAAGAGCGTCGGAAAGCCGAAAAGCTGCAACAGGTCTTCGCGCACGAGGAGATCGGTCCAGAGCGCCGCCGCCTCCCCCACCCCGGGCAGCGCGGCAAGGGTCCGGTCGCTGACATGCACCAGATAGCCCACCCCGCGGGCATCGATCACCACGTGGTCCGCCGCGCGATGGACCACGACCCCCGCCACCCGCCCGATCATGCCGAGGCCTTCAGCAGGGCCGCTTCCAGCCGCCCCGAGGACTGCAGGTGATGCGCATGGCAGATCGCCACCGCCAGCGCATCGGCCGCGTCCGGACCGGCCAGCGCGACGCCGGGCAGGTAGAAACGCACCATGTGGTCGACCTGCGCCTTGGCCGCGTGGCCCACGCCGACGATCGCCTTCTTCACCGCATTGGGCGCGTATTCCCCGACCCGCAGCCCCGCCTGCGCCGGCACCAGAAGGGCGATCCCCCGCGCCTGACCCAGCTTCAGCGTCGCCACCGCATCCTTGTTGACGAAGGTGTGCTCCACCGCCGCCGCCTCCGGCGCATAGCGGGCGATGACCTCGGTCAGCTGGCGGTGCAGGGACAGCAGCCGCGCGGCCAGGTCGTCCCCGTCCGAGGCGGTGCGGCAGATGCCGTTCGCCACGTGGAAAAGGCGCGGGCCCTGGGTGTCGATCACGCCCCAGCCGAGGTTGCGAAGCCCCGGATCGATCCCGATCACACGCATCTTGCCCTGCCCGTTTCCTGGCAGACTCGCACAAAACAAGAACGCTTTCCAGCGGCATCTTGGCCGCCGATGCTGCACATGCGAAATCGCGACACTCCGGCAGCCGAAAGCGGCATGCGCCGACAACAAACTGTAATCATGACATTTTTAAGAACGCGAGCCATGCGCGGCGTGCATTCCGGCTTTGCGCCCGTCCCGCTTGTAGTGCAGGCGCAGCACAACTAAATGCCAGTCATCGGTTGGAGACACTGACCGTTTGCGAAAAAAACAAGACGACTGAACCCTGAAAGGAAAACGCCATGGCCGCCGTTGAGACGACCCGTCGCGCGCCGCTGGGCGCAATTGCCACCTACCGGATCACCAGTGTGTTCGACCGCGCGATTTCCGCGGTCGTCGACTGGAACGACGCCCGCGTCACGCGCAAGTCGCTGGACAAGCTGTCGGACCGTGAGCTCGACGACATCGGGCTGAGCCGCGGCGATATCCAGGACATCGCCGCCGGCCGCCGCGCCTGACGCAGCCGGACCGCGGAAAAAGCGAAGGCCGCGACCCCGGAAGGGGCGCGGCCTTTTCGCTGTCGTCGGATGCGCCGCGCTTAGAGCACGGGCTTCACATGCGTCGCAATCAGGTCCGAAAGTTTGAGTGTCACCGGATCGGCCGCCATCAGGAAGCCGCCCAGACGGTCGAAGCCCTCGCTGGCCTGCAACTCCGCCACGCGCGCATCATAAAGTTCAGCGCCGATGTTGGAATGGACGATCGCCTTGAGCCCGATCACCGACATCACCACGACAATCATCGCCCTGACGACGGGAAACCGCTTCTCTGCCGGACGGGCATAGTAGGAGCGGCCGATCGTGCCGTCCGCCTCGAAACCGTAGCCCCTGACGCGCGCAGCTTCCACCCGGGCGATCCGGCGGTAGAAGTCTTCAAGATTGGCGTCCATGTCGATACCCATTCCCGAACTGTGCGGCCCGACCCAAGGCAAGCGTAGGTCGGAAATGTGGCAGGACTTGGGCGCATGTCCCGTTTCCGTAACGTCCCCGGGGTGACAATCCGTCGCGGTCGTTGACCCGGCGTCAATCCCTGAACGTCAGGGTTGTCCAGTCGCCCAGGTCCTCGCGTTCCGCAACGTGCAGACCTACGGCGGCATAAGCTGCCGCGATGTCCTCGGCCTGCGCGGTCAGCAGGCCAGAGAGAATCGCCGCGCCCCCCTTGGCCAGCCGCGCTGCCAGCGCCGGCGCCAGCTCGATCAGCGGCCCTTTCAGGATATTGGCGAAGATCAGGTCGAACGGCCCGGCCAGCGCGGGATGATCGAAGCCCGCCGCCTCGACACAACGCAGCCGTCCGGCCATGCCGTTGGCCGCGGCGTTGACCTGCGCCACTTCCACCGCCACGCGGTCGATGTCGGAGGCGGTGATCTCCGCCTCAGGCAGCGTTGCCGCCGCGGCCAGCGCAAGGACGGCGGTGCCGCAGCCCAGGTCGGCGACCCGGCCCGGCCGTTCGCCGGCCGCCAGCATCCGGTCGAAGGCGCGCAGACAGCCCAGCGTGGTGCCATGGTGCCCGGTGCCGAAAGCCACGGCCGCCTCGATCAGCAGCGCCACCCGTCCCGGCGGCACCCGGTCCGCATCATGACTGCCGTAGAGAAAGAAGCGCCCGGCCTCGACCGGCGGCAGTTCCCGCTTCACATGCGCGATCCAGTCGGTTTCGGGCAGTTGCGAGACCGCGAACCCGGCCGCCCCGTGGGCTGCGGCGAAGAGCGCCAGCACGATGTCGTCCGGCTCGGACTCATAATAAGCCCCGACCTCCCAGAGCCCCGAACCGTCCTCGACCTCGAACACCCCGACCCCCGTCGGCGCGGGCTGCATCGCCTCCAGTGCCGCGGCCAGTGCCTGGGCGGGGGCTTCTCCAGGCAGCGTGGTCAGGGCGGAATAGGTCGGCATGGCGGGCGGTCCTTTCACGACCCGGGGCCTGTCGCACCGGCGGCCGCGGGCGTCAACCGGCAGTCCGCGCGGATGGACCGTCCGCCGGAGCCCCGGGATGCAACGGGCAGAGGCACGCGCTAGGTGTGAGCTTTCAGCAGGTTGTCCATTCGGGGCGGATCAGGGAGGCTGGAGTTACCACACTTCAAGCCTTCAGGAGCGCCCCGAATGAACATCCATCAGAATGCCCGGCTGACGCCCGTTCGTCGAGAGGAG
>JANOGU010000288.1:0-4607 GCA_031406135.1 Rhodobacterales bacterium
TCGCCGCGCGGGCAATCTCAATGTCGGTCTTCACGGCCATCTGAGTTTGTCTCCCTAAGGGTGTTGTGCCTGTCGCGGCCGGGTTCAGCCGCCGTTTTGATTGTGAAGCGTTCGGCCGGTCCTGATGCCATGCGGCATCGCCGTGTCCGGTTGTCCCAAGCCAACGGTGCCGCCGCCGTCGGAATCCCGGACGAGTTCCATGTCGTGTCGCCGAATCCTCTATCTTCCGAGTCCCACCATCATTCCCCATGATAAAATATTATTCGTGATGGTCAAACATCGGTTTGTCGCTATGGCCCTAGAAATTGCAGCCTCACCCTGCCGGGACTGTGGCCCAGGCCGACCCTTCGCCACGAAAAATCCGCTGCAATCCTTGCGGATCGCGAGGGGTGGGACACGGGGAGACCCGAATTCTTCCAAGCCGGAACGGCGCGGCAGTTCTAGCCGTTCCGAAGGTAGGACACCATGGAATCGTCGAGCGCGTCCTTCCACGACGTGTGGTGGGCCGGCGCCATCGTGCCGGTGATGACCGACCGATAGCGGTGGTTCCGGAAGCCCATGATGTCTTCCTTCTTTTGGTTCTTCCATTCGAAGAACGCCTCGCAGGCGCCATCGACGTCGAAGTTCGGATAATCCGTCTCGGCGATCAGTTCCTTGACGTAGTCGCCCTGGTATTGGATCGCGTCATGGGCGTCCGCGCCGGCATCTTCGCCCGCCACGCGGTCCGCCACGTCCTTCATCAGCGCCGCCTTGTCCGACGGGATCGCGATCCTGCCCATGATGGCGTCGCGGACCCACCAGGCCTGGGCGTCGAACATGTTGAAGGTGAACCACTGGTCCTGCATGCCGAGGAAGAAGAGCTTCGGGTTCTGCACCCGGGCCACGCCCTTGTAGAGGTCCGCCGTGGCGAGGCGGTTGGTGGTCTTGAGCCGCAGGTCGTCGGGCAGGAACGGGAAGTGGTGCTTGTAGCCGGTGCAGAGGATCACCGCGTCGACCTTCTTCGAGGTACCGTCTGCGAAATGGGCCGTGGTCTCGTCCATCCGCTCAAGCTTCGGCACTTCCTTCCAGTTCGACGGCCACTTGAAGCCCATGGGCGCGTTCCGGTAGGCGACGGTGATGGAATTGGCCCCATATTTCCAGCATTGCGAGCCGATATCCTCGGCCGAGTAGGAAGACCCGAGCAGAAGGAGGTCCTTGCCGGCGAATTCGCGCGCGTCTCGGAAGTCGTGCGCATGGAGGACGCGGCCGTTGAACTTGTCGAAACCGGGATATTCGGGGACATTCGGCACCGAGAAGTGGCCCGAGGCGACGATGACGTTGTCGAACTCCTCGTCATACATCCGGTCGTTCTTCAGGTCGTGGACGGTGACGGTGAAATTGTCCTTGCCCTCGTTGTAGCGGACCATGCGTGCGGTCGTTGAGAAGCGGATCCAGTCGCGCACGCCAGCCTTCTTCACCCGGCCCTCGATATAGTCGAAAAGCACCGCGCGGGGCGGATAGGAACCGATCTGCTTGCCGAAATGCTCCTCGAAGGAATAGTCGGCAAATTCGAGACCCTCCTTCGGGCCGTTCGACCAGAGGTAGCGATACATCGAGCAGTGGACCGGCTCGCCGTTCTCGTCGAGCCCGGTGCGCCAAGTGTAATTCCACAGACCGCCCCAGTTCGCCTGCTTCTCGAAGCAAACGATGTCGGGGATGTCGGCGCCCTTCTGCCGGGCCGACTGAAAAGCCCGGAGCTGCGCCAGGCCGGACGGACCGGCACCGATGATCGCCACGCGTTTCTTCATGTTCGCACTCCCAGTGGTATGGACCAGTTCCGGCGATCTGGTGCTTTTGGTTTGGACCAGAGTGGGCAACTGGCATGTATCCTGTCAATCATATTTTTTGCCTACTGGTAATCAGACCCACAAACCCCTCGCCTGACGACACAAAGGGCCTGATCTGACGCCATGACCACGGGAAGCCTTGCGCACAAGCGCGCGATCAGGGGGGCGCTGCCGCGACTCACCGTCGGGGCGGCGGACACGATCAACATCGGCTTTCTTGGGCCTCTTTCGGGTCCGGTGGAGTCCTGGGGCTTGCCGGGTCTGAACGGTTGCCGGATATGGACCGACAGCATCAACCGCGAGGGCGGACTGACGCTGGGCGGGCGGCGGCATCTGGTCCGGCTGGTGCCGTTCGACTGCCAGTACGGCCGCGGACGGGCGCTGGAGGGCGCATGCTCGCTGGTGCAGGAGAGCGACATCAGGCATCTCCTGACGCTGGGTGGCGATGCGCCGGCGCCGATCGTGGACTATCTGACCCACCGCAAGCTCCTCACAGCGACGCTCTTGCCAAGCGACCTGTCGCCCGACACGCCCTATCTGATCGCGCCAAGCGAGACGCATCTGGTCTGCAATGTCACCGGGATCGACTGGCTGGCTCGCAACCGGCCCGGGACCTCGACAGCGGCGATCCTGCCCCGCAAACGGCAACGGGCGGTCCCTGCCGGGGCCGCCCGCCACTCGGTTTTACCTTTGGATCAGCCGGGCAGGACGAAGAACCAGTTGGCCCACAGAACGATGGCCGCCCCGAGGCCAAGCGCGAGGTAGGGCAGCATGCCCGCCTTGCGTTCGCCGAGATCGCCGTTCGACAGGCCGAGATCCTCCAGCGCCTCGGGCGGGAACTTGCCGCCGTCCTGCACGTAGTGACGGAACCAGAAGACCGGAATGATCAGCGCCGCGAAGAAGACCCCGGCCCAGAGCGCGCCGGAATAGCCCCAGACCTTGGCGCCGGCGCCAAGGAGAAGCGCGTTGACGAAGGCCAGACCCGTGTTGACCCCAATCAGCCAGGTCGGCGCCTTCCACGGGCGGTGGATATGGCCCGAGTCAATCCGGTGGATCCAGCCGGCGTTCAAGTTGAGGAAGTTGAAGGTCAGGTAGCCGACGTTCGAGATCGCCAGAACGTAGAAATACCCGCCAACGTCCGAGGCAAGGGCCAGCAGGAACAGGTTGAAGCCGAAGTCCGTCCACATCGCATTTGTGGGCGCGCCGTGGCTGTTCACCTGGCTCAGATACTTCGGTAGCCAGCCGTCCTTCGACCCCTGGTAGAGCGTCCGCGAAGACCCCGCCATCGCCGTCATGATCGCGAGGAACAGCGCCATGATCATCAGGATCACGAAGATCTGGGTGATGATCTTCGAGGAACTGACCATCGAGCCGAGCGCGGCGCCGATTCCGGTCCCGTCGACGATACCCGGCTCGAGCATGCCGGCGGCGCCGAAGACGCCCTGGAACGAGAAGGGGATGAGGAAGTAGAAGATGCAGCACAGAAGGCCCGCGAAGAAGATGGCCTTGAAGGTGTCGCGCGCCGGGTCCTTCATCTCGGCGGTGTAGCAGACGGCAGTCTCGAAGCCGTAGGTCGACCAGGCGGCGATGTAGAGCGCCCCCAGGAACAGCGTCCAGCCGCCGATGTCCCACGACCCGGTATCGCCGCCATAGGCGACCGAGGGCGGCACGATGTCGGCCACGTTCATGTAGTCGATCGACCCGGTGAGGATCGGCACGATCCCGACAAGGAAGAGCGGCACCAGAACAATGACGGCAATGACCTTCTGCGCGCTCGCGGTCGAGGCGATGCCCCGGTGCTGGATCGCGAAGATGATCAGCATCAGGATCGCCCCGATCACGAAGGTCGAGTTGAAGTGCAGCGTGCCGAGGCCCGGAACCGTCAGCGCCAAAGCTTCCCAGACGCGGATCGCGGGGGTCAGCGCCTCGACCGCGGCGGCCGAAGAGACGGCAGCGATCGCATCAGCGGCGGTGCTGCCCGCATTGGCGGCGATGTAGTCGACGACCGACTGGCTTTCCGCCGTGAACTGGGCGCCGTTGGCCGCGACCCAGTCGAGGACGGTCTGGCTGTCCGCCGCCGGAATGGCGAAGAGCGCGTTGAGGATGTAGCCGGCGGCGATGGCGCAGCCGAGCGACAGCACCGGCGACCAGGCGAACCAGTTGCACCAGACCGACAGGGGCGCGACCACCTTCGAGTAGCGCAGCCATGCCGTCGCCCCGTAGATCGAGGCGCCGCCGGATTTGTTGCCGAACATCCCGGCGATCTCGGCATAGGTGAAGGACTGCAGGAAGCCCATGATCATCGAGATGATCCAGACGACAAAGGCCGCCTGGCCTGCCACACCGGCAATACCGCCGATGGAAAACAGCACGAGCGGCGGCACACCGGCCGCGACCCAGAATGCGCCGCGCCAGTCGAGGGCCCTGTGCAGGGTCCCCGCCTTCGCGGTGGTGTCGTTCGACATTTCGTTTCCCTTTCCCTGTTGCAGACAGGCCTGCCGATCTTGCGCCAGCGGCCCGGCGAATTGGTTTGCGTGGGGCGATTTTCGCGGCCCAAGCAAAGCGACCCGCCTCTGGGTCTATCTGCCGCAGGACGGGCGGAGGTCAAACGATTTTTGCACCGTAAGAAAATTTCTATCACACTGATACCAACGGCCCTATTGGTTGACCTGTGCCCATAGGCGGTCAGTGATCGAGGTTACGGTCTTGGGATCATTGGCGAAGCGGTTCCATGCGGCACAACAGGCATCGACGATGGTGGGATAGTCGTCGAAGACGCTG
>JANOGU010000309.1:0-10854 GCA_031406135.1 Rhodobacterales bacterium
CCGCCGCGCCTCGCGCGCCTCGGCCTCCGCCCGGGTCAGGTCGCCCAGCCGCAGCACCGCCGCCTCATGCGTCGCCCGCGCCGCCTGCGCCCGCGCCTCGGCGACTGCCAGGTCGGCCTGCAAGACGGCCAGCCGGTTCACCTGGGTCAGCCGCACCGCCGCGGCGGTGGGCGCCTCGGCCCCGGCGCGGAACCCGTCCCAGCGCCACAGGTCGCCCTCGCGGCTGACCACGCGCTGGCCCGGCGCCAGAAGCGCCTGCACCTCTGCCCCGCGCGCCCGGTCCACCAGCCCGAGGGCCGCCAGACGCCGCGCCAGCGCCGGCGGCGCGGTCACCTGCGGGGCCAGCGGCACCACCCCCTCCGGCCAGCCGGCGGCGTCGGGATAGGGCGGCAGCGCTGCCCAGCCCGAGCGGTCTGCGCCCGCCACCTCCGGCGCCCGCAGGTCATCGGCCAGCGCCGCGCCCAGCGCCGCCTCGTAGCCCGGGGTCACACCGATGCGGTCGATCAGCCGCGGGCCGTCCCCCGCATCCCGCGCCAGCAGGCGCGCCACGGCCCCGGCCTCGGCCCGGATCGCTGCCGCCTCGCCCTCGGCCGCCGACCGCGCGGCGCGCGCCTCGGCCTCGGTGGTCGCGACGGCAGCGCGCGCTGCCTCGGCCTCGTCCAGCGCCGCTTCGGCCCCGGCCATTTGTATGGTCGCAGCTGCGGCGCCGGTTTCCGCCAGGGCCAGCGCGTCAGAGGCGCTGGCCTCCGACAGCGCAGCCTCCGCCGCCGCCCCTTCCGCCCCTGCCGCGGCTGTGGCAGCGCGCTGTCGCGCTGCCTCGGCGTCGGCCAGTGCCCGCTCGGCGGACTGGTGTGCGGCGGCCAGACGCGCCGTGGCTTCGGTGCGAGCCGCCGCCTCGGCCTCGGCCTCGGCCAGCGTCGCGGCAGCGGTCGAGGCCGCGGCCGCCAGCGCCGCAATAGCCTCGACCTCTCCGCCGGCTGCCGCGGCAAGATCAGCCGCCTCGGCCTCCAGCCTGTCGATGGTCGCGCCGGCATCCTCGGCCAGTTGCGCCTCGCGCGCCGCATCGCGGTCCAGTTCCTCGATCCGCGCCGCCAGCGCCGTCAGCCGTCCCCGGGCGCGGTTCTCCGCTTCGGCCAGCCGCTCGCCCTCCACCGCCACGCGGGCCGCGACGGCGCCGGCGATCGCCTCTTCCTCGCGCAGCGCGGGCAACGCGCCTTCCGCCGCCTCGCGTGCCTCGCCCGCCCGGCGCGCCGCGATCTCGGCCTGCGACACCGCAACGAGCCGCGCGCGCATCCCGGCCTCGGCTGCCTGCACCGCCTGATCGGCTTCGCGGAACCGCTGCCACAGCAGCATCCCTTCCGCCCGGCGCAACTCTTCCGACAGGTCGCGGAACCGTGCCGCCGCCTTCGCTTGCCGGGACAGTGCCACCAGCTGCTGCGCCAGCGCGTCGAGCACGTCATCGACCCGGGCGAGGTTCGCCTCGGTCGCCTGCAGCCGCAGTTCCGCCTCGTGCCGCCGCGCGTAAAGGCCGCCGATCCCGGCCGCATCCTCCAGCACCCGCCGCCGCGACTGGGGCTTGGCCGCGATCAGTTCCGCGATCTGCCCCTGCCGCACCAGCGCCGGGGAATGCGAGCCGGTGGAGGCATCGGCGAACAGCAGCTGCACATCGCGCGCGCGCACCTCCTTGCCGGCCATGCGGAAGACCGAGCCCAGGTCGCGGGTGATCCGGCGCACGATCTCGATCTCGTCGCGGTCGTTGAAGCCTGCGGGCGCCAGCCGCTCGCGGTTGTCGATGCCCAGCGCCACCTCGGCATAAGCGCGCGCGCCTCGGCTGGCGGCGCCGTTGAAGATCACGTCCTCCATCCCCGCGCCGCGCATCGCCGTGGGGCGGTTCTCGCCCATCACCCAGCGCAGCGCTTCCAGCAGGTTCGACTTGCCGCAGCCGTTCGGGCCCACGATGCCGGTCAGGCCCTCGTGGATCGGCATCTCCGTGGGGTCCACGAAGCTCTTGAAGCCGTTGAGACGAAGCTTGGTGAAACGCAAAGGGGACTCGCAGGCCAGGACGCGGCAGTGTCCCGGGCGCCGCAGGGGGAGTCAACCCGGGCGCCCTGCATCTCGCGGTCGGGCGGCGGTTATCCACAAGATGTTGGAACCGCCCAGGGTGATTCGCAGGCCATGGTTAACGTGGCGCGTCGGGCTGTTTGTCGTGACCGATGCCCGACGGATGCCCGACAGGAGCCCGACCGCGCCGCAACGCCCAACTCTTTGATCCGGCGAAGATTGATGCGGCGCACGCAGCACCTTGCCGGGCTCCGCCGCGTTGGCGTCAATACCCCCCATGCCAGAGCCGCACCATGCCACCGATCCCTTCGACTGGTCCGCGCTCCTCGCCCTGATCCACCGTGCGTTTGCCGGGATGGAAGGCCGGATCGATCCACCTTCTTCGCTATACCGGCTGACTGCGGAGGGACTGGCCGGAAAGGCCCGGGAGGGCGAGGTCTGGGTGATCGGGTCGCCGCCCCTTGCCTGCGTCGTGCTGACGCCGGAGGCGGACGCGCTTCACCTCGGCAAGCTCGCGGTGGACCCCGGGGCGCAAGGGCAGGGGCACGGGCGGGCGCTGGTGGCGCTGGCGGAAGCGCGGGGCAGGGCGCAGGGCAAACCCGCCCTGCGCCTGCAGGCGCGGGTGGAACTGGTCGAAAATCACCTGTTCTTCCAGAGGCTTGGCTTCCGCGAGGTGGCCCGGACCGCGCATCCGGGCTACGACCGGCCGACCTCGATCACCTTCCTGAAACCGCTCTGACCGCATGCCGCCCGGCCCAGAGGCCGGTGGCCAGGCAGCCGCTCAAGAGGTAGCCGCCCGTCGGCGCCTCCCAGTCCAACATCTCGCCGCAGGCGAAGACCCCGGGCAGCGCCCGCAGCTCCAGCCCCTCGGTCACAGCGGCCCGGGTCACCCCGCCGGCGGTGGAGATTGCTTCGTCGATAGGCCAGGGGCCCTTCAGCGGCACCGACAGGGCCTTGAGGACGCCCGCAAGAGCGACAGGATCGGCGGGCAAGGGCCGCCCGAACTCCTGCGCCAGCGCCGCGGATACGGGCGAAAGCCCGAGCTTCCTCAATCGGTTGGCCATTGACTCCCCGGCCCGCATCCGGGCCAGCCGCACCGCGGTCTCGGCGGCGGCAAGGTCCGGCATCAGGTCCAGCGTCAGCCCCGCCCCCACCCGCAGGGCACGGCTGACAGCGTAGAGCCCCCCGCCCTCCAAGCCTTTGGCGGAGATCACGAATTCCCCACGTTCGCGGCGTCTGTCAGGCAGGCACAGCGCCACGCCCTTCACCGGCTGCCCGAAGTGCCGCGCCATATGGGCTGACCAATCGACCGCGAACCCCATGTTGGCCGGCTGAAAATCCGCCACCGCCACCCCCGCCGCCCGCAGCGGCGCGACCCAGCCGCCATCCGACCCCAGCCGCGCCCAGCTTCCCCCACCCATGGCGAGCACGGTGACATCGGCTACTACATCCTGCGGCCCCTCCGGTGTCAGGAAGCGGTGCCGCTGGCCGGACACCCCTTCCCAACGCCACCGCGTCCGCACCTCCACCCCCAGCCCGGAAAGGCGCGCCAGCCAGGCCCGCAGCAGCGGCGAGGCCTTCATCGCGACCGGGAACACGCGACCCGACGAGCCGGTGAACACCGCCTGCCCGAGCCCTTGCGCCCAGGCCGCCACTTCGGCCGGACCAAACGCCGCCAACATCGGATCGAGCCAGCCGGCCGGGTCGTAGGCCGCTGAAAACGCTCCGAAGCCTTCGTCCTTGGTCAGGTTCAGCCCGGACTTCCCCGCCATCAGGAACTTGCGTCCGACACTGCCCTTGCCCTCGCAGACGACCACCCGGACGCCGGCCGAGGCCATCGCCTCCGCCGCCATCAGCCCCGCCGGACCGCCGCCCACGACCAGCGCGGTGGTCATACCGTGTGCAGGTAGAGGTCGAAATCCACGTCCGGCACGGTGCGTGCCACGCGGGCGTATTCCGCCGCCTTGATCGCGGTGAAGGTGCGGTGCAATTCCTCGCCCAGCGCGTCCTTCAGGAAGGCCGAGCCCTGCGCCGCGGCAATCGCCTCGCGCCAGTCGCGCGGGATTTTCGCATCCGTTTCCGCGGCATAGCCGTTGCCCGTGGTCTCTGGCCCCGGGTCGATCCGCTCCGCCAGCCCCTTGCGCAGCGCCGCCAGAACCGTGGTCGCCACCAGATAGGCGTTGGCATCGACCCCCGCCGGCCGGTGCTCGATCCGCCTCGCGCGGATGTCCCCGGCCGGGATGCGCAGTGCCACGGAACGGTTGTTGACCCCCCAGGTCGGCGCCACCGGGGCATAGCTCTGGCTGGCGAAGCGGCGCCAGGAATTGGCGTGGGGGGCAAAGACCAGCATGCTCTCGCCCATCGTGGCGAGCATTCCGCCCATCGCGTGGCGGATCGCCTCCGACCACTGCCCCTCTGCCGCCTCCTTGAAAACGTTGTGCTTCTTGCTGTCCATCAGCGATACGTGGAAATGCATCCCCGAGCCCGCATAATCGGCGATCGGCTTGGCCATGAAACAGGCGGTTACCCCACGCGCGCGCGCCTGCGCCCGTACGATCCGCTTCAGCCGCATCAGGTCGTCCGCCGCCTGCGCCACATCCTCGCGGTAATGGAGCGTCAGTTCATATTGGCCCGGCGCGTATTCCGAAATCATCGTCTCGGCGGTGATCCCGGCCAGGTCCGCACCCCGGTAGATGTCGGAGAACAGCGGCAGCATCCCGTGCAACTGGTCAACGGAATAGACCTCCGTCCGCGACGTCGGCCGCCCGTCCAGCACATCCGCCGCGGGGCGCACCTTGCCGTCGGCCTCCCGCGTCAGCAGGAAGAATTCCAGCTCGAACGCCGCCGCCGGCCGCAGCCCCTGCGCCGCGAGCGCCGCGACCTGGCGGGCCAGCGCATGGCGCGGGTCGGGGCCGAAGGGGGCGCCGTCGAGTGTGTAGATCGACATGAACACCTCGGCCCGTGCGGGTGAGGTGTTGTGCAACCGCTTCAAGGTGCCCGGCACCGGCCAGGCGCGCAGGTCGCCGTCGCCCTGATCCCAGATCAGCCCGGTCTCGTGCACGTCCTCGCCGCAGATGTCGAGGCCGAGGATCGAGATCGGCAGGTGCCGGCCGCCGCTGTAGAACGCCGCGAGCTCGTGCCGCCGGATGATCTTTCCCCGCCCGATGCCGTTGGTGTCGAACAGAACGATATCAATGGCTTCCACGTCCGGGTGGGCGGCGAGGAAGGCCTCGGCCTCTTCCGCAGTGGAGCCGGAAGGGGAAAGGGTCATGCCGGCACCCGGTCGAACAGGTCGTCCAGCACCTCGCCGAAGGCCGCGACCAGCCGGTCGATCTGGCGCGTCTTCGTGGCGGGGGAGACCAGCATCATGTTGTGGAACGGCGCGATCAGGCTGCCGCGGTTCAGCAGCGACAGATGCACCGTCCGTTCCACCTGCGGCGCATGGGCCAGCGCCGCGTCGGCGCCGTTCTTCAGCGGGCCGGGGGCGCAGATGAACTCCACCCGCGCGCCGACGCGCGCCACGTGCCAGGGTGCGCCGACCCGGGCGATCTCGGCGGAAAGCCCCTTTGCCAGGCGGGCGGCACCCTTCTCCATGCGGGCGAAGGCCTCGGGCGTGGCCACCTCGGACAGGGTGGCGACCAGGCAGGCGAACTGCATCGGGTTCGCGGACAGCGTGGTGCCCATGCCGGAATGCCCGCCTTCGCGTGTCGCCTGCCAGGCCGTGAAGCGGTCGGCCACAGCGGGGGACAGGCCCCAGACCGCCGTGGGCATCCCGCCCGCCACGCACTTGCCGACCACCAGCATGTCGGCGGCAAGTCGGTGTACTCGCGCATAGCCGCCACGGCCAGACGACTGCGTATGGGTCTCGTCGATCATCAGGAGCGCGCCGTGCTTCGTGGCAAGGCTGCGCAGACCCTCCAGGAACCCCGGCGCAGGCAGCACCATGCAGGAGTTGGTCATCACGGGTTCTGTCAGGATCGCGGCCACGTCACCCTTCTTCAACGCCCTCTCCACCCCGTCGAGGTCGTTGAACTCGCAGGCGATGGCGCCGAGCGTCAGGTCCTGCACCTGGCCCACGAGCCCCGGGCGCGGGACGGTGCGGCCGTTGGCCAGTTCCACCATCGTCTCGTCCACGGTGCCGTGGTAGCAGCCGTTGAACACCAGCACCTTGGGCCGGCCGGTCACCGCGCGGGCCACCCGCAGGGCGAAGCGGTTGGCGTCGGTCGCCGTGGTGGCGACCTGCCAGCGGAAGTCGCCGAAGGTCTCGGTCAGGAGCTTCCCCGCCGCCATCGCCGCCTCGGTCGGCAGCATGTAGGTGAGGCCCCGCTTCGCCTGTTTGCGGATCGCCTTGGCCAGGGCTTTGGGCGAATGGCCGAACATCGACCCGGTGTCGCCGAGGCAGAAGTCGTCGATGCCGTAGCCGTCGAGGTCGGTGAGCCGCGCGCCTTCCGCCCGGTCCACGACCAGCGGGAAGGGCATCGGCCAGTCCTTCATCCAGTGCATCGGCACCCGGTCGAGCCAGTGCCCCGCGCCCTCGGCCAACGCCGCCTGCGACTTCGGCCGGCTCTTTGTGTAGCGCGCCGTCTCGCGGCCAAAGACCGCCTCCAGCCGCGCCTTGCGGACCCCTGCCACCCTGTCGATCATCTGCCACCTCTCCGTCCTCGGCGATTACCCGGGCGCCGGGGCGAAGGGAAGGGGCGGGCCGTCGCGTCTCTGGGGCTCCGCCGGTGTGAGCAGCGGGCGCAGGAAGGCCAGCGGGTGCGACCGCAGCGTCAGCCGCAGGGACACGTAGTCCTCCACCACCGCCTCGCCCTCGGACATCTGCGCGAAGACCACGGCGGGTTCCACGATCCCCTCGCCGTCGATGTCGCCGGCGAAGAGCGGCAGCTCCTGCCCCGGCGCCAGCGCGCGGGCCGCCCAGAGCGCATCGCGGCGCGAGAGGCCGAGCACGGCGAAGGCATCGGCCTCCGCGAGCCGCGTCAGCGTGGCGGGGGGAACCCCGGCGCGGCGCCAGACATCCTCGACCGCGCGGTAGCCGTTGCCCCGTGCGGCGGCGATCCACAGCGCCTCGTCCTCGGGCATCCCCTTGATCTGGCGGAACCCCAGGCGAAGCGCGAGCCCGCCCTGGCCACAGGGCTCCATCACGTTGTCCCAGTGGCTGGCGTTGATGCAGGGCGGCCGCACGGTCACCCCATGCTCGCGCGCGTCGCGCACGATCTGCGCCGGGGCGTAGAAGCCCATCGGCTGCGCGTTCAGAAGCGCGCAGGCGAAGATGCCGGGGTGGTGGCGCTTGATCCAGGCGCTGGCGTAGACCAGCAAGGCGAAACTCGCGGCGTGGCTTTCGGGAAAACCGTAGCTGCCGAAGCCCTCGATCTGGGCGAAGCAGCGCTGCGCGAAATCGGCGTCGTGGCCGTTCGCGGCCATGCCCTGCAGGAAGCGGTCGCGGAATTCGCTGACCGAGCCGTGTTTCTTGAACGTGGCCAGCGACCGCCGCAGGCGGTCGGCCTCCTCCGGGCTGAACCCCGCCCCGACGATGGCGATCTGCATCGCCTGTTCCTGGAACAGCGGCACCCCCAGCGTCTTGCCCAGCACCTGGCCCAGCGCGTCGTTGGGGAAGCTCACCGCCTCCTGACCGTTCCGGCGGCGCAGGAAGGGATGCACCATGTCGCCCTGGATCGGCCCGGGGCGGATGATGGCGACCTGGATGACCAGATCGTAGAACTTGCGCGGCCGCATCCGCGGCAGGAAGTTCATCTGCGCCCGGCTTTCCACCTGGAACACGCCCAAGGAGTCGGCCTTGCACAGCATGTCGTAGGTGCCGGCGTCCTCCGGCGGCAGGGTGGCGAGCGTGAACCGGGCGTGATGGTGCTTGTCCAGCAGGTCGAAAGCCTTGCGCAGGCAGGACAGCATGCCCAGGGCGAGGATATCGACCTTGAGGATGCCGAGCGCGTCGATGTCGTCCTTGTCCCAGGGGATGGTGGTGCGGTCCTCCATCGTGGCGTTCTCCACCGGGCACAATTCGTCCAGCCGCCCCTCGGTGATGATGAAGCCGCCGACGTGCTGGCTGAGGTGCCGCGGGAAGCCCTGGATTTCGGCAATGAGGCCCAGCGTCAGCTTCAGCCGCGCGTCGGCGGGGTCGAGGCCGATCTCGGCCAGCCGCGCGTCGGTCATCTCGCCCCCGCCGCCCCAGCCCCAGATCTGCGACGACATGGCGGCCAGCGTGTCCTGGCTCAGGCCCATGGCGCGCCCGACCTCGCGCACCGCGCGCTTGCCGCGGTAGTGGATCACGGTGGCGCAGAGCCCGGCGCGGTGGCGGCCGTATCTTTCGTAAATGTGCTGGATCACCTCCTCGCGCCGCTCGTGCTCGAAATCGACGTCGATGTCGGGCGGCTCGTTGCGCGCCTCGGAGACGAAGCGCTCGAACACCATGGTGCCGATCTCCGGGCTGACGGAGGTGACGCCCAGCGCGTAGCAGACGATGGAATTGGCGGCACTTCCCCGGCCCTGGCAGAGGATGCCGCGGTCGCGCGCAAAGGCCACGATGTCATGGACGGTGAGGAAATAGGGCTCGTAGCGCAGCTTGGCGATCAGCGCGAGTTCATGCGCCATCTGCGCCCGGGCCTTGTCCGGCACCCCCTGCGGATAGCGCCAGTCGAGCCCCGCCTCGGCCAGCCGCGTCAGGCGCGCGGCGGCGGTCTCGCCCGGCGCGACCTCGGACGGGTATTCGTAGCGCAACTCGTCCAGCGAGAACGTCGCCCGCGCCGCCCACTCCCCGGCGCGGTGGACGGCCGCCTCGTGCCCGCGGAACAGTCGCAGCATCTCGGCCTCCGACCGCAGCCGCGCCTCGGCGTGCGGCAGCGCGTGATGGCCCAGGTCCTCGACCTTCACCCCGAGGCGGATCGCGGAGAGCACATCGGCGAGGCGGCGGCGCGACCCGTGGTGCAGCAGCGGCGCGGCGGCGGCGACCGTGGGCAGGCCCAGCCGCCCGGCAAGGCCGGCCAGCCGGTCGAAACGGGCGGCGTCCTGCCCGTCGTAGCGCGGCGCCATGAGCAGCGCGACATCCGTCTGGAAGCGGCGCGACAGCCGTTCCGCCTGCCTGAGCCACCCGCCCGCGCCGCGGGCCGCCCGTGCCCCCCGGCTTGCGGGAGGATGAAGGAGAAGCAGGCTCCCCTGGCCCCAAGCCAGCAGGTCCGCGGCCTCGAGCTGGCACTCTCCCTTCGGCGCTCTCCGGCGCCCCAGCGTCAACAGCCGGCAGAGCCGGCCCCAGGCGGCACGGTCGGTGGGGATCATCGTGGCGGTGAAGCCGTCCTTCAGCACGATCTTCGCCGCCGGGATCAGCCGCGGCGGACTGCCGCCGCGAAAGGCGATCTCGCGCCCCTCGACATGCGCCCGCACGATGCCTGCGACGCTGTTGACATCGGCGATGGCCAGCGCCGGCAGGCCAAGCTCCGCCGCCCGGCGCATCATCTCCTCCGGGTGGGAGGCGCCGGTCAGGAAGCTGAAGTTCGAGGTGGCGCAAAGCTCGGAGAAGGGCATCGGACCATGAACACAACGGGAACATGATAGCCGGAAACCGGGGTCCGGCGAAAGCGATTCGCGCGGCGGGCGGCGGGGCAAGGCCAGCGGTTGCCATCCGGACCGCGCGCCGCTACCTCTGCGCGACCCTGTTGCGGAGGCGCCCTTGGACTCGCTCGGCCAGATCCTGATGCTGATCCTGAACATCGCGCTCTGGATCGTGCTGATCCACGTGATCATGTCCTGGCTCATCAACTTCCAGGTCCTGAACCTGCGCCAGCCGCGGGTGGCGCAGATCTGGGCCACGCTGAACCGCCTGCTGGAGCCGGTCTATGGCCGAGTGCGCAGCGTCCTGCCGCGCACCCCGGGGATCGACTTCGCCCCGCTCATCGTGCTGATCGCGATCTATGCCCTGCAGATCGTCGTGGCCAACAACCTCTGACCTGACGCGCCATCAGGTCGGCGTTCAGCCTTCGTTAACCGCGAGGACCGCTCTCTGGACCATATCCTTGTCGCAGACGCGGGGCTGGCGGTGGCGGAGAACCTGCTGAAATCGGTCTTCGGTTTCCCCGGCTTCCGCCCCGGGCAGGCGGAGATCGTGGCCGCGGTCGCCGCCGGGCAGGACACGCTGGCGATCATGCCCACCGGCGGCGGCAAGTCGCTGTGCTTCCAGTTGCCGGCGCTCAGCCGCGACGGGGTGACGCTGGTGATCTCGCCGCTGATCGCGCTGATGCGCGACCAGGTGCGGGCGCTGCAGGCCGCCGGCGTCGCGGCCGGGGCGCTGACTTCGGGCAATACGGAGGCGGAGACGGAGGAGGTCTTCGCGGCATTGGAGGCGGGCCGGCTGAAGCTGCTTTACCTGGCGCCGGAGCGGCTGGCCGCCGCCGCCACGCTGCCGCTGCTGCGCCGGATCGGCGTCACGGCGATGGCCGTGGACGAGGCGCATTGCGTCAGCCAATGGGGCCACGACTTCCGCCCCGACTACCTGCGGATCGGGGCGCTGCGCCAGGCGCTGGACGTGCCGCTCGCGGCCTTCACCGCCACCGCCGATGCCGAGACCCGGGCAGAGATCGTGGAGCGGCTGTTCGGCGGGACGGAACCCGCGACCTTCCTGCGCGGCTTCGACCGGCCGAACCTGCATCTCGCCTTCGCCGTGAAGGACGCGCCCCGCGACCAGATCCGGGCCTTCGCCGCGGCGCGCAGGGGCCGGTCGGGCATCGTCTATTGCGGCACGCGGGCCAAGACCGGGACGCTGGCCGCGGCGCTGACCGCCGCGGG
>JANOGU010000216.1:0-3730 GCA_031406135.1 Rhodobacterales bacterium
AGGACCAGTTGCCTTCCGGCGTGAAGACCTCGGTCACCAGCAGCGAGGAGGCGACGTCGCGGGTTTCCATCGCGATGTTGTGGATGTGCCGGGTGTTGCCGCCCTTGCCGCGGCTCATCTGCGTGATGCCTTCGGGGCCGAGGATGCTGGCAGGGTAGGATTTCGTCGCCGGGGCAGTGCAGAGGGCGAGCGTCAGCGGGGTTTCGGCCCGGACGTGCCAGTTCGACTGGCCGGGGACATAGACGGCATGCGGCGGGGTCTTCTCGAAGACATCCAGCCGGTCGCCGAGCGGTCCGAAGAGGCGCCCGCCGACGGTGACGGTGGCGAGGCCCTCGACCAGCACGAGGATGCCCTCGTTGCTGCCCATCCCGGCCGATGCCTCCTCCCCCGGCGCCAATCGCCAGAGGGAAAAGCCGACATAGCCCCAGCCCGCCGATTGCGGCGTGACGCGGTGGACGAGGCCGGAGGTGCCGGTGGGGCGCAGCAGGAGGCGCGACATCGCTCAGTCCGCCCGCTGCGTCTGGCGGCCGCGTTCGTGCTTCGCATGCGCCGCGGTCACCTCGGGGCGGGTGGAGATGGCGGGGACACCCACATCCCACCAGGTGCCGGCACCTTCGGGGCCGGAAGGGCCCGGGTCGGTGTCGATGACGATCACCCGGGGGCGGTTGTCGGGTGCCGGGGCGGCGAGCGCGGCCTCCAGATCGGCAATTGACCCCGCCTTGACCGCCTGCGCCCCCATGCTGGCGGCATGGGCCACGAAGTCGATGGCCGAGGGCGTGACGTGGTGGCTGTCGTCCAGCAGGTTGTTGAACGGCGCCCCGCCGGTCGCCTTCTGCAGCCGGTTGATGCAGCCGAAACCGCGGTTGTCGGTGATCACGACGGTGAACGGGATGCCCATCATCACCGCGGTGGCAAGTTCCGAGTTCGCCATCATGTAGCTGCCGTCGCCGACCATGCAGATGACGCTGGCCCCGGGCCGCGCCATGCGGATGCCCAAGGCGCCGGCGATCTCGTAACCCATGCAAGAGAAGCCGTATTCCATGTGATAGCCGCCCTGGGCGGCATCCCAGATCTGGTGCAGCGAGCCCGGCATGGTGCCCGCCGCCCCCATCACCACGGTCTCCGGCCCAGCAGAACGGTTCACCGCGCCCACGACCTGCGCGTCGGTCGGCAGCGCGTTGCCGCTGGCGGGCGCGGCCTTGACCTTCGCCGCCGCCGCCAGCGCCTCGGTCCGCAGGCGGGCGTCGGGCGCCTTGAAGCGGTGGGTCCCGAGGGCCGCGTGGATCGCCGCGATGGCGACCCTGGCGTCGGACACCAGCGGCAAGGCGCCGCGCTTCAGCGCATCATAGGCCTGCACGTTGATCGACAGGAGCTTGCGCGCGGGGTTCTTGAAGAGGGACCAGGAGCCGGTGGTGAAGTCCTGGAACCGGGTGCCGAGGCCGATCACCAGATCGGCCGTCTCGCAGGCGATGTTGGCCGAGGAATTGCCGGTGACGCCGACCGGGCCGAAGTTCAACGGGTGGGTGTGGTCGAGCGCGGACTTGCCGCCCTGGGTTTCGACCACGGGGATGTCGTGGGCAGTGGCAAAGGCCGCAAGGTCGGCCTCGGCCTGCGCATAGATCACCCCGCCCCCGGCGACGATCACCGGCTGCTTCGCCGCCCTGATCGCGGCGATGGCCTCGGCGAGGTCGGTGGCGTCGGGTTCGGGGCGGCGGATGCGCCAGACTTTCGGCTCGAAGAACGACACCGGGAAGTCGAAGGCCTCGGCCTGGGTGTCCTGGCAGAAGGCGAGCGTGACCGGGCCGCAGTCGGCCGGGTCGGTCATCACCCGGAAGGCGCGGGGCAGCGCGGAGAGCAGTTGCTCGGGCCGGATGATGCGGTCGAAGTAGCGGCTGACCGGGCGGAAGCAATCGTTGGCGCTGACGGTGCCGTCACCGAAATCCTCCACCTGCTGCAGCACCGGGTCGGGCGCGCGGCCCGCAAAGACGTCCCCCGGCAGGATCAGCATGGGCAAGCGGTTGACATGTGCCACCGCGGCGGCGGTCACCACGTTCAGCGCGCCCGGCCCGATCGAGGTGGTCACCACCATGGCGCGTCGGCGCTTCGCCGCCTTGGCGAAGGCCACGGCGGTATGCGCCATGGTCTGTTCGTTGTGCCCGCGCCAGGTCGGCAGTTGGTCGCGGTGCGCGTGCAGCGCCTCGCCGATCCCCGCCACGTTGCCGTGGCCGAAGATCGCCCAGACGCCTTCGATGAAGCGGCCCCCGTCCTCGGTGCGCTGTGCCGCGATGTAGCGGACGGCGGCCTGGGCGGCGGTGAGGCGGATCGTGGTCATGCGGCACTCCTTGCGCCCTGGCGGGCGTCGTCCCAGATGCGGCAGAGCCGCGTGAAGCGGGTGGCCATGTCGGCCACGGCCTGATCGTCGGTCATCCGGCCCGCCAGCCAGTCGCGGGCGGCCGGGCCAAAGATGGTGCGGCCGACGGCAAAGCCTTTCACCAGCGGCTCGGCGGCGGCAAGGGCGAAGCTTTGCGCCAGCGCCTCTTCCGGCGCGTCGAGGCCGAGGACCACGATGCCCCGGGTGTGCGGGTCGCGGGCAGTGATCGCGGCGATGGCATCGGCCCAGGCCCCGCGCGTGGCGAAGGGTTCCAGCTTCCACCAGTCGGGGTAGACGCCGAGGTCGTAGAAGCGGTGGATCAGCTTCGCCGAGGTGCCATCGGCGATCAGCAGGCCGGTCTTCGACGGGATGATCTCCAGCAGGAACTCCAGCCGGTTGCGGCGGGCGGCATGGTAGAGACGCGTCACCTGCTCTTCCTGCCGCGCCTGAAGGTCGGCTGCGTCGTCGGGGTGGCAGAAGCAGAGGACCTTGACCACCTGGTGCAGCGGCCATTCGGCGAGGCCGCCGAGGTCGGGGCCAAGCTCCGGCTCGAAGTCGAGCGGGCGCGAGCCGGGAAGTTCGGTCGGGCGGCCGAGCCAGAGTCCGGTACCCGCGGCGGCATGCAGCGCGCGACGGCCGAGCCGGTCGTCGCAGAGGATGCCATGGCCGGGCCGGCCGCCGGCGACCTGCAAGGCGGCCTTGAGGCACAGTTCCTTGAAGCCGCCAATCTTCGACGGCGTGGCGCCCTCCATCGCCTCCATCTGCATCCGGTGGTCGAAGGCAAAGACCCGCATCTCCGGCCAGTCGCCGTTGCGGTTGGTGGACCAGTGGATCTGCTCCAGTTCCGGATCGAGCCGCAGCGCAGGCGTCCTGACGCCGCGTTTCAGGAAGAATTCGAGCTCGGTGAGCGACGGATAGGCCGGCGTGCAGCCGTGCCGCGAAACGGCGAAGGCGCCGCAGGCATTTGCGTATTCCAGCGCGCGCGGCCAGGTCTCGTCGTCGAGCCAGCCTTTCAGCAGTCCCGACATGAAGCCGTCGCCGGCGCCCAGCACGTTGAACACCTCGATCGGGAAGCCGGGGCCGGTCTCGCCATCGTCAAGGCTGTCGGGGATGGCGCCGGTGAAGGCGACGGCCCCCTTCGCGCCGCGCTTGCAGACCAGCGCGGCCTGCGACACGCTGCGGACGGCGCGCAGGGCGGCGATGGTATCGGTCGAGCCGCCGGCGATGTGGAACTCGTCCTCGGTGCCGACGATGAGGTCGCACTCGGCGGCGATGCTCTGGAGATGCGCGCTCACGCTATCGGAGGCGACGAACCGGTCCTCGCCCTTGCCGTGGCCGGCGAGGCCCCAGAGCACCGGG
>JANOGU010000344.1:0-9636 GCA_031406135.1 Rhodobacterales bacterium
GGGATCGGGCTTCACCCTTGCCTTGATCGCCTCTCGGCGGCAGCATGCAGCCACGGGCGTTCATTTCGGGGGGACGTTGACGATGGCCAAGGACGACGACGACGGCGACCTCAAGCCGCTCTTGAGGCTCTGTCAGAGCAATCAGACCGACTCGTCCTTGGCCATCGTCAACGTCCCCCCGAAATGAACGCCCGTGGCTGCATGCTGCCGCCGAGTGGCGTTCAAGGCAAGGGTGAAGCCCGATCCCGACCACCGCGACCGGCCGCTCGTCGCGACGCCCGACGACCCGGTACGGACTCAGGGCCGGGTGGAAGCCCGGATCGACAGCGACACCGGCGTGCGCAGAACCGGTGGCGGCTGGTTGCCGTGTTCCAACCAGCCGAGGATGTCCCCGGCGATTCGGCGGCCGAAGGCCGCGACATCGCAGCGCACAGATGTGAGGCTCGGAAAGGTCTCGGCGCATTCCTCGATATCGTCGAAGCCCGCCAGACGGAATGCCGGCCCGACGCTGCGTCCCAGTTCGCGGAAGCCAGTCAGCACGCCCAGGGCGACAAGGTCGTTGAAGCACAGTGCGGCCGAAACTCCGGTTTCGGCGACCAGCCGGACGGCCACCTCGCGGCCGAAGGAACGCGAGGCCCGGCCGTGCAGCGCCAGCGAGACCAGTCCGGCGTCGCCCAGGACCGAGAGATAGCCCGACATCCGCTCTTCGGTCACTGCGCGCCCGGCAACTCCGCCGACAAAGGCAATGCCTCGCGCTCCGCTGTCGAGCAAATGGCGGGTGGCGAGCCGGCTGCCTTCGGCATAGTCAGGTGCGGCGAAGGGAAAGAGGTCGGTGCGCGGGTCGACCCGGCGCAGAACCTGCATTGCCGGGCGCCCCGTGCGGGCCAAGATGTCAAACGTCGCAGCCTCTTCACCATAGGCCGGAGATATGATCAGGGCCGAAACTCCGTGTTCAACCATTGCCGCGACGACTTCGGCCTGGAGTTTGGGATTCTCGTCGGTGTTGGCAATGACCGTGGCGTAGCCGCGCTCCGACAGCGCCATCTGCACTGAGGTGGCGAATTCGGTGAAGAACGGGTTGCGCAGGTCGTTGATGACGACACCGATCAGCCCCGCGTTGGCCAAACGCAGGTTGGCCGCCGCGCGGTTGTAGAGATAGCCGATCCGCAGCATGGCTTCGCGGACCTGTCCCCGCGTTTCCTCGCGGACGAGGGAACTGTTCTGCAGGACCAGGCTGACTGTGGACTTCGATACCCCGGCTTCGCGGGCGACGTCGATGATCGTCGGTCTCCGGTCGCTGGTGCGCATCGCCACCCCTCAGCTGATCCCATGCAGGGAAAGGAGCATACGCATCCTTCCGACGGCGAGGTCGGGGTCGCGCAACAGGCCGGCCGTGTCGGCCAGGCGGAGAACGGCGGCGTAGTGGGTGATGTCGCGGGAGGACTGGAAGCCGGCGGGCATGATGAAATGGGTCTGGTAGCCGTTGACCCAGGCGAGGAAGGCGATGCCGGCCTTGTAGAACCGCGTCGGTGCGCGGAAGATCTCGCGGCTGAGGGGCACCGTGGGGGCGAAGAGGCGGTCGTAGGTTTGCCGGTCGCCGAGCGCGAGCGCCTCCAGCGCCTGTGACGCGGCCGGGGCGATGGCGGCGAAGATGCCGAGGAGCGCGTGGGAATGGCGCTGCCCGTCGCCGGCGATCAGCGGCGCGTAGTTGAAGTCGTCGCCGGTGTAGAGGCGGACGCCGTCGGGCAAGCGGGCGCGGAAGGCTTCCTCATGCGCCTGGTCCAGCAGCGAAATCTTGATGCCGTCTACCTTGCCCGGGTTCTCGGCGATCAGCGCGAGGACGAAGTCCGAGGCGGCGGCCACATCGGTGGTGCCCCAGTAGCCGGCGAGCGCAGGGTCGAACATCTCGCCCAGCCAGTGCAGGATCACCGGTTGCGCGGCCCCGTCGATCAGGCGGCGGTAGACGGCGCGGTAGCTGTCGGGACCGGCGCCGATGGCGGGCAGAGCGCGGGTGGCCATCAGGATGAGCTGGCCACCTGCGGCCTCGATGGCTTCGGCCTGGTCGGCATAGGCGGCGGCGATGGCGTCGGGGGTGGCGAGGTCGGCCTGCGTCCTGTGGTCGGTGCCGCATCCGCAGGCCACGCGGGGCTTCAGCGGATGAGCCGTCGCCGCCCGCATGGTGCGCTGGATCAGCTCCAGCGCGGTGGCCCAGTCCACCCCCATGCCGCGCTGCGCGGTGTCCATTGCTTCGGCGAGGCCGAGGCCCTGGTCCCAGAGCCCGACGCGGAACGCGAGCGTCGTCTCCCAGTCCACCGCCGGACGCGTGTCCCAGGGGTTCCGCTCGCGCAGCGGGTCCGAGACGACATGAGCCGCGGCAAAGGCGGTGCGGGTAAGGGCAACACTGGGTGCGCGGGGGATCAGCGGCGTGCCGGTCAGGCGGTAGGGGTCTAGGCGACCGTCTTGGGTGGGGAGCGTCAGCATGGCGGAGCTCAGCAGGGGAGGTCGAAGACGAGGATGCCGTCGAGGCCGCCCACGGCCCCCGCGACGAGCGCGGCACCCACGCGGCGGTGGTCGGGGTGGGCCTGGTAAGCGGCCGATGCCTGCCAGTCGGCGAAATCGACGGTGAAACCGTGCAGGTAGCCGCGTTCGATCTGCTCGGGGCTCTCGCTGCGGCCGGCGTGGATGGCGAGGACGCCTGGCACCACGTCCCGGACCGCCTGCAGGTCAGCGAAGATCGCAGCAATTGCGGTTTCGGACACCTCCGGGCGGAAGCGGATCAGGACGATGTGGCGGATCATGCGGTTACCCCGTGATCGGCACGGATCATGTCGGCGGCCTTTTCGGCGATCATGATCGTGGCGGCGTTGGTGTTGGACGAGATGACGGTGGGCATGATCGAGGCATCGACGAGACGCAGCCCCGTGAGTCCGTTGAACCTCAGCCGCGGGTCCACCACGGCGGCGGGATCGGAACCCATGCGGCAGGTGCCTGCGGGGTGGTGGTCGGTCTTCGCATGTCGGCAGGCATAGGCGACGTAGTCCTCTTCCGTCCGGACCTCCGGCCCCGGCAGTCGTTCTGCCAGGACGAAAGGTTTCAGCGGCGCCTGCGCCATGATCTCGCGCGCGAGCTTCAGCCCGCGGATCGACATCTCGCGGTCGTGTGGGTCTTCCCAGTAGTTCGGGTCGATCAGCGGCGTGGCGGTGGGGTCGCTGGACGCGAGGCGGATCGTCCCGCGCGAGCGGGGGCGGACGTAGGCGGAATTCAGCGTGACGCCGCCCTGCGGCATGGCGGCGACGCCGGCTTCGATCCCCGACCCCAGGCCGAGGTGGAACTGGATGTCCGGCGAGCGCGCGGCGGGGTCGGCATACCAGAAGCCGCCGGTCTCGAAGAGCGAGGAGGCGACGGGGCCGGTGCGGGTGAGCAGGTACTGCAGGCCCGCGATGGCTGACCAATGCAGCTTGGCGTAGCGGTCGTAGGTGTGCGGGCCGGTGCATTCGGCGATCACGAACAGGTCGAGGTGGTCCTGGAAGTTGGACCCGACCCCCGGCTGGTCCTGCACGACGGGGATGTTCAGGCCGCGCAGGTGGTCTGCCGGACCGATGCCCGAGAGCATCAGGAGCCGCGGCGAGCCGATGGCGCCGGCGGACAGGATGACTTCCGAAGTCGCGCGCACACTGCCTTCGCCGGCCAGGTCAACACCTGTCGCTCGACCGTTTTCAGTAACGACACGAAGGACTTGTGCGCCGGTCTTCACGTGAAGGTTGGAGCGGTTGCGGGCCGGGCCGAGGTAGGCGACGGAGGTCGAGGACCGCCGCACGTTGCGCTGGGTGAGCTGGTAGTAGCCCACACCGTCCGGCGTCTCGGAGGCGAGGTCGGGGTTCTTCGGGATGCCGAGCGCATTCGCGGCGGCGAAGTAGGCTTCGCAGATCGGCAGGGGGGCGGCGGGCTTGCTGACGCCGAGGGGGCCGCCACGTCCATGCCAGCGGTTGTCGAAGCTGTCGTTGTCCTCGGCCTTGCGGAAGTACGGCAGAACATCCTCGTAACCCCAGCCGGTGCAGCCGGCCTGGCGCCACTCGTCGTAGTCCAGCGGATGGCCGCGGGTGTAGATCTGGGCGTTGATCGAGGAACCGCCGCCCAGCACTTTCGCCTGCGTGAACCTGATCTGCATCCCCTGCATGTGCTGCTGCGGGACCGTCTGCCAGCCCCAAGAGCCGATGCCCTTGGTCATCTTGGCGAAGCCCGCGGGCAGGTGGTAGAATGGATGGCGGTCGCGGGGGCCGGCCTCCAGGAGGAGAACGCTGGCGGCGGGATTCTCGGACAACCGGGCGGCCAGGACGCAGCCGGCCGACCCGCCGCCGACGATGATGAAGTCGTAGCCCTTGTCCATCAGAGCCTCGGGATCGACAGGCCGCCGTCCACCGGGATGACGGCGCCGGTGGCGAAGGCGAAGTCGCCGCGCGCCAAGGGCAGCACGGTGCGCGCGATGTCTTCCGGCTGGCCCCAGCGGCGGGCGGGGACGAGGCCGCCTTCAATGCGGGCCGTGTAGGCGTCCCGGATGCCCGCGGTCATGCCGGTCTCGATGATGCCGGGGCGCAGGTCGTAGACGCCGATGCCGTGGGGTGCGAGGCGCAGGGCGAAGAGCTGCGCCACCATCGCCGCGCCGGATTTCGAGACGCAGTATTCGGCGCGCTCGACCGAGGCGAGGGTGGCGGAGACGGAGGTGACGAAGACCATCGCGCGGAACTGCAGGGTCTCGTTGGAGAGGAGGCGTTTCGCAGCGGCCTGTGCCAGGAAGAAAGCGCCGCGCAGGTTGACTGCCATGACCGCGTCCCAGGCCTCCGGAGCGACATCGAGCATGTCGCCGCGTATCCGCGCCGGCACGCCGGCGTTGGAGACGAGGGTGGTCAGCGGCCCGTGCGCCGCCTCCACCGCTTGCAGGAGGGCAGAGATACCGGCGACATCGGCCACGTCGTGCTGGTGATAAGTGGCGTTCGGTCCGATCCGAGCCAGCGCAGCGATGACGGCAGGGTCGTCGGGGGCGGGCAAAGAGGCCAGGGCGATGCCGAAGCCCGCGCCCGCCAGCACCTCGGCGATGGCAAGCCCGATGCCCTGCTGGCCGCCGGTGATCAGCGCCACGCCAGTCATGGCAGGCCTCTTTCCCGGATACCTGCGGCGGCGCGCAACGCCAGCGCGGCGATAGTCAGCGCGGGGTTCACGGCGGCGGAGGTCGGCAGCACCGAGGCATCGCAGACCATCAGGTTGTCGAGGTCGTGCGCCATGAGGTCGGTGCCGACGACGCTTGTCGCCGGGTCGTTGCCCATCCGCGCGGTCCCGCACTGGTGGCTGGGCTTGGACTTCGGGAACCCGCGCGACAGGACCACGGGCCAGCCCGCCCGCCGCATCGCCTGCTTCAGCTTCGCCACCAGATCGGCATGGGCCGCCTCGTTCGTGCGCCGCCAGTCGAGCACGATGCCGCCGTTCTTCCACAGCACACGGCTGTCGGGGTCGGGCAGGTCCTCGGACATCGCCATGACATGCATCGAGTGCTCGGCGACATGGGTGGCAAGCCACAGCGGCAGCCCGCCCTCGGCGGCGAGGATCGGGCCGGTCACCCGGCCGACCATCTGCACGTTGCCCAGCGGCGTGCCGTCCCTGCCGCCGGTGAAATACCAGTCGTTGAACTGGATGGTCTTCTCGTAGACCGTCCGGTTCCGCCGGAACGGGTGATAGGCGATCATCGCGGTGAGGTTGTGGTTCATGAAGTTGCGCCCGACCTGGCCGGATCGGTTGGCGAGGCCCTTCGGGTGGTCGTCGCCGGCGGAGGCGAGGAGCAGCGCCGCCGACACAACCGCTCCGGCGCAAAGGCAGACGAGCGGCGCGGTCAGCGCCTCCCGCGTGCCGTTGCGCGTGATCTCCACTCCCGTCACGCGTCGGCCTTCGGCCTTGAGCCGCGTCACCGTCGCACCGGAAACAAGGCGGACGTTGGGGTGCTTCAGCGCCTCGGCCAGCGCCGCGGTCTCGGCGTCCATCTTGCCGCCGGTGGTGTCGGGGAAAGCATCCCATCCGGTCGGTGCGCGCGCTAGCCAGCGGTCGAGATCGACGCCGAGGGGTAGGGGGCTGACGTGCAGACCCTGCGCCATGAAGGCGGCGCGCAGCGCGGCCACATCGGGCTCGTCCGGAACCGGGGGAAAGGGGTAGGGGGCGGAGTGCGGCGGCTCGGTCGGGTCGGCGCTGGCATCGCCCCGGACGCGGAACAGGCGCTCGGCCTCGGTATAGAAGGGCTCGAGATCGGCATAGGCGATGGGCCAGCCGGGCGTCACCCCGTCGCGGTGGCGCAGCGGGCGGAAGTCCGCCTCGCGGTAGCGCAGCAGGACCGCGCCATAGAATTTCGAGTTGCCGCCGACATACGCGTAGTTGCCGGGATTGAACGGCCGCCCCTCGGCGTCGTTCCAAGTCTCCTTCGGCTTGAAATGCCCGCGCCCGAAAATCGCCGCGGGATCGCGCGCCTCCGGGCAGTCCGCCAGCCGCTCGCCGCGCTCCAGCACGGTGATGCGCAGGCCGCTGGGCGCAAGCCCAGCCGCCAGCGTCGCCCCGCCCATGCCGGAGCCGACGATGAGGACGTCCGTCTCCATCAGGGGGCGATCCGGACCTCGGTCGCGGGGTCGAAGGCGACGGCCTTCTCCATGTTCACGGCGAAATCGAAGTCTTCGCCGGGTGCCACACTGGCATCGGCGCGCATCCGCGAGATGGCGTCCTTGCCCGACAGCGTCATGGTCACGAAGGTGTCGGCCCCGGCGGGTTCGGTGACGGTGACGCGGTTCCGCAGCGATTGGATATTGCCCGACTTGCGGTCGGCGCCTTCGGGGTCGGTGATCGCCTCCGGTCGAATGCCGAGGAGAATCTCCTTGCCCGCCCAGTCCGCCAGCCCCGCCTGACTGAACCGCAGGTGGCAAGCGCGGCCCTGGGCGTCGGTGAGTTCGGCATGCGGCGCGCCGTTCTGCATCACCACTTTCGCCGGCACGATGTTCATGGCCGGTGAGCCCATGAAGGTGGCGACGAAGACGTTCGCCGGCGTGTCGTAGATTTCCTTGGGGGTGCCAAGCTGCTGCACATGCCCCTTGAACATGACCGCGATCCGCGTCGAGAGCGTCATCGCCTCGATCTGGTCGTGGGTGACGTAGACGATGGTGGTGCGAAGCTTCTGGTGCAGCTTCTTGATCTCCGTCCGCATGTCGACGCGCAGCTTGGCGTCGAGGTTGGACAGCGGCTCGTCGAACAGGAACACGTCGGGGTTCCTGACCAGCGCGCGGCCCATGGCCACCCGCTGGCGCTGGCCGCCCGACAGCTGGCCGGGCTTGCGGTCGAGCAGATGGTCGATCTGCAGGAGCTTTGCGACCGCGGCCAGCGCCCTGTCGCGTTCGGGCTTGGGCACACCGTGCATTTCCAGCCCGAAGGTCATGTTCTGGCCCACGGTCATGTTGGGGTAGAGCGCGTAGCTCTGGAACACCATGGCGATGTTGCGCTTTGACGGGTGGACGCCGTTCACCACCCGCCCCTTGATCGCGATCTCGCCGGCGGAGATGCCCTCGAGCCCCGCGATCATGTTCAGCAGCGTGGACTTGCCGCAGCCCGAGGGACCGACGAGCACCAGGAACTCGCCCTCCTCCACTGCGATGTCCACCCGGTGCAGGATTTCCACCTGGCCGTAGGACTTGGTGACGTTGCGGATGTCGAGAAAGCCCATGGGTTCAGCCTTTCACAGAGCCAGCCATCAGGCCGCGGACGAAGTAGCGGCCGGCGACGATGTAGACGAAGAGGGTGGGCAGCGCGGCCAGGATCGCGCCGGCGAAGTGGACGTTGTATTCCTTAACCCCGGTCGAGGACTGGACGAGGTTGTTGAGCGCCACCGTCATCGGCTGGTTCACCCCCCCGAAAGACGCGCCGAACAGAAAGTCGTTCCAGATGTTGGTGAACTGCCAGATCACCGAGACGACGGTGATCGGGCCGGAGACCGGCAGCAGGATGCGCCAGAAGATCTGGAAGAACCCCGCCCCGTCGATCTGCGCCGCCCGCACCAGTTCGGTCGGAAAGGCGGCATAGTAGTTGCGGTAGTAGAGCGTGGTGAAGCCGATGCCGTAGACGACATGCACCAGCACCAGCCCCGGCACCGACCCGGCCAGCCCGAGCTGGCCCAGAACAAGCGCCATCGGGATCAGCACGATCTGGAACGGGATGAAGCAGGAAAACAGCATCAGCCCGAAGACCCAGGTGTCGCCGCGGAAGCGCCACTTGGTCAGGACGTAGCCGTTGAGCGCGCCGACGATGGTGGAGATGAAGACCGCCGGCACCACCATCAGGATCGAGTTCAGGAAATAGGGCTTGAGCCCGGTCGGCTCGACCCCGATCTGTGCGGTGGACCAGGCGCTGGCCCAGGGCGCGAAGGTCCAGACCTTCGGCAGCGCCATCATGTTGCCGCCGGTGATCTCCTCCAGCGGCTTCACCGAGTTGATGCCCATGACATAGAGCGGCAGCAGGTAGAACAGTGCGAACAGCAGCAGGACCAGGTAAAGGAAGACGCGGGTGGCCCGGCCGGTGGAGACGGCGGTGTCCTGGGTGACAGCGGCCATCACTTCTTCTCCTTCAGTTCGGCATAGAGGTAGGGGACCATGATCGCCGCGATTGTCATCAGCATGATCACGGCCGAGGAGGCGCCGATGCCCATCTGGTTGCGGGTGAAGGTGTAGGAATACATGAAGGTCGCGGGCAGTTCGGTGGCCCGGCCCGGGCCGCCTCCGGTCAGCGCGATGACCAGGTCATAGGACTTGATCGCCAGGTGGAAGAGGATGACGAAGGCCGACAGGAACGCCGGTCTGAGAAGCGGAATGACGATCCGCCGGTACAGCTGGAAGTTGGAGGCGCCGTCGATCTGGGCGGCCTTCAGCATCTCGTTGTCGATGCCGCGCAATCCGGCGAGGAACATCGCCATGACGAAGCCGGAAGTCTGCCAGACTGCGGCGATGACGATGGTGTAGATCGCCATGTCGCCGTCCTTGATCCAGGTGAAGGTGAAGCTTTCCCACCCCCATTGCCGCATCACGTTCTGCAGCCCGATGCCGGGATCGAGGAACCATTTCCAGGCCGTGCCGGTGACGATGAAGCTGAGCGCCATCGGATAGAGGTAGATCGGCCGCAGCTCGCCCTCGCCGCGGATCTTCTGGTCGAGGAAGATCGCCAGCATGAGCCCGATGAAGGTGCAGATGACGATGTAGAGCGTGGCGAAGATCGCGATGTTGACGATCGCCGTGTTCCACGCCGGAAGCGCGAAGAGCTTCACGTAGTTCTCGAAGCCCACGAAGTCGAACTTCGGCAGCATCTTCGAGCCGGTGAAGCTCAAGACGACAGTGAAGACGATGAAGCCGTAGACGAACAGCAGCGTGACGGCGATGGACGGCGCCAGCACCACCTTCGGCAGCCAGTCCTGCAGGCGCGTGCGGAAATCCACTGATGCGGATGCGGCCACACAGCGCGCTCTCCGCCGGCGAGCGCTACGACGAGTGGCGCCGCGTCGTCGACGGCGCGTGCGATGTCGTCGTCGGCTCGCGGTCCGCGCTCTTCGCGCCGCTCGCGAAGCCTGGG
>JANOGU010000375.1:0-1651 GCA_031406135.1 Rhodobacterales bacterium
GCCGCGTGGGCCCGCGCGGGTCCGGCGCGTTTGAACCGATCAGCTGGGACGAAGCCCTGGCGCTCGCCGTCGAATGGATGGCTCCGTTGCGCGACACCGCACCCGAAAAGCTGGCCTTCTTCACCGGGCGCGACCAGTCGCAAAGCTTCACCGGCTGGTGGGCGCAGCAGTTCGGCACGCCCAACTACGCCGCCCACGGCGGGTTCTGTTCGGTCAACATGGCGGCGGCCGGTATCTACACGATGGGCGGCGCCTTCTGGGAGTTCGGCGCCCCGGACTGGGAGCGCACGAAGCTCTTCGTCCTCTTCGGCGTGGCCGAGGACCATGACAGCAACCCGATCAAGATCGGCATCGGCCGGCTGAAGGATCGCGGCGTCCGGGTGATCGGGGTGAACCCGGTGCGCACCGGCTACAATGCCGTGGCCGACGACTGGTACGCGATCACGCCGGGGACCGACGGGCTCTTGATCCTGTCTCTGATCCATTGCCTGCTGAAGGCCGGCAAGGTGGACCTCGACTACCTCGCGCGCTGGACCAACGCGCCGTTCCTGGTGACGAAGGACGGGCCGGAGAAGGGCCTGATCGTCAAGAACGCCGAAAGCCAGCCCTTCGTCATCGACCGCCGCACCGGGGCGCCGGCGCCCTGGGACGGACCGGGGGTGGAGCCCGACCTCGGTGCGGTCTGGGAGGGGCACCGGACGGTCTTTGCGCATCTGGTCGAGCGCTACCTCGCGGACGACCACGCCCCCGAGGCCGTGGCCGCCCGCTGCGGCATCCCGGCCGACCGCATCCGGGGGCTGGCGGCGGAACTGGCGGAGACCGCCTTCGGCGAGCCGGTGGTGCTGGATCGCCCCTGGACCGACTTCCGCGGCGACCGGCACGAGCGGATGGTCGGCCGGCCGGTGTCATTCCACGCGATGCGCGGCATCTCGGCGCATTCGAACGGCTTCCAGACCGCCCGCGCGCTGCACCTTCTGCAGATCCTGCTCGGCACGGTGGAAACCCCCGGCGGCTGGCGGATGAAGCCGCCCTACCCCAAGCCGATCGAGGCGCATCCGACGCCGCACTACACCACCGCCCCGGGCAAGCCGCTCGCCGGCCCGCATCTGGGCTATGTGCGGGGCCCCGACCAACTGGCACTCAAGGCCGACGGGACGCCCGCGCGGATCGACAAGGCCTTCACCTGGGAGAACCCGTTTTCGGCGCATGGCCTGATGCACATGGTCATCGCCAACGCCCATGCCGGCGATCCGTACCGCATCGACACGCTGTTCTTGTACATGGCGAACATGGCGTGGAATTCGTCGATGAATACCGCCGAGGTCATGCGCATGCTGACCGACAAGGATGCCTCGGGCGAATACGTGATCCCGCGCATCATCTATTCCGACGCCTATGCGTCCGAGATGGTGGCCTATGCCGACCTGATCCTGCCCGACACGACCTATCTGGAACGGCACGATTGCATTTCGCATGTCGCTCCAGATCTCCTCGGCCGTCGTGCGAACGTGAATCTCGGGATTAGCCTGGTTGATGAACTGGCCGACGAGCACGGCTTTCTTGTCGGACGCGATGATCTCCTCGGCGCGCGCGCTCGCCCCCTTCATACCCTTGTCGGCGGGCGTCAGATCAAGCTCGGCGCCGAGGAAGG
>JANOGU010000014.1:0-1689 GCA_031406135.1 Rhodobacterales bacterium
ATGATCCTGCAAGCCTATGATTTTCTTGAACTGCACCGCCGGTATGGCTGCCTGCTGCAGATGGGCGGCAGTGACCAGTGGGGCAATATCGTCAACGGCGTCGACCTGACGCGGCGGGTGATCGGTTCGGATGCTGTGGGGGGCGAGGTCTACGGGCTGACCTCTCCACTTCTGACGACAAGCGATGGTCGGAAGATGGGGAAAAGCCAGTCGGGCGCGGTCTGGCTGAACGGCGATCTCTATTCGCCCTACGAGTTCTGGCAGTTCTGGCGCAACACGACGGATGCCGATGTGGGCCGGTTCCTGAAGCTTTACACCGAGCTTCCGGTGGCGGAATGCGACCGGCTGGGCAAGCTTGGCGGGTCCGAGATCAACGCCGCCAAGATCCAGCTTGCCAATGCGGTGACGACGCTTTTGCACGGGGCGGACGCGGCGGCGGCGGCGCAAGCCACGGCGCGGGAAGTGTTCGAAAAAGGCGGGATCGGCGACGACCTGCCGACCGTCACCCTGCAGCCGGCTGAACTGGCCGACGGTGTGGGCATCGTGCAACTCTTTGTGCGGGCGGGACTTGCTGCCAGCGGCAAGGACGCCAAGCGGCTGATCCTTGAGGGCGGGGCGAAGGTGAATGACGAGATCGTCACCGACACGGCGCTGCGCTTTGGCGCCGGGCATCTGGCCGAACCGCTGAAGCTGACCGCCGGCAGGAAGCGCCACGCGCTGGTGGTGCTGGGCTGAAACGCCGGGTGGGCGCGACGGTGCCCACCCGGCCTTTCGCTACTGCTGCACGGTGACTTTCACCATGACATCCGGCGTGGCCGGCGGCTCGCCCCGTTGAATGGCGTCAACAATCTCCATCCCCGACACGACGTTGCCGACAATGGTATACTGGCCATCAAGGAAGTCGCCCGGCGCGAACATGATGAAGAACTGGCTGTTGGCGCTGTTCGGGTCGTTCGACCGGGCCATTCCGACGACACCCCGCTGAAAGCTGAGGTCGTTGGTAAACTCGGCCGGGATGTCGGGACGGCTGGAGCTGCCGGTTCCCGCCGCCGACAGATCGCCCCCGGCCTTGCCGTTGGAGACGTCGCCGGTCTGGGCCATGAAGCCGTCGATCACGCGGTGAAAGACCACGTTGTCATAAGCGCCTTCGGTGGCGAGTGCGGTGATCTGCGCGACATGCTGCGGAGCCACGTCCGCCAGCAGGTCGATGACCACGGTGCCATTGGCGGCACCCGCGACCTCGATCACCAGGTTCGGGCCGGGGCCGTCGACCGCCTGGGCCGAGGCACTGGACGCAAAGGCCGCGAGGACGGCTGCGAAGCGGAAATCAAGCCTGGACATCGGCAGCCACCCTTACGGTTATCATGCGGTCGGGGTTCGCTGGCGGCTCACCGCGCGCGATCTTGTCGACATGGTCCATCCCGGAAATCACCCGGCCATAGACGGTGTACTGGCCGTTCAGGAAGCTGTTGTCCTTGAAATTGATGAAGAACTGGCTGTTGGCCGAGTTCGGGTTCTGCGAGCGGGCGGCACCGATGCTGCCCCGGTCATGCGTCAGCTTGGAAAACTCGGCCGGAAGGTCGGGATGGGACGAGCCACCCGTGCCGGCGCGGCGGAGGTTGAAGTTCTCCTCCATGTTGCCGTTCTCGACATCGCCGGTCTGGGCCATGAAGCCGTCGATCACGCGGT
>JANOGU010000015.1:0-7376 GCA_031406135.1 Rhodobacterales bacterium
TCTTCCTCACGCCAGGCCGATCTGCTCGGCCAGCCGGTCGAGCAGCAGGTCGAGCGGCGCCACCTGGGTATGCACCAGCCACAGCGCCAGCGGAATCCCCACCACCGCCGCCGCCAGCGCCCCGCCGATCGCCACCCGCCGCCGCAGCACCTGCGCCGCGGTGCGCATGTAGGGCACGGTGGCAAAGGGCGTGACGCCGAGCTTCGTGGCGATCTCCACGGGCCGGCGGATGCCGGGGTGCAAGAGCTCGAGAAGCAGCACCACGCCCAGACCCAGGGCCAGGCCGATGCCGAGGCCGCCGCCCGCGATCAACAGCCGGTTCGGCCGGTCGGGCTCGGTCGGCGTCACCGCCTGTTCGATGACACCGATCCGCTGGCCCTTGGCCAGGGCCTCGATCACCTCGCCGGTCTCGGCCATGGCTTTCTTGGCCACTGCCGCGTCGTATTGCGCGCGGGTGTTGGCGAGGTCGCGCTCCAGCACGCCGAGCTGGATCGCGTTGGCCGGCGTGGCCTCGATCGTGGCGGTCAGCCGGACCATCTCGGCATTGGCCTGGCTGCGCGAGGTGGCGATGAAGCGCAGCTGCGCCTCGATGTCGGACAGCTGCAGGTCCAAGGGCGTCAGCGGCGCGCCGTCCTCGTTGGCCGGCATCTCGGCGGCCAGCTGATCTGCAACCACCTGCTCCTGTGCCGCGATCTGCGCCTCGAGCATCTTCACCCGCGGGTTGGTCGGCGACAGCACCGCGCGGACGCGGGACAACTCGTCGCGCAAGAGCTGCAGCTGCTTCTGGTCCTCGG
Organism: Rhodobacterales bacterium; assembly: GCA_031406135.1. Lineage (GTDB taxonomy): Bacteria > Pseudomonadota > Alphaproteobacteria > Rhodobacterales > Rhodobacteraceae > JANOGU01. The sequence goes on from JANOGU010000015.1 coordinate 795, forward strand.
TCTGCGGCAGGCCGGTGAGCGTGGTGCCCTGGGCTTCGGCCGCGGCCTTCACCCGCTCGATCTGGCTGCGCTTCTCGGTGAGTTCGCTTTCCTGCCGGTCGAGCGCGGCCAACTGCTCCTGCAGCGCCACCTGCTGGCGGCGGCGGAAGTCGAGGCTGTCGGGCAGCGCCTCGCTGTTCATCTGCTTGAAGACCAGGATCGCATCGCCCTGGCGCGCCAGTTCCTGGTCCAGCCGCTGCACCTCCTGGTCGAAGAAGTCGAGCGTCTGCCGCGCCACTGTGGTGCGCATGCCCACGTCCTCGCGCAGGATCAGCGTCACCACCTCGTTGGTCACCGCGGCGGCGAGCTGCGCCGAGGGTGCCTCGAAGGCGATGGTGACGAAGGTCGCCTGCAATTGCGAACGCGAGTTCGCCGGCGAACCGCCGATCATCTCGATGACAACGCGCTCACGCAGGTCCTCGACGATCTCGTCGGCCGACAGCCGCCGCGGCACCGTCGAGGTGTCGCCGTAGATCTGCAGCCGGTTGGCCATGTCGATCAGCGTGTCGCGCGCCAGGATGCGCTGCTGGATGATCTGCAGCTGTTCCGTGGCCTGGGTCTGCACCGTGGAGGCCGCGAGCTCGTCGGGGATCTGCTCGCTTTCGACCACAAGCCGCGCCTGGGCCAGATAGACCGGTGGCAGCATGCGCGCGAGCGTCAGCCCGCCCGCCGTTCCGGCGGCGAGGAACAAGAGGAACCACGGCAGGCGCCGTAGGAACACCGAGAAATAGAACTTCATATCCATGACGTCAGATGATCCCCGGGGCCGCACCCCGCCTTGTACCGCTCACCGCATACACTGCCCGCGTCCCGCCGTCACCGCGCCTTCACGGCCCCAGACTTCACGGCCATGTCACGGCTCAGGATCAAGGGCGGCAGCGCGCGCACCGGGCGGGCGGCGAAGAACGCACCGTCGTCCAGCACCTGCTGTACGGTCAGCCGCCAGACCCGCCGGTTGCCCTTGGTATAGGCATAGACGAGGCAGAGATCGCAGAGCTGGTTGATCAGCCGCGGCACGCCGCCGGTGGCCTCCCAGATCACGTCCACCGCCGAGGGCACGAAGGTATCGCCCGAGCCGCCGGCCACCTCCAGCCGGTGGCGGATGTAGCCGCGCACCATGCTGCCGTCCATCGCCGGCAGGTGCACGGCGGCGGCCACGCGCTGCGCGAACTGCGACAGGTCGGGCCGCCGCACCATGCCGCGCAGTTCCGGCTGGCCGACGAGGACGAGCTGCAGAAGCTCGTCCTTGCCGGCGTTGATGTTGGTGTACATGCGCAGCTCCTCCAGCCCCTCGCGGCCGATGTTCTGCGCCTCGTCGAAGATCAGCACGACCCGCCGGCCGGCGGCGTATTCGCCGATCAGGTAGTCCTGGAAGCGGCCGAAGAGCTCGACGTGGCTCTCCCCCGGCACCGCGGGGATGCCGAGCGCCTGGGTCACCCAGCGCAGCACCTCGCCGCGCGACCCTTGCGCGTTGGAGACCAGCCCGATGCGCAGGTCGTCTTCCACCGTGCGGATCAGGTGGTGCAGCAGCGTGGTCTTGCCGGCGCCGACCTCGCCGGTGACGAGCGTGATCGGCGCCCGGGTCAGCAGGCCGTATTCCAGCATCGTGTAGGCGCGCTTGTGGGCGGGCGACCAGTACAGGAAGTCGGGATCGGGGATCAGCGAGAACGGCCGCTCGCGCAGCCCGAAATGGCTCGTGTAGATCTCGAGACTCGTGGCCATGCCGTCCCCAACCGCGGGCCCGTCCGCAGCGGCGGACCCCGCCCGCGCCCTACCCGTCCGCGGCTTGTCGCGCAACATCTGGGCGGGAATCGGGCGCGGCGCCGGCGGTCCCGCCGTGCCGTCGCCGCAGGGCAGCGTTATACAACCTATGGGAGAATCAGTTTGGCATTTTCAACCTGTGTTTTACCGCGCAGGCAAGCCCGCGGCGCGGGCAGGGCCCCCGCCATCGGCGGAAACACATTCCCGCCACAGCCTTTCCACGGCGGAAACACGCCGACGTCTGCAAAAATTCATATTCAACCTCAATTAGTTATCGTGACGCGTTTGAAAAAAGTTAGCGAAGAATTGTTGCGTGCCCGGGGCAATCAGGCTAAGCGATCAACCGGGGGTTGAGTTCTGTGTGCTCTGTGTCCGGAATGTCCCGCCGTCCGGGCTGGCCGCGATGCCGCGCCGCCTCTAGATCGCTGAAGGAATGCGCCCCCGATGACGGCCCATTATCACGACCTCGCCTCGCGTGCCGCGGAAGCGGTGACGCTCGACGCCGGCGCCCCGCGGGCCGGGGTCTACCGCGCCGGGCTGAAGCGCGCGCTCGACATCCTCGCGGTGCTGGCCGCGGCCCCCCTGGTGCTGGTGCTGGTGGCGATGCTGGCGCTTCTGGTGCGACGCGACGGCGGCCCCGCCTTCTACGTGCAGATGCGCGTCGGCCGTGGCGGGCGGCTCTACCGGATGTGGAAGCTGCGCTCGATGGTGGTCGATGCCGATCTGGCGATGGACCGCCACCTCGCCGCCTGTCCCGCCGCCCGCGCCGAATGGGACGCGGCGCAGAAGCTCAAGGACGACCCCCGCGTCACCGCGGTCGGCCGGCTCCTGCGCAAGACCTCGCTCGACGAGCTGCCGCAGCTGTGGAACGTGCTTGTCGGCGACATGAGCCTCGTCGGCCCGCGGCCGATGATGCCGAGCCAGCGGGTGCTCTACCCCGGCCGCGCCTATTTCCGGCTGCGCCCCGGCATCACCGGCCCCTGGCAGGTGGCGGAGCGCAACGCCGGCACCTTCGCCGCCCGCGCCGGCTTTGACGCCGACTACGAGCGCGACCTCTCCTTCGCCACCGACACCCGGCTTCTCTTCGCCACCGTCCGCGTCGTGCTGCGCGCCACCGGCCACTGAGCCGCCCTCCCCCGCCTGCGATCCTGCCGCGCTCCCGCCACACCCCGGCCGCGTTTCTGCGCAGCCGCCGTGGTTTCACATCCCCGAGAGAGACCGCTTGCCCGCTGACAGCAGGCGGTGCCATGCGTTAACACCAGAAGACGCGGCCACCGCCGCCCGGAGAACCCGCAGCCATGGCCTTCGCCATCCGTCCCGTCCTTCTGGCGCTTGCCGCCACGCTCACGCTCGCCGCCTGCGACAGCGCCGAGGAACGCGCCGAGCGGCACTTCCAGGCCGCGCTCGAGCTTCTCGCCCAGGGCGACGAGGAGCGCGCCATGCTGGAGTTGCGCAACGTCTTCCAGCTCGACGGCTTCCACAAGGAGGCGCGCGAGACCTATGCCGCGATCCTGATCCGGCAGGGCAACGACACCGAGGCCTACGGCCAGCTCCTGCGGCTGGTCGAGCAATACCCCGATACCGCCCACGCCCGGCGCGACCTGGCGCAGATGGCGCTGCTGCGCAACGACTGGGCCGAGGTCGAACGCCACGGGCGCGAGGCGCTGCGGCTGACGCCGGAGGATGCGACCGCGCGGGCGGTCGGGCTCGCGCTCGATTACCGCACCGCCGCGCTCGCCCGCGACACCGCCGCCGAGGACAAGGCCGCCGCCGCGCTGCAGGCCTTCCTGGCCGACCCCGCCGTCGCCGCCGAGGCCAGGCCCGAGGGCCTGCCCGGGGCAGCGCAGGTCGCCCGCCGCGTCCTGATCAGCCACGCGCTGGCGCGCGGGGACCTCGCCGGCGCCCTGCCCCAGGTCGAGGCGGCGCTGGCGGTCGATCCGGATGATTTCGAGTTCAACATGCTGAAGCTGCAGCTTCTGGCGCAGGCCGAGGACCTCGCCGGCACCGGCGCGCAGCTCAAGGACATGGTCGCCCGCTTCCCCGACAACGACGAGGTCAAGGCCGGCATGATCGGCTGGTTCCTGGCGCAACAGGACATCGACGGCGCCGAGGCCTTCCTGCGCGACGAGGCCGGCGAGGCCACCGCCGACCCCCAGGGCCATGTGGCGGTGATCCAGCTCCTGCGCTCGGCCAAGGGTCCGGAGGCGGCGCGGGCCGAGATCGAGCGGCTGCTGGCCGCCAACACCGGCACCGCCAACGCCGACCTCTACGGCGCGCTCTTGGCCACGCTCGACTTCGAGGAGGGCAAGGAGGCCGAGGCGGTGGCGGCGATGGAGGCGATCCTGGCCAAGGCCGAGGCCACCGACCAGACCCGCAAGCTGAAGCTGATGCTGGCGCGCATGCTGGAGGGCAGCGGCAACAACGTCGGCGCGCGGGCCCGCATCGAGGAGGTGCTGGCCGAGGATCCCAATCAGGTCGAGGCCCTGAAGCTGCGCGCGATCTACCGCATCCGCGCCGACGATCCCGGCGGCGCCATCGTCGATCTGCGCGCAGCCCTCGACCAGGCCCCGCGCGATGCCGAGATCCTGACGCTGATGGCCGAGGCGCACGAGCGCGACGGGGCGCCGGACCTCGCCGCCGAGCGCCTGGCGCTGGCGGTCGAGGTCTCCGGCAACCGCGCCCAGGAGGCGCTGCGCTACGCCGGCTTCCTCGCCCGCGAGGGCCGCACCGAACCCGCCATCGCCATCCTCGTCGACGCCCGCCGGGCCAATCCGGGCCAGCCCGAGATCCTGCGCATGCTGGCGCAGCTCCATCTCACGCAGAGCGACTGGGCCGAGGCCGAGACGGTGACCAACGACCTCGCCGCCCTGCCCCAGCCGGAGGCCAGGGCCGCGGCGCTGGAGCTGAAGGCGGCGATCCTGCTGGGCCAGAACCGGGTCGACGAGGGCCTGTCGTTCCTGTCGGAAATCATCGGCGACCAGACCGAGGCCAATGCAGACGGCACCGCGCGCAGCGACACCCGCGCCATCGCCATGCTGCTGGAAACCCAGGTGCGCCAGGGCCGGCTGGCCGAGGCGCGCGCCTATCTCGACGGGCTCATGGTCGAGCGGCCCGAGGACCGCGAGCTGCGGCTCCTCTCCGCCGGGCTCGACGCGATGCGCGGCGACACCGCCAGGGCCGAGACGCAGTATCGCGACCTGATCGCCGCCACCCCGGAGGCCGAGGCGCCGGTGCGGCTGCTCTACGCGCTCCTGACCGCGCAGGACCGCCGCGACGAGGCCGCCGCCGTGGTCGATGCCGCGCTTCTGGCGCAGCCGAAGTCCGGCACGCTGCGCTGGCTGAAGGCGGGCGACCTGGAACGGGCCGGCGACATCGACGGCGCCATCGCCATCTACGAGGCGATGTATGGTGAGGACTCGGGCAACGTCATCGTCGCCAACAACCTCGCCTCGCTGATCACCAGCCACAAGAGCGACGCGCCCAGCCTCGACCGCGCCTTCGTCGTGGCCCGCCGCCTGCGCGGCTCGGACGTGCCGGCCTTCGCCGACACCTACGGCTGGATCGCCTTCCGCCGCGGCGACACCGAGGAGGCGCTCTTGCATCTGGAACGCTCCGCCCCGGGCCTGCCGGGCGACGCGCTGGCGCAGTACCACCTCGCCATGGCCTACGAGGCCACCGGACGGACCGAGCCGGCGCGCCGCCTGTTCGCGCTGGCGATCGAGATCGCCGGGCCGGACAGCCCGCTGCCGCAGATCGCCGACGCCCGGACCCGACTCGCGGCGCTCGGCGGCGCACCGACGCTGCCTGCGGCCGATCCCCCCGCCCCCGGCGCCACCGCTCCCTGAGCGGTGCCACGGCGGCGGGGCTGCAACCGGGGCGTGACCGGCGCGGCACGTTTCCGCGCCGGGTTCGGGGAAAATGCCGGTTTCGCTTTTTCCGGCAGGCAGATAGTGTCTATTCTCGGATTGGCGCGGCCGGGACGGCGCCCGTTGTCCCGTGTCCGTGATTTGGCCGTGTGCCGGGACGGCAAGGCCCGGAAACAGAAGAGGTGTGAGATGACGGGATGGGTGTATCGCGCGGCGACGGCCTTGGGCCGGACGGCGGCGCTGGTTCTGGGACTGGCCCTGCTGGCCGCGCCGGCGCAGGCGCAGGACGGCTACAAGCTCCGCCCGGGTGATGTCCTGCGCATCGAGGTGGTGGAAGATGCGGGGCTCTCGCGCCAGGCGCTGATCGCCCCCGACGGCCGGGTGACGCTGCCGCTCGCCGGCTCGGTGCAGGCCGCGGGCCGCACCATCGAGGCGGTGCAGGCCGACCTGATCGCCCGGCTGACGCCCAGCTTTGCCGCGCCCCCCACCGTCTTCGTCTCGATCGACCGGCTGTCCGACCGCTCGACGGGTGGCGGCGGCGGTACCCGCGGCGCGGGCCCGACGATCGACGTCTATGTCCTCGGCGAGGCGGGCAAGACCGGCCGGGTCGAGATCAAGCCCGGCACCACCGTGCTGCAGGGGCTGGCGCAGATCGGCGGCTTCACCAAGTTCGCCGCCAGGAAGCGGGTGCAGGTGCGCCGCGGGTCGCAGGTCTACACCATCGACTACGTGGCGATCGAGAACGGCGCCTCCAACGCCGGCGACATGGTGCTGGCGGCCGGCGACGTGATCATCGTGCCGCAGCGCAAGCTCTTCGAATGATCCCCGGCCCCGGGGCGGGGGGGCGGCCCCGGCCGGGGGCGCGGCCAAAAAAACCCCCGGCGCCCCGGCGCGGGGGCCGCGGGGGGGGGGGGGG
>JANOGU010000042.1:0-10987 GCA_031406135.1 Rhodobacterales bacterium
GTCTGAATGCGCAAACCGCCGGGCGTTTCGATGGCGCTGGCGAACAACTGCCGGGCCTTTGATAGTTGGGTTTTGGCGATGGCGGCCCCATCGCCCAGATCGCGCAGCGCGGAAAGCAGATCGGCATCCGGCATCATTGCCCATTCGCCCAGACGTTTGAACAACCGGTTCTGCATCTCGGCGGCGGCGGCCTTGGTATAGGTCAGACAGAGGATCTTTTGCGGCGCAACACCCAGCAGCAACAGCCGCGCCACCCGGTCGATCAACACCTTGGTCTTGCCCGACCCGGCATTGGCCGAGACCCAGACCGATCCGGTGGGATCGGAAGCGCGGCCTTGCGCGATGCCTGGGTCCTCGCCGGTCATTCCACGTCCTCCGGCCGGGCAGGCTGCGCCGTGCGCCATTCGCCGAAACGCGACAGATGCATGTAGTCCCGGTGCTGCGTGCCGGATACGCCGCTGCGCCAGGCGGTGTAGCCGGTGGCGGGATCGGCCATCCGGGCGACCAGCGCCTCCAGATCGGCCCTGACATGCGCCAGCGCCTCCGATGCGACAGGCGCGTGCACCGGGCTGCCGGACAGGCCGACATAGCTCGCCCCGGCCACCGGCTCCGGCCCGAAGTCGCCGAAAGCGCCCAGGTCGGCCATGGCCGACAACAGGAGAAGCTGGTTGTCCACCTCGGCCTTCTTGCCCCGTTCCGGCGCCTTTCCCGATTTGTAGTCAAACAGCCACAGCCGCCCGTCCGGCCGCCGGTCGATCCGGTCCGGCCGCCCGCGCAGCGCCACGCCGGTGGCGCCGACGTTCTCGCGCCCCTCCCGTTCCACCAGCACCGGCACGCCGCCCAGCCGTGCCGTCAGGTCCAAGAGCTGGTCCGCCGCCCGCAGCACCTGCGCCCGCCACAGCAGCCGGGCGGCGGGCCAAGGGGCGTCCTCGGCCAAGACGCGATCGGTGGCGGCGGTCAGGCGGGCCAGCGCCGCCGGGCGGTCCTCGCCGGAGATGTGCTCCTCGGCAAAGGCCTGCAGGATACGGTGGATGATGATCCCGCGGTCGCGCGCATCGGGATCGCCGCGGAACGGCGCCACCGGCCGCAGCGCGAGAACCCGGCGCGCATAGACGGCGTAAGGATCGTTCAGAAGCGTGGCGACCTCGGTGACCGCCAGCGTAACCGGCCTTGACGGCGCTGGCGGACGCGGCGAGGGGCGCGGCGCGGGCGGCACGGTCACTTCCGGGCGGTCGAGCCGCCGGGCGAGGTCCAGCCAGTCCTGCCCCCGCACCCGCATCGCCGCCAGCGCCGCCGCACCGCCGGTGTCCGTCAGCCCCGCGAGCAGCCCGGTCAGCCGGTTCAGCCAGCGCGACGGCACCGTGCCGGCCTGGTCGTCGCGCACGGCGCGGGTCAGGATCACCTCCGGCGCGGCCACGGCCTGCTGGAAATCGTGCGCCGACAGCCCGACCTGCCGTTCGGGCAGCAAGAGCCCCGCCGCCATCCGCATCCGCCGGTTCAGCCAGGGGTCGGGCGCCGGGGCGGGCGGCCAGATGCCGTCGTTCAGCCCGCCGAGAACCACGAGGTCCGCATCCTGCGCCCGCGCCTCCAGCGTGCCCCAGATCAGCACGTCCGGATGCGGCTCCACCGTTGCCCGGACCTCGCCATCGGCGAGGACGCCGTCCAGCAGCGCCGCGAAATCGGTGGCGGTCACGGCATCCTGCGGCTCCGCCGCCGCGGCGAGGCGGTCCAGCGCCTGCCGCGCCTTGTCGCCCGCCTCGGCCTCCCACAGCGCGCCGGCACCAGCGGCGCCGGGCCCCGCGGCCAGCGTCTCGGCCAGGGTCCGGTGGCGGTGGGCCAGTTCGGGCAGCGGCAGCATCCCGTTGACGCGGCAGCCTTCGACCAGACCGGCCAGCCAGCCGGCCCAGCCCGCATCCTGCGACCCGGCCCAGTTGCGCAGGAACGCGGCGTCCGGCCAGGCCGGCCCCTGCTCGCGCAGCCGCAACTCCAGCCGCCGCGCCAGCCGCAGATGCGCGCCGCGCGCCGGGCCGGACGCCGCCAGCGGGTGCTTCAGCAGCGTCACCAGCGCCTCGGCCGACAGCCGCTCGCCGAACAGCCCCGCCACGTGCCGCAGGAACCGCCCCGGCGGCGACAGCAGCAACGGCTGGCCCGCGCTGTCGTCCGGCACGATGCCCCAGCGGTCCAGCAGCGCCGTGACCCGCCGTGTCAGGTCGCGATCCGGCGTGATCAGCGCCACCCGGCGCCCCTCGTCGGCCGCCCGGCGCAGCACCAGCGCCACCGCCACCGCCTCGGCCCCCGGCGAAGGCGCCTCGACCAGCGTCATCCGCGCGGTGGCCGCGCCCATGTCGCCCAGCGCCGGGCCCTCGGCCAGCCAGCGATCGGTCACCGGTGCGGGGCGCAGCGCCAGCGAGATCAGGCGCCCGCGCGCCGGGTCGGGTGCCGGGCGGTCGTCCCAGTCGCGCACCGCCTCCGGTCCGCTGCCCAGCGCGTCGAACAGACGCCGGTAGCGGAACTGCGGATGGTCCTCGCCGCCCTCGGCGGCGGCCATGGCGGCCCAGACCTCCGGCGGAAGGTCGCGGTCGAACCCGGGCAGCACCAGCGCCCCCTGCGGCAGGCGGGCGACCGCGGTCATCATGAGCAGCGTCGCCGCGCGCGAGCCGGTGGACCCCGCCACGATCACCGGGTCGGCCGGCGGCGCCGCCTGCCAGCGCGCGACCTGCGCCAGCACCGCCCGGCGCTGGCGGGCCTGCACGTCCGGGGCGCCGTCACCGGCAAAGAACGGCGCCACCAGCGCCATGAAGTCCCGCGTCCGCGCCCAGTGGGCGGAATGGTCCGCGACGTCGAGCCCGGCGATCCGCTCCGGGGCCACGCCTTCGCCCTGCATCTCGTCCAGCAGCGTGCCGAGGCTTTCGGCCAGCGCAATCCGTGTGCCGGCGGCGGCGAAGCCGGGATCGGCCGCGATCAGCCGTCCGATCATCGCCGCCAGGTCCAGGCGGCGCCGCAGGGGCGGTACCGCGGGCAGCAGCCCGGGAAGCGGTTCCGCCCCGAGGTCGGTCACCAGCCGCAGCCGCGGCAGCAGGCGGGCACCCCGCGACAGCAGCGCCTGCCGCACCCGCTCGCGCATCCGCGCGGTGTTGAGAAACAGCGTCGCGCGGGCCAGCGCCTCGGGCGGCTGGCCGGCGGTCCGGGCGATCAGCCCGTCGGCCAGCCGGACCGCAAAGGCCGCTCCCGGCGGCAGGGCGTAGAGCCGGGGCGCGGGGTCAGAGAACATCGCCCGCCTCCCGCAACAGCGCCTCGGCCTCGGCGATGCCGCCGGGGTGGCCCACGTCGCACCAGCCGCCCCGATGGACGAGACCAAAAGCAGTGCCGCGCACCATCGCGTCGTCCCAGGCGCGGTTGAGCGAGAACACCGCGTCCGGAACATCCGACACCAGCGCCGTATCCAGGATTTGCGCGCCGAGATAGACGAGGCCACCGCCGCGGCGGATGCGCCCGTTCTCGCCCAGCGCCATGTCCCCGGTGCCGGGGTGGCCCCGGACCTGCGGCACCGGCAGCAGCAGCAGGAGCGCCTGCATCCGCCCCGGGTCCCAGGCTGCGGCCAGTTCCGAAAGCGGGTTGCCCCCGGTCCAGACCGCGTCGCTGTTCAGCGTGAAGACCGGCCCGGGGCCCAGCAGCGGCAGCGCCGCCTTCAGCCCGCCGCCGGTGTCCAGGATCGCCGGCTCGTGCGACAGCAGCACCCCCCGCCCCGCCAGATGCGCGGCCAGCATCTCCGCCCGGTAGTGCGTGTTCAGCACCACCCGCCGCGGCGCCACCGCCGCCGCCAGCGCCAGCGCGTGATCGATCAGCGCCCGGCCGGCGACCGGGATCAGCGGCTTCGGCCGCTCGGCGGTCAGCGCCCCCATCCGGGTGCCGAAACCGGCGGCAAAGATCATCACGGCATCGGGCGGCATGTCGCACGTATCCGGGCAAGGACTGTCTCGGTTGGCGGCGGCAGAACCCGCTCCAGCCGCCGTTTGAACCCGGCAAGAGCTGGCAGCGCAAGGTTCGCCTGAAGATGCCGCCAGACCCTGGGCATCAGCGTGAGGTAGCCGGTCTTGCCGTCGCGCAGGGCGAGCCGGGCAAAAACACCAAGGATGCGAAGCGCCCGCTGCGCACCGAGTACGCCATGGGCCAACGCCAGCCCCGCCAGCGGCCGGCCCGTGCGGTCGGCGAAGTGGCGCAGCATCGCCGTTTCGGTTCCGGGCAAGACCTCGCGGCGGGCATCCTGCGTCAGCGAGACCAGATCGTAGCCGGGCTGTCCCATCTGCGCGAGCTGGAAGTCGAGCAGCCCCACCGCGGCAAGCCCCGGCCGGTCGTCGAGCCAGAGCAGATTCTCGGCGTGGAAATCCCGCAGGATCAGGACCCGCGGTCCATCGGCATAGCGCTCCAGCATTTCGGTCAGGACGTCGGCTGCCGCCGCTGCGTCGGCGGCGCCCGGCGCACCGCCCGCTGCGGGCGCATAGGTATCGAACGCCAGCGCCGCCGCTGCTGCCCAGTCCGCCGCGCCTAGGTCCGGCAAGGACGGCGGGGCCGCGGCGGCCTGAAGATGAGCAAGGACATCGACCGCGGCGCGGTAGAGGTCCGGCTCCCTTGCAGGGTGGTCGCGAAGAACCCGCGCATAGAGGGCATCGCCGAGGTCCTCGAGCAGCATCAGCCCGCGGGGAAAATCCGCCGCCAGCACCGCAGGCGCGGAAAGACCCGACGCGCGGAGATGCGCGGCGATGGTGGCGAAGGCTTCGACGCTATCGCCGCCCGGTACCGGCGGCGCGTCCATCAGCACGGCACCATGGCCGCCGCGCGTCAGCCGCTCGTAGCGGCGCTGCGAGGCATCGCCGGCCAGCGCCCTGCGCGTCGCGCCGTTCCAGCCGGCGGCGTCCAGAAAGCCCTGGATGTCTGCCGCCCGGTCAGGCATGCGTCATCGCCCCCGAGAGCGCGGCGGCGAGCCCGGGCCGGCCGCCCTGCAGCACCGCCCGGCGACCCTCGCCCCGGGCCGAAAGCGTGACCCGCAGGGCATCCGGCGGAGCCGCCCGGCCCAGCCGCTCGGGCCATTCGACAAGGCAGATGTCGCGCCCGAAGGCGGCCTCCAGCCCAAGTTCCACCAGCTCGTCGGCGCTGCCCAATCGGTAGAGGTCGGCGTGCCAGACCGCCCCGCCCGCGTCGCCGTAGGCCTGCACCAGCGTGTAGCTGGGTGAGGGCACCTCGGTCTCCGCCCCGAACCTGGCCCGCAACAGCGCGCGCGCCAGATGCGTCTTGCCGGCCCCGACCGGCCCCGAAAGCAGGACCGTGTCGCCGGCGCGCAGCGCGCCGGCCAGTGCCGCGCCCAGCGCGTCGGTCGCCGCCTCGTCGCAGAGGTCGAGAACGGTCGGAGCGGCGTCGGACGGGGCGGGCGATTGCATGGGCCGACCTTAGTCCGCCGTCCCGGCGGCGCAAGCTGGCCGCTGGCCCGGCGCGGGCGTGCGCCGGGATCAGGACGCAGCCGCTTCCGCCGGCGCGGCCTCGGCGGTCCGCACCCGTTCGCGCCGGACCGGCCGCGGGGCCGCGGGCGCCCCGGCGAGCACCCGGAACGCTGCCAGCGTCGCGCCGCCAGCCAGATGCGCGAACCGGCATTGCAGGGTGCGACCGTCGGCCAGCCGCGTGGTGTCGGTCCAGGCGTCTTCGCCATGCGCCGCGGCGACGAAGTCCTCGGCCCGGTCCCCACAGCGTGGTCGGTGCCGATCGCGACCGCCAGTGCTCGCCGATGGCGGCGATCCCTGTATCGCCGCCAAGCGTGGAGGCCGGATCGTGCCCCCAGAGATCGGCATAGGCGGCGTTCGACATCACCAGCAGCCCCGCCGCCGAAAACACCGCCACGGCCTCGTCCATCGCGTCGATCACCGCCTGGCCGAGCTCCAGATCGGCGCGGTAGCGGCGGGTCTGGGTCATCTCGGTCGAAATATCCTCGACCAGAAGCGCCAGCCCGCCGTTGGGGTGCGGCCGGCCGGTGACACGGTAGGTCTGCCCGCAGGGCAGGCTCCAGGTCTCTTCGAACAATCCGCCGGAGGCGGCCTGCTCCAGGTCGGCGATGGTCCGGCGCCAGGCCAGGTAGTCCCTGGGCTCCGGCAGCATGGCGCGCTCGCGCAGCGCGTCGAGGAACGCGGTCAGCGTGGGCCGCGCCGACAGGAAATCCGGGGCGAGGCCGGTGAGGTCGGTGAGCGCCGGGTTGAACAGCGCCAGCTGCCGCGCGCCGTCGAACACGGCAAGTCCGATAGGCAGATGCGCGAAGGTCCGGGTCAGCGTCTGGGTGAACGACCGCAGTGCGGCCTCCGCCTGCACGGCGGTGTCCGCCGGCACCGCAAACCCGTGCCGGGGGCCCTCGTCATCCGCGCCAAAGACGTCGAACCACCGCGCCGCCGACCCGCCCGCGGCCACCGACTGCCGGCCGCCGGCCGCCGGCGCCGGATCGAACAGTTGCGGCAGCGGCCAGGCCAGTGCGTGGTCGTCGCCCAGCGCCTCGACCGCCAGATCGAGGTAGGCACGGTTGCCCCAGACCACCTCTCCGGTTGCGGTACGCTGCCACATCGGCATCGGTGCCGCCGCGACGCAGGCGCGCAGGCGGTCAAGCTCGTCCTGCAGGGCGCGGCGGATCAGCGGGCTCTCTCCCTCGAGATCGGCGCCGCAGGTCTCCGACGACAGCCGCAGATGGGTAAGGCCACCGCGGTTTTCCGCGACAAGCAGCGTCGGGTCCCCGTCATCCTGCGGGGCCACGAGCGTCAGGCGGCCGAGGTCGGACAGGCCCGCCACGCCAACCATCGCGTCGGGGAACCGCACTCGCAGCCAGGCCGACAGCCGCTGCCAGGCCGTACCCTCGTACAGCGGCCCATAGCGCAGAAGCGCCCGCGCCGCCGGGGTCGCGTCGACCAGACTGTCGCCGTCGAACAGGAACTCCACATCCTCGCCCCGGGCGGCAAAGACGCTGTCGGCCCGCGCGGCGCGCGGCGCGACCAGACCAAGCAGCAACAACCCGAACAGCGCCGACCCGACCGCTACGCCGATCATCCAGAAGGAGGTGGCAAGGTCGAGCGGCAAGGGAGGCTCCGGCGTGGACAGATGATCCGGCGATCCATTGCGGAAAACAGTTAATGTCGCGTTAACCCCGTTCCCTCCGCTCCGCTCCGCTCCCTCCCCGCTGCCAGCGCCTGCCCCATGCCACGCATCTCGACGCCGACGCAGTAAGCGCAGAATCCCGGGAACGGAGTCGCGGCCAGAATCGACAGCCAGAAGCCAAACTCGAACTCCGGCGGCACGGCGAACTCCCTGCCGTCGTCGAACCGCAGCGGCAAGTTGTCGGTGGTCAGGAGCGTGGCGAAACAGATCGCCATCAGCACCACGATGACGGTGACCCGCAGCGGCAGCGCCGCGGCCGAAATCACCACCGGCACCAGCAGGAACAGCGCAAAGGGGTTGTTCAGGCCGCCGGTCAGGTAGAGCAGGAACGACAATTGGATCAGATCGAATAGCAGACTCAGGAACGCCTCGCCCTCAGTCAGCCGCCGTGTCTCGGGGAACCGGAAGATCGCGGTGACATTGACGATCGAGGCAATGCCGATCACCGTGGAGCCCAGTTCCAGCGGCAGGTCGAATCCGCGGTTGCGGTCGGCGATGCCAATCGCCAGCAACTGGCCGGCAATTCACATCCGGCGGATCAGGACCAGCGTTCGCAGCCGGATGCGCGTTTCTGAAAAGGGCGGCAGCGGGGCCGGCATCGGTCTTGTCATCGTATTGCCCCGGCGAGGCGCTTGGCCTAGGGAAACCCAGGTTCCGCGGAGACGCAAACGCAATGACCGAACCGAAGACCGATCCCGACCGGCGCGTCCGCCTCTATGCCGCCGTGGCGCTGACCGTGGCGGTCGCCTTCGTCGTGGGACTGGCCCTGATGCAGAGGGCGCAGCGCGCCGCCGATCCGTTTCGGGACTGCCGCGCCGGGCAGGTCGCCGGCGGCGACATTGGCGGACCTTTCACGCTGGTGGACGAGTCCGGCCGCACCGTCACCGACGCCGACGTGATCCGCGGCCCGACGCTGGTTTATTTCGGCTTCAGCTACTGCCCGGACGTCTGCCCGCTGGACCTCGACCGCAACGTGACGGCGGTGGACATCCTGGAGGAGCGCGGCGTCGAGGTGACGCCGGTCTTCATCACCGTCGACCCCGAGCGCGATACGCCCGAAGTGCTGGCCGAGTATACCGAGACCTGGCACCCCCGGCTTCTGGGCCTGACCGGCAGCGCCGACCAGCTCAAGGCCGCGCAGCAGGCCTATCGCGTCTATGCCAGCCGGCGCGACCCCGGGGACGGCGGTGACTATGTCTATGACCATTCCACCTTCTCCTATCTGATGCTGCCCGAAAGCGGATTCGCCGAGTTCTTCAAGCGCGAGGTCGGCGCCGACGAACTGGCCGAGCGGGTCGCCTGCTTCGTGCAGGCGCAGGGGTGATTGATTTCAGCCCGGACTGCCCCGAGTCAGACGCCAGGGGCAGAGCGCGGACGGTGCAATGACCGGGGGCCCGGGCGGTGAACCGGGGCAGGATCGCTCCCTGCTTCTGGTCGACTACCTGACGAAACCCGCCGACGCGGACGAGGTCACCCGGGCGCTGCTGTCGCGCGACGCCCTGCACCCGGTGCCGCCGGAAAATCCGGTGTCCGCCGACCGCTTGCGCTGGGAACACACCCAGCGCGTCGACGAGATGTGCGAGCGCAACGTCAGCGAAACCGCGCGGCGGCTGTCGATGCACCGCCGCACCCTGCAGCGCATCCTGGCCAAGCGCAGTCCGAAATAGGATTTGGCCGGCAAACTATTCCACGGCCCGCCGCCGATGCGAATGCCCCGATCATGATCTCCATTGTAATTCCGGCTTCGCGGCCCTACCCTGCGCGCACAAGTACAACCGCAAGGGGCAATCGTGGACATCAATCTCAATACGCTGTCGCTCAAGGAACTGAAGGAACTGGCAACGCAGGTGTCGCGATCCATCGCGACCTTCGAGGACCGCAAGAAGCGCGAGGCGCGTGCCAAGGTCGAGGAAGCGGCGCGCGAACTCGGCTACTCGCTCAACGAACTCGCCGAGGGCGCACCCAGGGCCAAGTCGTCGTCCGTGCCGAAATACGCCAATCCGGCCAACCGCAAGGAAACCTGGACCGGCAAGGGCCGCCAGCCCGGCTGGTTCAAGGCCGCGATCGCCGCAGGGAAGTCGCCGGGCGATCTGGCCGTCTGACGCAACTACACCGAAATCCGCCGCCGGCTTCAGGCGGCGGATTTCAGCCATGCGATGAAATGCCGTGCCGCGCGCCGTTTCGGCCCCGGCAGCGTGACGATGAAATAGGCCGGCAGATGCGACCGGCTGTCGTCGATCAGGATCAGGCGGCCCTCGTCGATATCGACCTGGATCAGCGCCAGGCTCTCGACGATGACGCCCAGGCCCTGCCGGGCTGCGGCGATGGACAGCTCCTCGTTGGGAAACTCCGACCGGCTTAGCCGCGCCGGATCGAGTCCGAGCGAGGCAAGGTAGTTGTCCTGTTCCGGCCAGTTGCGGGCAATGATCCAGTCCAGCTCCTGCAACTCCGCCACCTCGGGCGGCCGCCCTTCGGGCAACAGCTCCGGTGCCGCGGCCACGGCCAGACGGGCGGGCGCGAGATACTCCGCCTCCACGCCCGGCCACGAGCCGCGCCCGTAGCGGATGGCGAGGTCCATACCCTCGCGCCGCAGGTCCATCGGCCGCGCGTCGGGGTGCAGCGACAGCGCGATGTCGGGGTGCTTCTCCCAGAAGTCGCGCAGCCGCGGCATCAGCCATTGCGAGGCAAAGCTCGCGGTCAGTGTCACCCGCACCGGGTTCTCGCCGGTCGTCAGCGCCTGCACGCCGCGCTCGATCGCGCCGAAGCCCTCGGCCAGCGCGGCCGACAGCTGCGCCCCCTCGGCGGTCAGCGCCATGCCCCGGCCGTCACGGCTGACCAGCGCATGGCCCAGCCGCTCTTCCAGCGACCGCACCTGCTGCGCCACGGCGGCATGGGTCACGTTCAGTCGCCGCGCCGCCGCCGAGTATCCGCCGGACTCGGCCAGCGCCTGGAAGGCGCGCAGCGACGTGAGCGGCGGAAGTTGGGTCCAGTCAACGGCCATCTGTAATCCAGGCTAACAGTTCAAAAGAAAGCCTGACTCGCGGAAAAGTCAATCGCAACCTATTTGTCAAGCATCACCGAAGACCAAAGGAGACCGGAGATGTTGAAAATCCTGGCAGACGCCCTGCTCCTCGCAACGCGGATGGACCTCCCGCGCGAGGATCACTACAACCGCGCCGCCGATGCGGAAGCCCGCCGCCGCCGCGAGCAGATCACCTTCACGAACCTGCGGTTCTGATCGTGCAGGCACCCAGCAACCGCGCGTGTCGCGCCACATAGTCCGCCCGCACCATTGCGGGCGGACGTCGTCTTTTTCAAATGCTCATTTAGGTCGGTCGCCGCGGTCCGCGCGAAGAACCGGCCGGTTTCCTGGCGCAAGATCCAGTCAATCTTCACAATCTTCTGCAAGACATCCTTCGTTATGCGGGCTGAAATACGGCGACCACGTCGCAGGGATGACGCGGCAGAGGGCAAGAATCGCCGCTTTCCTCGGCAACACTCGGCATCAGTAAGTTTCTGTCGGGCCGTCACGCCCGTTCCGGGCCGGCCCCTTTCGGGAAGGACCTGAAGATGTCTGCAAGACCCGCCGTCCCGGCCGCTCTCGCCATCCTGATGACCGCGAGCCACGCCCAGGCCACCACTCAGCCAACCTGCTTCCAACGCGACGTTCTGGTCGAAACCCTCAGCGTAAAGTACGGCGAGACGCCGACCGGGGGAGGCCTGCAGAACCAGCAGCAGGCGATCGAGGTCTGGTCCTCGGCAAAGACCGGCAGTTTCACCATCTTTGTCTCGCAAGCGAACGGGG
>JANOGU010000071.1:0-3384 GCA_031406135.1 Rhodobacterales bacterium
CTCCTCCTCCATCTTGAGGAGCTTCTCCTTCTCGCCCTCCAGCATCTTGGTGGTGGGGATGCCGGTCCAGCGTTCCACCACCTCGGCGATCTGCTCGGGGCGGACGGTGTCGGCCGCGAGCGAGCGGTCCGACGCCTCCGCCTCGGCCAGCTGCTTTTCCAGCCCCGGGATGCGGCCGTATTGCAGCTCCCCGGCCTTGGCGTAGTTGCCCTCACGCTTGGCGCCCTCAAGCTCGGCGCGGGCGCGGTCGAGCTGTTCCTTGAGATCGCGGGCCGAGGCCAGCGCGTCGCGCTCGGCCTGCCACTTGGCGGTCAGTTCCGCAGAGGCCTGCTTCTGCTCCGCCAGGTCCTTTTCCAGGCGCTCCAGCCGGTCGCGGGAGGCGGCGTCGTCCTCCTTCTTCAGCGCCTCGGCCTCGATCTGCATCTGGAGAATGACACGGTCCAGGGCGTCGAGTTCCTCGGGCTTCGAATCCACCTCCATCCGCAGACGCGAAGCGGCCTCGTCCATCAGGTCGATCGCCTTGTCGGGCAGGAAGCGGTCGGTGATGTAGCGGTGGCTCAGCGTCGCCGCCGCCACCAGCGCCGAGTCACTGATCCTAACCCCATGATGCAGCTCGTATTTCTCCTTGATCCCGCGCAGGATCGAGACGGTGTCCTCGACCGTCGGCTCGCTGACGAAGATCGGCTGGAACCGCCGCGCCAGTGCTGCGTCCTTCTCCACGTGCTTGCGGTATTCGTCGAGCGTGGTGGCGCCGATGCAGTGCAGCTCGCCCCGCGCCAGCGCCGGCTTGATCAGGTTGGCCGCATCCATCGCGCCTTCGGACTTGCCGGCGCCGACCAGCGTATGCATCTCGTCGATGAACAGGATCACCTCGCCGTCGGCGGCCTCGATCTCCTTCAGGATCGCCTTCAGCCGCTCCTCGAACTCGCCGCGGTATTTCGACCCGGCGATGACAGCACCCATGTCGAGCGCCATCAGCCTTTTGTTCTTCAGGCTTTCCGGCACGTCGCCGTTGACGATGCGCAGCGCCAGGCCCTCGGCGATGGCGGTCTTGCCGACGCCGGGCTCGCCGATCAGGACGGGGTTGTTCTTGGTGCGCCGCGACAGCACCTGCATCGCGCGGCGGATCTCCTCGTCGCGGCCGATGATCGGGTCGATCCTGCCCTCGCGCGCGGCCTCGGTCAGGTCACGCGCTTATTTCTTCAGCGCCTCCATGGTGTCCTCGGCGGACGCCGAGTCCGCCGTGCGGCCCTTGCGGATGTCGTTGATCGCGGCATTGACGCCCTGCGCCGTGACCGCCCCGGCGGTCAGCGCGTCCTTGGCCCGGGTGTTGACCAGTGCCAACGCGGTCAGCAGGCGTTCCACGGGAACAAAGCTGTCGCCCGCCTTCTTCGCCACCGTCTCCGCCTCGTCCAGCACGCGGACCAGCGAAGGGTCGATGTAGCTCTGCCCGTCGCCGCCGGAGACCTTGGGCAACTTGGCGATTGTCGCCTCCACCGCCTTGACCACCTGCTCCGGCGCGCCCCCGGCACGGCGGATCAGGTTCGAGGCCAGGCCCTGGTCGTCGTCCATCAGGGCCTTCAGCAGATGCTCGGGCAGCACCCGCTGGTGGCTTTCCCGCATCGCGATGGTCTGCGCGGCCTGAAGGAACCCGCGCGACCGCTCCGTGAACTTTTCAAGGTTCATCGGCCTACTCCCCTGCTTGGCACCGCCCCCGCGCCCGTTGCGGCACGCCGGGATGCGGCCTTGACGCCGATGTGGGGCGCCACGGACGATGATGCAAGAATGCCACTCATACTGTGCCCGAAGAATCCTGATACGGGGCCGGAATCTTTCCCCCTGACACGCCTGCGAACAGTTCTCATATCGGCCCCGCAGAGTTTGTCTGACCTGATCTTTCAAGGAGACCCATGATGATGACGATGGACGACATTCGCGCGGTGGCAGAAGAGGTCGAGGACCACTATCAGACCGTGACCGACGAGTCCGAGGCGAACTTCAAGCACGCAGAGTTCAAGGACTATCCCTCGGACATCCGCGGCAACTACCGGCGCGACGTCGAGCGAATGGACAAGTACTACGACAAGTTCCTCGGCGTCCTAGAGATGATCGAGAAGAAGGGCATCGACGAGAAGCGGGTGAACCTGCTGCAGGACATGCTCGACAGTTTCTACAACGCCATCGAGACGGTGCAGGCGTCGAACGGCATGTTCAAGGCGTTTCTCGACGAGGGCGTGGCCGGCAAGGCGGCGGGAATGTTCGAGCTTCTGTCGCTTCTGGTGAAGGGCCAGCGCAAGACGGTCGAAACTCTGATCGAGGACATCCAGGACATCGAGAAGCTTCTGGAGAAGGCAAAGAAAGACGTGAGCAACGTCCAGATCCAGAAGGGGTTCAACCTGGCGCTGACCGCCGTGTCGCTCTGCTTTCCGCAACTTCGGGTGGCGCGGGCGGTGTTCGTGGCGCTCGGCACCGCGGGGGCCAAGGTCATGGTGGACGAGTTCCTCGGCCCCACCGGGCCATCGATCGCGGGCGGGATCAAGACCGCGACCTTCGACTATCTCGGCATCGCCGAAGAGGTCGGCAAGGTCGGCAACACGGTCGCCACGGTCTACAGCACCATCGACACCTACGTCACCGACGAGGCGGAACTGGGCAAGGCGGAAAAGACCGTCCGCACGGTGAAGAAGAAGCTGGAGGACACAAAGAAGGCGCTGGCCCAGTTCCAGCGGCTGGTGAAGGACAGCGAGAAGACCCTGGTGGCGCTGGGCATCGGGCTCGACAAGTCCGTGGCCGCCGCCCACAAGGCCCGCGATGCCTATGCCTCGCAAAAGCTGGAGCGGGCGGAGCTGGTGGCCGAGGCGGGCTGAGCTAAAGCCCGCGCAGCGCATCCGTGACGCGCACCAGTTCCTCGCTGATGCCGGGTTCGCTGAGCGCGTGCCCGGCCATGGGGACGATGCGCAGGTTTGCCCGGGCCCAGCCCTCGGCAAGTCGCGTCGCCGTCCGGGGCGGGCAGATCATGTCATAGCGGCCTTGCACGATGTGGCAGGGGATGTGCTCGATCTTGTGCCGGTTCAGGATGATCCAGTCGTCATGATCGAGGAACCCGGCGTGGCGGAAGTAGTGGTTTTCCAGCCGGGCGAAGGCGCGGGCATATTCGGAGGGGCCTTCTGAACCGGCGTTGTCAAAGTGGATCGAGGCCAGCGCGTTTTCCCAGTTGGCCCAGATGCGGGACAGGCGCGCTTCCTCCAGCGCGTTGCCGGAGAACAGCCGGCGGTGGTAGGCGCCGATCAGGTCGCCGCGCTCGTCCTCGGGGATGGGCGCCACTAAGCGGCTCCACAGGTCGGGGAAGAAGGCCCCGGCGCCGCCGCCGTAGAACCAGCGCAG
>JANOGU010000091.1:0-33317 GCA_031406135.1 Rhodobacterales bacterium
CGCCCGGGCGGCGACGCTGTCGGCCAGGTCCTGCGGCGAGCAGGCAGAAAGCAGCAGCGCAAGGACCACGGCGCGACGCATCAATACACCCGCGCCTTCGGCGCGATCTTCTTCAGGCTGATGCCGAACGCGCTGACCACCATCGTGGCGGCGGAGGCGCGCAAGGAAAGCCGCGGCGCGCATGCGCACGAGGACTATCCCGCGCGGGATGACGTGAACTGGCGCAAGCATTCGCTGGCCTGGGTGGACGGGGCGAAGGTGCGGCTGGCCTACCGGCCGGTGCATCTGGAGCCGCTGACCAAGGAGGCGGACGGCGGCATCAGCCTGAAGAAGATCGCGCCGAAGGCGCGGGTGTATTGATGCGTCGCGCCGTGGTCCTTGCGCTGCTGCTTTCTGCCTGCTCGCCGCAGGACCTGGCCGACAGCGTCGCCGCCCGGGCGGCGCGGTCGGTGGTGGTGACGGTGGTCTCCGCCCAGTATGCCGCGCCGCAGGCGGAGGTGGTGGCGGACTGCCTGATGGCAGTCGCGAGCCCCTCGGAGCGCGAGGCCTTGGCGCGGGATGTGGGCAGCCGGCCGGGGACGGTGACGGAGGCGAATGTGCGAGCGCTTGCGGCGCGGCCCGCGGCGGCGGACTGCGTGGCGCGGGCAGGGCTGCCGGCGGTGGGGGTTTGAGGATGCACAAGGCTATCATCGCGATGCTGATGGGACTGGCGGCTTGCGGGCCGGTTTCGGTGAAGAGTGCCGAGGACCAGTGCGTGGAAGATGCGCGGCTGGCCAAGTCGCCGCGCGGCGTGATCGGCGTCGGCGCCACCTCCAAAGGGCCGAAGGCGCGGGCCGAGGTCGTCATATCCAGCGACTTCCTGCTGGGGCGCGACCCGGAGGAGGTCTACAATGCCTGCGTGGTGCGGAAGTCGGGCCAGATGCCGTCGCGTCCGCTGACCGCGCATCCCCGCTGGGACGGCTGAGGAAGGAATACGCTCATGGTGCAGTTCACCCTGCCGAAGAATTCCAAGGTCCGCACCGGCCGGACCTGGCCGATGCCGGCGGGCGCGAAGACCGTGCGCAAGGTCATGGTCTACCGCTGGAACCCCGACGACGGCGAGAACCCGCGGGTCGATACCTATTTCCTCGACACCGACAGCTGTGGTCCGATGGTTCTGGACGCGCTGATCAAGATCAAGAACGAGATCGACCCGACGCTGACCTTCCGCCGGTCCTGCCGCGAGGGTATCTGCGGCAGTTGCGCGATGACCATCGACGGGGCGAACACGCTGGCCTGCATCAAGGGGCTGGACGAGATCAAGGGCGACATCCGCATCTATCCGCTGCCGCACATGGCGGTGATCAAGGACCTGGTGCCGGACCTGACGCATTTCTACGCCCAGCATGCGTCGATCATGCCCTGGCTGGAGACCAAGACGAACCGCCCGGCCAAGGAATGGCGACAGTCGATCGAGGACCGGCGCAAGCTCGACGGGCTTTATGAGTGCGTGATGTGCGCAAGCTGCTCCACCGCCTGCCCGAGCTACTGGTGGAACTCCGACCGCTACCTCGGCCCGGCGGCGCTGCTGCACGCCTACCGCTGGATCATCGATTCGCGGGACGAGGCGACGGGGGAGCGGCTGGATGCCTTGGAAGACCCGTTCAAGCTCTACCGCTGCCACACGATCATGAACTGCACCAAGACCTGCCCGAAGGGGCTGAACCCGGCGAAAGCGATTGCCGAGATCAAGAAGATGATGGTCGAGCGGGTGGTATGAGCGCGAAGTCAGAAAGTGCCATCGTTTTCGAGGGTGACGACGTCGGCTATCTGGAGTGGCTATCTGCGCATCCGGAGGGCTACGTCCTGAACACCCGACGTCCCAACGGCGATCCAGACTACATCGTTCTTCACCGGGCGACCTGCCGCCATATCTCGCGGGGAACCCATCGACACGGTGCTTGGACCGAAAGAAAATACCTCAAGATTTGCGCGATCTCTCTCAGTGAATTGCAGTCTGTCGCGCAGCGTTTCGGAAGCCGCGACGGCAGTTTTTCGAAGGCTTGCTCGTTTTGCGCGTGAGCGCGGCAGGCGGCTTGACCTGATCAGGTGCCCGTTCAAGCTCTACCGCTGCCACACCATCATGAACTGCACCAAGACCTGCCCGAAGGGGCTGAACCCGGCCAAGGCCATCGCCGAGATCAAGAAGATGATGGTCGAGCGGGTGGTGTGAGCGCGCCCTTCGTGGGGCATTTTACCCGTTAACGCGATCTTGGGACCCGCCCTTCAAGGGTGGCGGCCGACACCGGGGTCAGGCCCCCGGACGGCAGCAGAAGGGTGCCCTCAGGATGACCATCACCTCCTCGTTCAACTCCTCGGTCTCGGGGCTCAACGCCAACGCCGCGCGGATGGCGACGATCTCGGACAACATCGCGAACTCGTCCACCTACGGCTACAAGCGGGCGGAGGCGGACTTCCATTCCATCGTCGTGGGAACCAGTGACGGCGGCGGCGTCTATTCGGCCGGCGGCGTGCGCACCACCACCGTGCGGATGGTGGAGGAGCGCGGGCCGCTGATCGGCACCGCAAACCCAACCGACATTTCGGTGGACGGCCGCGGCTTCCTGCCGGTCACCGACATCGGTGCGGTGCTGGGTAGCAGCGGCGGCGACCTGCCGGTAATGCTGGTGACCACCGGGTCGTTCCGCGCCGATGCCGACGGCTATCTGCGCACCGCGACCGGCGAGGTGCTGATGGGCTGGCCCGCCGACAGCAGCGGTTCCATCACGGCAGTGGCGCGCAACTCCATGACCGGTCTGGTGCCGGTGCGGATCGATGCGGGCAGCCTCGTCGGCAACCCCACGACCGAGGCCTCGCTGGGCGTGAACCTGCCCTCCACCGAAACCGAGGCGGGCGCGGACGGTATGCCGATCGAGCTGCCGGTCGAATACTTCGGCAACCTCGGCCAGCCGGAGACGCTGCAGATCACCTTTACGCCGACGGTCCCGGCCACCGGCGCCTCGAACGAGTGGACGATGGAGATTGCTGACAGCGCCTCCGGCGGGGCGATCATCGGCACCTACACGCTGACCTTCGACGCAACCCAGGCCAATGGTGGCACGCTTCTTTCGGTGGTGACCGTCGGTGGCGGAGCCTATGACCCGCTGACCGGAACGATCCCGCTGGCCCTGACCGGCGGCGCGCTGGACCTGCGCATCGGGCGGCCGGGCGACAGTGTGATGACCCAGCTCGCCGCCGGATTCTCGCCGACGTCGATCACCAAGAACGGCACCCCCGTCGCCGCCTTCGACAAGGTCACGATCGACGAGAACGGCCGACTCTTCGCCGTCTTCGACCGTGGCTTCTCGCGCCAGATCTACCAGATCCCGGTGGTGGACGTGCGCAACCCCAACGGCCTCATCGCGCTGCAGAACCAGACCTACCAGCTGGCGCCGGAAGCCGGGCCGTTCTTCCTGTGGGATGCGGGCGACGGCCCGACCGGCGCCACCGTGGGCTTCAGCCGCGAGGAATCCACCACCGACGTGGCCGGTGAGCTGACCTCGCTGATCCAGACCCAGCGCGCCTATTCCTCGAACGCCAAGGTGATCCAGACGGTGGACGAGATGCTGCAGGAAACCACCAACATCAAGCGCTGAGGGGGCTGGGCGATGACGCTGACCGTCACCCTTGCCACCGCGCTGTCGGCCCTGTCGGTCGCGGCGCGTGGCGCCGAGGTGATCTCGACCAACATCGCCAACGCCCAGACAGAGGGTTACGCGCGGCGCGAACTGGAGGTCACGACCCGGGTTGTGGGCTCGGCCATCCAGGGCGTGCAGGTGGCGGCCGTGCGCCGCTGGTTGGACGAACGCCTGCTTGCCGACCGGCGGCTGGCGCAGGCCGACGCCGGCGCGGGCGACGGGCGCGCGGCGTTCCTGGCCCGGCTGGAGGCGGCGCTGGGCGAACCGCAGGCAGAGGGGTCGCTCACCGCCCGGATCGCGGCCTTCGACGCCGCGCTGATTTCGGCCGCCAGCCGCCCCGACAGCGAGCCGCGGCTGGCCGCCGTGCTCAACGCGGCCAGCGGACTTGTGGCCGCGCTCTCGCGCGCGTCGGCCCAGGTCCAGACCGAACGGATGCGCGCCGACGCCGACATCGCCACCCAGGTCGGCCAGGTGAACGCGGCGCTGACCCGGGTTGCCGAGCTGAACGAGCGGATCGTGCGCGAGACGGCGGCGGGGCGCGATACCGCGGCGCTCTTGGACCAGCGCCAGAGCCAGATCGACGCCATTGCTCCGATCCTGCCGCTGCGGGAAATCGCGGCGCCGGACGGGCGCGTCGCACTCTACACCACCGGCGGCGTGGCGCTGCTGGACGGCAGCCGGCCGAACGCACTGGGCTTTTCAGCAAACGCGACCATCGTGCCGCAGATGACGCTCGCTTCCGGCGCGCTGTCGGGCCTGACCGTGGGCGGCCGTCCGGTGGACGCCGGACCGGCGGGCCCGCTGGCGGGCGGTCGTCTTGCCCTGGCCTTCGAGGTGCGTGACGGGCTGGCGCCCGAGGCGCAGGGCAGGCTCGACGCGCTGGCGCGCGACCTGGTCGCGCGCTTCGCCGACCCGTCGGTCGATCCTTCGCTGGCGCCGGGCGCGCCAGGGCTCTTCACCGACGCCGGCGCCGCCTTCGACGTGCTGCAGGAGGTCGGGCTTGCCGCCCGGCTGGCGGTGAATGCCGCCGCCGACCCCGCCGCGGGCGGCGCGCTCTGGCGGCTGCGCGACGGGCTTGGCGCCGCGGCGCCCGGACCGGCCGGCGATGCGACGCTGCTGAACGGCCTGCGCGCGGCACTCACGGCGGCACGGGTTCCGGCCTCCGGCGGCTTCGGCCCGGGCGCCCGCGGCCTGTCCGATCTGGCCGGCTTCTTGGGCGCGTCGGTCTCGGGTGCCCGGCTGGCGGCCGAGACCGACGCCAGCTTTGCCCGCGCCCGCGCCGACGGGCTGCGCGAGGCCGAGGGCGCGAACGGTGTCGACACGGATCGCGAACTGCAGGGCCTGCTGTCCGTGGAACGCGCCTATGCCGCCAATGCCCGCGTCGTGCAAACGGTGGACCAGATGATCGCGACCTTGCTGGAGCTCTGACCATGGCGGTGAACGGACTGGGCGACCTGGCCTGGAACCTGCTGACGCGCCGCCAGTCGGCGGAGTTGAAGGCGCTGACGCAGCGGCTGGGGACCGAGGTGGCGACCGGCCTCGCCGCCGACCCGGCCCGGGCGCTGGGCGGTGACCTGGCACCGCTCGCCGGGATCGAGACAGCGCTGGCGCGGCTGTCGTCCTTTGCAAGGGTGGCGGCGGAAACCGGCGATCTTGCCGCGCGCCAGCAGGCCGCGCTGGCGAGTCTGGGCGATATGACCGCCGACCTGACCCCGCGGCTGCTCGACCCGGTGTCGAACGCCACGCCCGCCGCACTTTCGGCGATGACGCGCGAGGCTGCGGCGCGGCTGGAGGGCGCCATCGCCACGCTGAACGCACCCTTCGCGGGGCGCTCGGTGTTTGCCGGCACCGCCAGCGACGGCCCGGCGCTGGCCTCGGCGGAGACGATCCTGACGGCGCTGGAGACGGCCATCACCGGCCTGACCACGGCCGACGATGTCGCAGCGGCAGTGACGGCCTGGTTCGCCGATCCCGGCGGGTTCGGTACTCTGGGCTACCTCGGCGGCCCGGCGGCTGCGCCGGTCGTCCTGTCGGACCGCGACCAGGTTGCGATGGACGTGACCGCCGAGAACCCCGCGCTGCGCGACACGCTCCGGGGCCTCGCAATGGCGGCGCTTCTCGCCCGCGGGTCCGGCCCCGCGGCGCCGGCCGAACGCCAGGCCCTTGCCCTGCGCGCGGGCGAGGTCCTGCTGGCGGCGGAGACGGACCGCGCTCTCCTCTCCGGCCGCATCGGCACCGCCGAGGCGCGCATCGCCCAGATGGCGGGCGAGGGCGCGGCGGAGCGTGCGGCGCTGGAGCTGACCCGGACGCAAATGCTGTCCGCCGATCCCTACGACGCCGCGACCCGCCTTGAAGCCGCCTCGGGGCAGCTTGAGGCGCTCTATGCCGTTACCGCGCGGCTGTCGCGGCTGAGCCTGCTGGAGTTCCTGCGATGATCCTGCGCTGTCTTGCCGTGCTGCTGGCGCTCTGGCCGGCGCTGGGTGCCGCACAGTCGGTGCGACTGAAGGACCTGGTCGAGTTCGACGGCGTCCGCGGCAACGACCTGGTGGGCTACGGCCTGGTGGTCGGACTGAACGGCACCGGGGACGGCTTGCGCAACGCGCCCTTCACCGAGGAGATGCTGGGCACGCTTCTGGAACGTCTCGGCGTCAACGTCACCGGCGAGGAGTTCCGCCCGCGCAACATGGCGGCGGTGTTCGTCACCGCGGCGCTGCCGCCGTTCGCGCGGGCCGGGGGGAAGATCGACGTCACCGTCTCGGCCATCGGCGACGCCAAGAGCCTGTTCGGCGGCACGTTGATCATGACGCCGCTCAACGGCGCGGACGGCGAGATCTACGCCGTGGCGCAGGGCACGGTCATCGCCGGTGGTGCCTCGGCCGAGGGTGCGGCCGCGCGGGTGGTCGAAGGCGTGCCCACGGCCGGGGTGATCCCTGGCGGCGGCCGGGTCGAGCGCGAGGTGGAGTTCGATTTCGTTGGCCTGACCTCGCTGCGGCTGGCGCTGCGCACGCCCGACTTTACCACTGCCGCGCTGGTCGAGACGGCGGTGAACGAGGCGCTGGGCGGCGGCGTTGCGGTGATGCTCGACGGCGGAACCGTGCTGCTCGACCTTGGCGGTGGCCGGTTCCGCTCGCCGGCGCATGCACTGGCGCGGATCGAGAACCTCGAGATCGTGCCGCAGACCCGGGCCCGGGTGGTCGTGGACCAGCGCTCCGGCACCATCGTCATGGGCGCCGATGTCCGCATCGGTCGCGTCGCCGTGGCCCAGGGCGGGTTGACTCTGCGGGTGGAGGAGGCGCCGGTCGCGGTGCAGCCCAACCCCTTCGCGCAGGGCGACACCATCGTCCTGCCGCGCAGCGCGGTCAGCCTGACGGACGACCCCGGCAAGGGCCTGGCGGAACTGTCCGCGGGCACCGACCTGTCCACGGTGGTGGCCGGGCTGAACGCGCTGGGCGTGTCGCCCAAGAACATGATCGACATCCTGAAGTCGATCAACGCGGCCGGCGCGCTGCATGCGGAACTGGTGGTGCAGTGACCTCCCCCACGATCAGTCGGTGATGCCGGAATCCTTCTCCTGAAGGGCTCCGTCGCTGCGGTCCCAGGATTTTCGTCGGATCGTCCTTGGGCGTGACGACGGCGCGGTCACAGGTAGTTGCGCACCAGCGCCGCGGCGATCAGCGACCAGCCGTCGGCCACGACGAAGAAGGCGAGCTTGAACGGCAGCGAGACCACCGACGGCGGCACCATCATCATGCCCATCGACATCAGCACGCCGGCGACCACGAGGTCGATCACCAGGAAGGGCAGGAAGATCAGGAAGCCGATCTCGAAGGCGCGCTGGATCTCGGACAGCATGAACGACGGCACCAGCAGCGACAGCGGCGCCGCGGCGGGGGCGACGAGCGCGTCCGCCGGGCGCAGGGCGGCCATCGCGGCGAAAGTGTCGCCGTCGAGGCGCGCGGCCATGAACTGACGGAAGGGCTCCACCGCCGCCGGAAGGGCCGTCTCGACCGGCATCTCGGCCCGCGACAGGGGGCCGAGGCCGGCGCGCCAGGCCTCGGTGAAGACCGGGTCCATCACGTACCAGGTCAGAAACAGCGCCAGGCTGACGATCAGCATGTTCGGCGGCGACTGCTGCAGGCCGATCCCGCTGCGCAGGTTCGACAGCACGGTGACGATGAACGGAAAACAGGTGACCATCACCGCGAGCCCCGGCACCAGGCTGAGCACGGTCAGCAGCAGCAGGAGCTGGATCGCCCGCGCCGACAGCTGCGCCTCGCCTTCGCCGAGATCGAGCGTGATCGCCTGTGCCGCTGCGGCCGCGGGCCAGAGCAGCACCAGCGCGACAAGGGCGCCCGCCAGGACAGCCACAGGGCCGTCCGTCCGCGCGGGCAGCCGGCGGCTCACAGCCCGCCGCGCAGGTTGACCACCTCCGTCAGCCGCACCGCAAGCTGGCCGGTCGGATCGTCGTCCAGCGTCTGCAGCTCGCCCCGGGCGACCAGGCGCTCGCCGACGTACAGCTCCACCGGGTCGTCGACGCGCCGGTCCAGCGCCAGGACCGCGTCGCGCCCCAGGCGCAGGAGGTCCCGCACCGCCGGCCGCGCGCGGCCGACCGAGACGGTGATCTCGATCGGCACCTCGGCAAAGGGACTGGTCTCGCTGTCAGCGGGCATCGCTGTCCTCCCCGTTCAGGTCGAAGAAGCCGCGGACCGCGGCGGTGATGTCGGCGACCGCGCGGTCGAGGTCGATGCGCGTTTCGGCAGCGCCAAGGCGCAGGAAGGCCTGGCCTTCGCCCAGGGTGTCCTCCTCGGCGATCTCGACCGGCAGGGCGGGCGCGTCGGCCAACGCCGCCTCGACCGCCGCGCGGGCCGCCGGCGCGATGGTGATGCGGATCGGCGCCCCTGCCGCCTCGGCCGCGAGCGGCCGCAGCGTGGCGAGAATGCGCGGGACCAGCGCCTGTCGGGCGAGGTCGGGCAGGATGCGGTCCAACATGGTCCCGAAGAGCGGCTCGACCGCACGCAGGACATGCGCCCGCGCCTCGTGGTAGGTGAAGGCGAGCGACTGGAGGTTGTGCGCCAGTTCCGCGCGCAGGCGGCTTTGGTCCTGCGACTGGGCGGCGACCGCGTCCTCCCAGCCGGCGCCATAACCCTGTTCATAGGCCTTGAGCCGCGCCTCCTCCATGGCGCCGAGGTCGGTCACCACCATGCGGTCGCCCTGCGCGGGCGCCTCTTCGAACACCTCGAGCCGCAGCGGCATCACACCTTCTCTCCGTCGCGTTCCATCCAGCCGCGCAGCACCTCGACGGTCTCTGTCCGGCGCTCCTCGATCAGGCGGCGCAGGCGGGCGACCGGGTCTTCCTCGGCCGGTGGCGGGCCGCCGAGGAGGGTGGACATGCCGTCCGAGATCTCTCCGGTAAGCGCGGTTCCCGCATTGGTGCGGGGCTCGGGCGCGGTCAGCGCGAGCGGCGGCGCGGGCGCGGGCAGCGGCGCGCCGGCGCCGGTCAGGATCGGGCGCAGCACGAACAGGCCCAGGACGAGCGCGACGAGCGACAGCACGCCGGTCTGCACCAGGGTCATGGCGTCGAGGCCGGACAGCAAGCCCGGAGCGGCCGCGTCGGCGACGGTCCCGGCCTCCGCCGCTGCGTCGAAGGGCAGCGACTTCAGTGTCAGCACGTCGCCGCGCGACTCGTCCAGACCGACGGCAGAGGCGACCAGTTCGCGCAGCGCGGCAAGTTCCTCCTCCGGCCGGGGTGTCCACTCCGGCGTGCCGCCGGTGCCGGCCTCGGTCACCCCGTCGACCAGGACCGCAACCGTCATCCGGCGCACGTCGCCCGGCAGGCGCAGGATCGCGCGCTGGGTTTCGGAGACCTCGAAATTCGTCCGCTCGCGGGTTTCGGTCGATTGGCTGCGGTCACCGCCCGGAGCGGCGGTGTCGCCCTCGGGCAGGTTCGAGGCGACAGTAACCTCGCCGCCGCCGCCGGTGGCGTTGTCGGACTTCTCTTCGGTCTCGGTCGAGATGGCGACGCGGCCCTGCGGGTCGAAGCGACGCTCGGTCACCTCTTCCCGCGTCGAGACCAGATCGACGGAAACCTCCACCACCGCCTTGCCGGGGCCGACGCGGGCGGCGAGCAGGCGTTCCACGTTGGCCTTCAGCGCTGCGGCGCGGCCCTCGGCCGTGGCGGGCAGGCCGGCCTCCTCGGCGCCGCCGGGGATGAGGCCGGCAAGGCTGTCGATCACCGCGACATCTTCGGGCCGCAGGCCCGCGACGGCGGCGGCGACAAGGTGGCGCAGCGCGCGCGCTTGCGCGGCATCAATGCTGCCGCCGGCCATCGTGACGGTGACGCCGGCCGTCGGCTGCGCCCCCGGGCGGAACGGGTTGGCCTGCGTGCGGGCGATGTGGACGCGGGCCGACCGCACTCCGGGCACGGCCAGGATGGTGCGGGCCAGTTCGCCCTCAATCGCCCGCCCGACCGCGGCATCGAACATCTGCGAAGTGGTGCCGAAGCCGGACAGGCCGTCCAGAAGCTCGTAGCCGGTGGCCCCGGCGGCGGGCAGCCCCTCGGCGGCCAGAAGCATGCGCAGTTCGTCGCGCCGGTCGGCGGGAACGCGGATCGATTCGCCGGCGACCGCATAGTCGATGCCTCGCGCCTCCAGCGCCGCGATGACCTCACCCGCGGCGGCCCCGTCGAGCCCGCTGTACAGCAGCGCCATCGACGGCGTGCCGGCGATCCGCGCCACGCCGAGCACGGCCGCGAAGGTTGCCGCCGCCGCCGCGACCACCACGATCCGGCGCCACGCGTCGAGCGCCGACCACGTCGCGAGCAAGGATGTCACTGACTGCCTCCACCACCCGGCGTTCTGCCGGACGCCGCAGTGATTCCCGATAGCGTTTAACAATCGGTTAGCCGGTTCGGCCTTAGGGATGGTTCTGCCCTGATCGGAGGACCGAATGGCCGCAAGTCACCCCGCGCCCGACGCCGCGCCGGCGAAGTCGTCGAAGAAACCCTTGCTCCTGGGCGTGGTGCTGGCCGCCGTCCTGGGCGGCGTCGGGTTCTACGCCACCTGGTCGGGGCTGATTCTCGGGGCCGGGACGGAAGAGACGCATGCCGGCGCTGCCGGCGACGGTCACGGCGGCGGCGCGATGGGCGTCAATCCCCTGCCCGACATCGCCTTCGTGCCGATCGACCCGGTGGTGATCTCGCTTGGACCGGCGGCGACGGCGGATCATCTCAAGATGTCGGCGCAGCTGGAGGTCGGGGCGGCCTATGCGGCGGAGGTACAGCACCTGATGCCGCGCATCCTGGATGTGCTGAACGGTTATCTGCGCGCCATCGACGTGGCCGAGATCGAGGATCCGGCGGCGCTGGTGCGGATCCGGGCGCAGCTTCTGCGCCGCATCCAGATCGTCACCGGCGAGGGGCGCGTGCGCGACCTGCTGGTGACCGAATTCGTGCTGAACTGAAGGGGGGCGGAATGAACCTTGTGGCCGATGCGCTGTTGGCGGCCGGGGCCTTCGGGGCGGCGATCTACTGCTATGTGCTGTCGGCGCGGTTGACCCGGCTGCAGACGCTGGAAACCGGCATGGGCGGGGCGATCGCCGTCCTGTCGGCCCAGGTGGACGAGATGGCCCGCGCGCTGGACAGCGCGCGCGCGGCGGCGTCGGGGCAGACGGCAGTGCTTGCCGCAACCACCGCGCGCGGCGAGGCGGCGGTTGCGCGGCTGGACCTGCTCCTGTCGGCGTTGCACGACGGTCCCGGCGAACTGCCGCCGCCGGCCGGGTCCTTGCGTCCGCCGGCGGCAGAGGCGGCCCCGCCGCGCCGGTTCCGGGTCACCCGCGGCCGAACCTCGCGCAGTGTGGCGGAGGCTGCGGCATGAGACGCCGTCCCGGCCTCGGAGTGCTCACCATCCTGGCGCTGATGCTCGCCGCATCCGGCGCGCTGCGGCTGGGGGCCGGCGTGGGCGAGGCCATCGCCAGCGGCACGGAGACCGCCGCGGGGGCGGATGCCCCCGATGGCCCGCTGGCCTGCCCGACCCCGCCCCTGGCGCTGGTCGAGGCGCTGACGCTGCGCGAGGGGCGGCTGGCCGTGCGCGAGGTGGCGCTGGACGACCGGCTCGCCGCGCTGGACCTCGCCGAGGCCGCGGTCGCGGCCCGGCTAGCGGCGCTGGAGGCGGCCGAGGCGAAGCTGAGCGCGACGCTCTCCCAGGCCGACGGCGCGGCGGAGGACGACCTGGCGCGGCTGACCACGGTCTACGAGACGATGCGTCCCAAGGACGCGGCTCAGCTCTTCGCCGCGATGGACCCGGAGTTCGCCGCCGGCTTCCTCGGCCGGATGCGGCCGGACGCATCCGCGGCGATCCTCGCCGGCATGGAGGCCGAGGCGGCCTATGCGGTCAGCGCGATCCTCGCGGGCCGCAACGCCCGTGCCCCGACCGAATGATGCCGGGCCGAGGGGGTTTTTTTAACCGCCGGCTGCAACGGTCCGGGACACAGCGGAATCGGACCTGACCCATGTTCGGCATCTTCGGCATCCTGGTCATCTTCGGGGCGGTCTTCGGCGGCTATATCCTGGCCGGCGGGAAGCTGGACATCATCCTGAAATCGCTACCGTTCGAGATGATGATCATCGGCGGCGCGGCGCTCGGGACCTTCCTCATTTCCAACGACCTGGCCTCGGTCAAATATACACTCAAGGAGGTGGGCAGGGTCTTCAAGGGCACGAAATGGAAGCCTGGCGACTACCGCGACCTCCTCTGTCTGCTGTTCGAGCTCATACGGGTGGCCAAGACCAATCCCGTCGGCCTTGAAGAGCACATCGAGAACCCCGGCGGCTCGGCGATCTTCGGCCGCTACCCGAAAATCGCCAAGGACCATGACGCGGTTGACCTGATTTGCGACACGCTGCGTGCGGCATCGATGAACTACGACGACCCGCACCAGGTGGAAGAGGTCCTGGGCAAGCGGCTGGAGGCGCTCAAGGCCCATGCCGAACACCCCAGCCACGCACTGCAAGCCCTGGCCGATGCGACGCCCGCGCTGGGCATTGTCGCCGCCGTGCTCGGCGTCATCAAGACCATGGGGTCGATCGACCAGCCGCCGGAGATCCTTGGCAAGATGATCGGCGGCGCGCTGGTTGGCACCTTTCTGGGCGTGTTCCTTGCCTATGGCTTCTTCGGCCCCTTCGCGCAGCGGCTCAAGGCGGTGGCGGACGAGGACCGGCACTTTCACGCCCTGATCGGCGAGGTGCTGATTGCCAACCTGCACAACCACCCGCCGTATATCTGCATCGAGGTCGGCCGCCAGAACGCGCCGCACCATGTCCGGCCCGGCTTTTCCGACCTTGAGGGCGCCCTGCGCAGCCTCAAGGAGGCGGCATGATGCGGCGCCTGGTCTGGCTGGCAATCGCGCTCCTCGCCCTGGCCGCGCCGCCCGCGGCAGCACAAACCGTGCGTGTCACCTCGGGCGAACACGACGGCTTCACCCGCCTCGCGCTGGTCTTGCCCGGTGCTGCGGACTGGCAGGTGACCCGGACCGAGGGCGGCTACCGGCTTCGGGTGGCGCAGGACGGCCTGCGCTGGGACCTCGCCGATGTGTTCCGCCCGCTGACCCGGGCCCGGCTGGCCACGGTCTGGGCCGATCCGGCCACCGGCGCGCTGGAGCTTGGCGTGACCTGCGCCTGCCACGCCCTGCCCTTCGAGCCGCGGCCGGGCATCGTCGTCATCGACCTGCGCGCCGGCCCCGCGCCGGCCGGGTCGGCCTTCGAGCAGGACGCAGCCGGCCGGACGCTTGCACCCCTGCTTGCACGCAGCGAAATCCGCCCCCGGCCGCGCCCCCGACCCCGGCGGGACCTTGTGGCTGCGGGCGCAGGTCCCGTCCCGGCGCTGCAGGCCCCACCGCCGGAAGCCGCTCCGCCGGAGGCCCCGCCAGCGCTGGTGATGGCCGCAGGACAAGTTGGAATGCCGCAGGACGCCGCACCCGGCTACGACTGGCTCGACCTGCGCCGCCCGGCGCCCGCGCCACCATCGCCCGAGCCCGTGGCCCGGGCAACGACGGACGACGGGCAGCAAGCCGCGCCTGCAGCGCCCGCCGCGTCGGGGGATGCGGCCGCCCCGGAGGCAGGCACCGCCCACGCGGCGCCGGATGGCGAAGACCCGGCGTCCCCGACACTCGCCGAGGCCGCAATGGTGGTGGATCCGGGCGCTGCAGACCTTGGCAGTGCCACTGCGGCGCCGGTTGGCGACAGCCAGGTCCAACCGACCCCGGCGGCGGCCCCGGCCGGGGCTCAGGGGCCGCTCCCGGCGGTAGCTGCGGGCGATGATCCCGCAGCGCCGGATCTGCGCCGGGACCTGGTGGAAGAGCTGGCCCGCGCCGCCGCGCAAGGGTCGATCGATCTGGCGACCGCGCCGCCGCCGGCCGTCGATGAACCGGCCGCCATTGTGGTCCCGGACAACCTGCGCATCGGCAACGGCGTCCTGTCGCCCGGGGACCCCGGCCTGACGGCTGCAGGCGCCATCTGCACCCCCGATGAAGCGCTCGACCTTGCAGCCTGGGGCAGCGACGGCACCGGTGCCGCGACCCTGGGGGCCGTCCGGCAGGCAGTACTGGGCGAGTTCGACGCGCCAGCGCCCGCAGCGGCGGCGGCGCTGGTGCGGCACTATCTGCACCTCGGGTTCGGGGCCGAGGCGCGGCAGGCGGCCGCGGCCTTCACCCCGGAAGCGGCGGAGCGGCCGCTGTGGGACAGCCTGTCCCGGCTCCTGGACGGCGGCACCGATCCTGGCGGCGCGGTGGCGGGTCAGACGGCCTGCGACGGCCAGGTGGCGCTCTGGGCGGTGCTGGCGCAACCGGCGCTGCCGCCGGCACACAGGCGGAACGACGCCGCCGTCCTGCGCGCCTTCTCGGCCCTGCCGTTGCACTTGCGCCGCCACCTCGGCCCGCCGCTTGCCGACCGCTACATCGCCGCCGGCGAGGGAGGTCCCGCCGCTGCCATCCTCGCCGCCATCGCGCGGGCGCCGGGCGATCCAGGGCCGGCCGCAGCACTGCTGCGTCAGGACCTCGCCGCCGCCGCCGGCGACGTGCCCGATGCCGGCGCGCTGACCGAGATCGCGGCCACAAGCGGCGATCCGGGGGTGCGGGCGACCATCGATCTGATCGAACTGGCGGCGGCCGCCGGTGCGGTGCCGACCGATCTTCTGCTCTCGGCCGAAGCGCTGGAGCGCGCACGCGAGGGCACCGCCGAGGCCGCCGACCTCGGCGCCGCCATCGCGCTGGCCCGCGCCTCGCAGGGCGACTACGCCGCCGCCTTCACGCGGGTGCCGCCCGATGCCCGGGAGGCGCTGGCGGTCTGGCGGATGCTGGCGGCGCGCGGGCCTGACGGGGCGATCCTGGCACATGCCGTGGCCGACCCGCTGCCGGCGTTGCCAGCCGCCGACCGCTTGGCGCTGGCGAACCGCCTGGTGCAACTTGGCCTGGCCGAACCCGCGCTCGCCTGGATCGGGCCGGCGCCTCCGGACGAACCGGACGCGGCGCGCCTGGTGCGGGCGGCGGCCGAACTGGCGCGTGGCGACGCCCGCGCCGCGCTGCGTGCGCTGGCCGGGGTCGGGGGCGATGCGGCAGCGGCGTTGCGCCAAACGGCACACGACCGGATCGATTCGGCCACGCCTGACCCAACCGCCCCGGAAGCGGCCCGCCAGCGGGCACTGTGGCTGGTGCGCGACTGGTCCGGGTTGGCCGGCAACGGCCCGGAGGTCTGGCGCGCCGCCGCCGCCGCCGTGACACCGCCGGACCCCGATCCTGCCGCCGGACCGCTGGCCAGCGGCCAGGCGCTGGTCGCCGACAGCGCGGCGGCCCGCGGCGCCGTCACCGCCCTGCTGGAAGCGACCGCCATGCCCCAAACCGACGCCAGCGGCGCCGCCACGCCGTGACAGCGCGGCCACCGCCGGCGCGCGCTCTGGCCCCGGAGGCCCGACAGCCAGCCGGAGCTAACGCCTTGGCAACCCTTGGCCCCTAGGCTCGGCCAAAAACAGCGACCCGCCGGCCAAGCCGGGCGGCCATGCAACGGGTGAAACCCATGTCCGCGCCTTGCCTGCCTGCCCTGCTGATCGTCCTGAGCCTCGTGGCATCGGCCGCCGTCGCCGGTAGGGACGGTCGCTTGTGCGGCGACGCAGCCGCTGCCGCCGCAGCCCGCAGCGGGGTGCCGCTGCCGATCCTGACGGCGATCATGCGCGCCGAATCCGGCCGCGCGCCCGGCGGCGACCCTCGGCCACAGACCGAGCCCTGGCCCTGGACGCTGAACGCGGGCGGCGCCGGCGCCTGGTTCGCCACCCGGGCCGAGGCGCTGGCGCGGGCCGAGGCGCTGGTCGCGGAGGGTGAAACCAACGTCGATTTCGGGTGCTTTCAGGTCAACCTGCACTGGCACGGCTCGGCGTTCGGCTCGCTCGACGCCATGCTGGACCCGCAGTCGAATGCGGCCTACGCGGCGTCCTTTCTGGCGGACCTGTATCGCCAGACCGGCGACTGGCGCGCGGCGGCCGCGCTCTACCACAGCCGCGATCCCGACCGGGCCGAGGCCTACGTCCTGCGGCTGGAGGCGCTGCACGCCGGTGCTGCGCCAGCGGGCGAAGCGCCAACGACGGCCGATCCGCGCGCCGCGATCCCGGCTGCCTTTGCGCTGACAAGGGCCTCCGGCGCGCTCTTGACCGCGGCACGCGGGCCGCTGATCGGGGCACCCTGAGTCTCGATGATGCGCCGACTGTTCCAGCCCACCATCCTGCTTGCGCTCGCGCTGATGACGGTCATCGCGATGATGATCCTGCCGGTGCCGGCCTGGCTTCTGGACCTCGGGCTGGCGCTCTCCTTCGCGCTCGCCATCCTGATGCTGACGGTGACGCTGTTCATCGAGCGGCCGCTCGACTTCTCGGCCTTCCCGATGATCCTGCTCGCCACCCTGCTCTTGCGCCTGTCGCTCAACGTCTCGTCGACCAAGCTGATCATCGGCCAGGGCCACACCGGCACCGACGCCGCCGGCGCGGTGATCGAGGGCTTCGCCAACTTCATCATGGCCGGGTCGATCCTGCAGGGGCTGGTGATCTTCCTGGTCCTGATGATCGTGAACTTCATCGTCATCACCAAGGGCGCGGGCCGCATGGCCGAGGTCGGCGCGCGCTTCGCGCTCGACGCCATGCCGGGCAAGCAGCTTGCCATCGACAGCGACATGTCGGCCGGGGCCATCGACCATGCCGAGGCCCGCGCCCGGCGCGAGCGCGAACAGGCCGAAACGAACTTCTTCGGCTCGCTCGACGGCGCCTCGAAGTTCGTCAAGGGCGACGCCATTGCCGGGCTTCTGATCACCCTTCTGAACATCGTCATGGGCCTGATCATCGGCACGCTGGTCCACGGTCTGCCGCTGGCCCGCGCGTTCGAGACCTACACGATCCTGACCGTGGGCGACGGACTGGTAAGCCAGATCCCGGCGGTCATCGTCTCGGTGGCCGCGGCGCTGCTGCTGGCGCGCGGCGGCAGCAAGGGCGCGGCGGACGTGTCGTTCTTCCTGCAGCTCGGGCGCTATCCGGCGGCGCTGGGCACGGTGGCGGTGCTGATGGCGCTGTTCGCACTGGTCCCCGGGATGCCCTTCGTCCCCTTCGTCCTGGCCGCGGCGGCGCTCGGTGGTCTGGCGTGGTGGGGGGCGCAGCGCGCGTCGCGGCCGGCGCCCGCGGAAGCGCCGCCGGTGGCGGTGCCGGGGCCCCGGCCGCTGGGCGATGTGCTCGATTTCGACGAGATTCACATCGAGTTCGCGCCGAATCTGGTGGCCATGGCGCTCGACCCCGCGACCGGGCTCGACGCGCGCATCGCCAACATGCGCACGCATGTCGCGCAGGGGTTCGGGCTGGTCCTGCCCGAGATCCGGCTGACCGACGAGGCGACCCTGCCGCCCGACACCTACCGCATCCGCCTGCAGGGCGTCGAACGGGTGCGCAACCGCCTGCGTCCCGACCGCGTTCTCGTGCTGCTGGCCACCGGGACCGGCGCCCCGCCGGGCGAGGATGTGAGCGAGCCCGTCTATGGGGCTCCCGCCCGCTGGATCCTGCCCGACGCGCAGGAGGACGCCGCACTCGCCGGGCTGACCGTCGTCACCCCCGCCGAGGTTCTGGCGACGCACCTGCTGGAAACCGTCAAGGGCAACCTCGGGCGGCTTCTGACCCTGCGCGGGCTGCGCCGGCTGTTCGAGGAGTTCACCAACCTCACCGACCGCACCCGGGCCGAGGCGAACCGCCGCCTCCTGGACGAGATGGTGCCCGACAAGGTGCCGGTGGACACGCTGCTGTCGGTGCTGCGGCTGCTGCTGGAGGAGCGGGTGTCGATCCGCAACCTGCCGCTGGTGCTCGAGGCGCTGGCCGAGGCGCGGGGTCTGTCGGGGCCCGAGGCGATGGCCGACCATGTGCGCCAGCGGCTTGGTTTCCAGATCGTGGCCGAGCTGAAGCGCGAGGACGGCACGATCCCGCTCCTGCAACTCGCGCCGGAGTGGGAGCGGACCTTCGCCTCCTACCAGGTGGAAGCCACCCGCGACGTGGCGCTGCCACCGGACCAGTTCGGCCGCCTGGCCGGCGCCATCGCCGAGCGGCTGAACCGCGCGGCCGAAACCGGGGTCTTTCCTGCCGTGGTGACCTCGGCCCTGCGCCGCCGCTTCCTGCGCACCGTGCTCGCCGCCAAGGGCCTGACCGCCCCGGTCCTGTCCTACGAAGAAATCGGGATGGAAGCGCGGCCGTCGCTGATCGGGCAGGTGCCAGCGTGAGCGCGGAGGCCGAAGCCCTGCTCGCCGCGTTTGGCGTCTCGTCCGGCTGGGCCTGGGCGGCGTTCCTCGTTTTCGTGCGGACGGGGGCGGCCATCGCCCTGCTGCCGGCCTTTGGCGAAATCTCCGTCCCGGTTCGAGTGCGGCTGGTGCTGGCGCTGGCCTTCACGGCCATCGTGGCGCCGGCGGTCACCGGCCGCGACTGGCCGCCGCCCGGGGTGCTGCCGGTTCTCGGCGAGGCCGCCGCCGGGCTGCTCCTGGGGTTCGGCCTGCGGCTCATGATCCACGCGCTGCAGATCGCCGGCACCATCGCCGCGCAGTCGATCGCGCTGACGCAGCTGTTCGGCGGCACCGCGGGCGAGCCGCAGCCGGCAGTGGCCAACCTCTTCGTGCTCGCCGGGCTCGCGCTCGCGGTCGCGGGCGGGTTGCACGTCGCGGCGGCGGAACTCCTGGTCCTGTCCTACGATGTCCTGCCGGCCGGCGCGCCGCCGGCGGCGGGCGAGGCGGCGGCGCTGGGTGTGGCGCAGGTCGCGCGGGCCTTCGGGCTCGCCTTCACGCTGGCCGCGCCCTTCGTGGCCGCGGCGCTTCTGTACAATGTGGCGCTCGGCATCATCAACCGGGCGATGCCGATGCTGATGGTCACCTTCGTCGGTGCCCCGGCGCTGACGCTGGGGGCGCTCGCACTCCTCGCCATCGTCACGCCGGTGCTGATGTCGGTCTGGACCGCCGCGCTGCGGGCGCAGTTGGGCACGCCCTTCGGCCTGCCATGAGCGAGCCCTCGGAAGCCGAGAAGGAACACGACCCGACGCCGCAGCGGCTGGAGGAGGCGCGGCGGCAGGGCGAGGTGCCGCAGTCGGCCGACCTGACCGCGGCGGCGGCGCTGGCGGGGTTCGTGGCGGCCCTCATCCTGACCGGGCCGGCGCTGGTGGACCGGGCCGGTCGGGCGGGCGTCACGCTTCTGGCCATGCCCGATAGCCTGGGCCGCGCCGCGCTGTCAGGTCCAGCGCTCGAGCTTCTGCTCGCCGTGGCCCCGTTGTTCCTGCTGCCGGCCGCAGCGGCGTTGACCGCGCTTCTGGTCCAGCAGGCGCTGGTCCTTGCGCCCGCAAGGCTGATCCCCAAGCTCGACCGTATCTCGCCGCTGTCGGTGGCGCGGCAGAAGTTCGGGGCCGAGGGGTTGACCGACTTTGCCAAGAGCACGGTCAAGCTGTGCCTGATCGGCGCCGTGCTGTTCGTCTTTCTTGCGCAGAACGCCGAGGAGATCGCCACCCTGGTCTTGCTTGCACCGGGGCCCGCGGCCGCGCGCATGGCGGGCCTATTGGTCGCTTTCCTGTCTGTTGCGCTGCTGCTCGCCGCGGGGCTCGGCGCGCTCGACCTGTTTGTGCAGCGCGCCCGTTTCCTGCGTCGGAACCGGATGACGCGGCAGGAATTGCTCGAGGAAATGAAGCGCTCCGAAGGCGACCCGCATCTGAAGGCCGAACGCCAGGGGCGCGGGCGCGAGATCGCGACCAACCGGATGCTCGCCGACGTGCCCCGGGCCGACGTTGTGATCGTCAACCCCACGCATTTTGCCGTGGCCCTGCGCTGGGAGCGGGCGCGGGGCCGTGCGCCGGTCTGCCTGGCCAAGGGCGCCGACGAGATCGCCGCCCGCATTCGCGAGGCCGCAGCGGCGGCCGGGGTGCCGCTGCACCGCGACCCGGTCACGGCCCGGGCGCTGCATGCGACGCTCGGGATCGGCGACGAGGTCCGGCCGGAGCACTACCGCGCCGTCGCCGCCGCGATCCGCTTTGCCGACGCGATGCGCCGACGCGCAGGGGCGCGGGCGCCGCAATGAACCGGGCGCGCGACCTCAGGCGTCTGGGCGCGCTCGCCAGCCTTTTGTCCGAGGCCGGTCTGTCGCGGCTGGCCGGGGCTCTCGCGGCGCGCAACCGGACCGAGGGGCTGCTCGCCGCCCTGACCGACGCGCCGCCGAGCGGGGAGGTCGAGCCGGCGGCGGCGCTGCGCAACGCCGCGGTCTATGCCGCCTGGATCGAGCACCGGCGCCGGGCGCTGGCCGCCCAGCTCGCGCAGGAGACCGCGCGCGTGGACGACGCCCGCGCCACGGCGGCGCGGGCCTTTGGTCGGGCGCAGGCGCTGGGCAGGCTAGAGAGCGTGGCGCATCGGCCGCGGGTGGCGACGCCGGATTGACCTCCGGCCGTTGCTCAGGCGTCCTGGCGCACAAGGTCCGAGATCAGAACATCGGTCACGTCGTCGCCCATCACCTTGCGTGCGGCTTCCTTGAGGGCGTTGCGCAGGACGACGAGGTTGGCGCCGTCGGTGAAGACGCCGCGGAAGCCGCCGGCGTTGGCGTGGTCGAACAAGACCCGCAGGAAGGCGTCGCGCAGGCGCGGCTCGCGGGCATAGACCGCCTCGGTCCCGCCGGGGGGAACCTCGAGGCTCAGCGACAGGACGACCGTGGCGCTGACCCGGCCGTCCTCCACCACCGGGACAATGAACTGGTTGTTCAGGCGCACGTAGTCGGGCAGCGTCGAGGTTTCGCCGTGGTCGTCGCCCTCGGCTGGGGCATCCTCGCCATGCGCGTCCGCAGCCGCGTCGCCATGGCCATCGTCGGGCGCGGCGGCCTCGGCGGCATGTGCGCCCGCGTCGGGCATTCCCTCGGGAGCGGCGCCGGGCCGCAGGAACAGGCCTGCCCCCAGGCCCCCGGCCAGCCCGACCAGCCCCAGCAGGATCGGCAACAGCTTCTTCATCGCGGCCCCTTTCAGAACGGCAGGATGGTGTCGAGCACCTGCTCGCCCCAGCGCGGCTCTTGCACATCGGTGATCTGGCCGCGGCCGCCATAGGATATGCGGGCGCCGGCGATACGGTCGTAAGTGATCTCGTTCTGGCGCGAGATGTCGGTGGGTCGGACGTAGCCGGTGACCAGCAGTTCGCGCAGTTCGTTGTTCACCCGCACCTCCTGGCTGCCCTCGATGCGCAACACGCCGTTCGGCAATACCTCGACCACCGTTGCGGCGACCCGCAGGGTCAAACGTTCGGAGCGGGCGACCGACCCGTCGCCCTGGAAGGTCGAGGCGCTGGAGGTTTCCACCGCGCCGGCCATGGTCGCGCCGTCTGGCAACTCCTCGTCGATGCGCTGCGGGATGCC
Source organism: Rhodobacterales bacterium (assembly GCA_031406135.1). Classification (GTDB taxonomy): domain Bacteria; phylum Pseudomonadota; class Alphaproteobacteria; order Rhodobacterales; family Rhodobacteraceae; genus JANOGU01. The sequence continues at coordinate 21,599 of JANOGU010000091.1, forward strand.
GAACAGCGAGGGGATGCCCATCTCCTGGCTGCCATTGCGGCTGCGCTCGGTGGAGTTGGAAATCTGCGCGCTGTCGTCGATCTCGATCACCACGGTCAGGATGTCACCGCGCTGCGCCGCGCGGCGGTCGCCCAGGAGCGAGGAGGTCGAGGCGGTCCAGAGCGATGACTGCTCGCCAGGAGAGGTGCCCGGCGCGTCCGCGGGCAGCGGGGCGGCATACATCGCGTGGTGCGCGGTGCTGCCTTCGAGCGGCGAGAAGGCCGGGGCGCGGCCCACGGATTCCAGCTTGTCGCAGGCCGCGGCGAGGATCAGGAGGGCGAGGATCGGGAATCGGGTCATGCGGGCTCTCAGGGCTGGACCAGGACGGTGCCGTCGGCAGCGACCCGGCCGGTCACGATGCTGCGTGAGTCGAGGTTCATGACGCGCAGGGGTTCGCCTTCGGCGGCGCGGTCGAGGGCGCGGCCCTCGGTGGCGATGACCAGCCCGTCCGCGCGGTACAGCAGGCTCACGATGGCATTGCGTTCCACCAGCGCGGGCGACCCAAGATCGGCAGCGCGCAGCGGCCGGCCGGGGTAGATCGTCACCCGTGCCTCCTGGCCCACGGCCTCGGCCGGGTCGGTCAGGGCGCCGTCGATGGCGGCCTGCACCACCGCGACCTGATCGGCGGCGACCACCGACCGGGCGGGGATGACCTGCGTGGCGACCAGGGCCTGCGCCAGCGCCGGGACCGGGAGGAACGCAAGGAGAAGCCAACGCATCAGCGCACCTGCGTGGTCGCCGACAGCATCTGGTCGGCGGCGGTGATGACCTTGGCGTTGAGCTCGTAGCCGCGCTGCGCCTTGATCAGCTCGGTCACCTCGCGTACCGGGTCGACGCTCGATTCCTCCAGATATCCCTGCCGCAGGGTGCCGAGCCCGTCGATGCCGGGGGTGCCGGGGACGGCGGGGCCAGAGGCCGGGGATTCGACGAAGAGGTTCGAGCCCAGCGCTTCCAGCCCCTTCTCGTTGGTGAAGCCGGTCAGCGTGATCTGGCCCAGAAGCTCCGGCTCCACCCGGTCGGCAAAGTAGGCCCAGACCTCGCCGCCGGCGTTGATCGACAGCGCCCGGGCGTCGGCGGGGATGGTGATGCCGGGTGCCACGACGTGGCCGTCGGCGGTGACGATCTGCCCTTCGGCACTGCGCTTCAGCGCGCCGTCGCGGGTGTAGGCCGCGCCGCCCGATGGCAGCGTCACCTCGATGTAGCCGCGCCCCTCGATGGCGACGTCGAGGTCACCGCCGGTCTGCGCCACCGTGCCCTGCGCCAGCACCACCGAGACCGAGGACGGCCGCACGCCGAGGCCGATCTGGATACCCGTGGGCAGCATCGTGCCGTCCTGTGCCGCGACCGTGCCGGGGCGCGCGATCTGCTGGTAGTGCAGGTCGGCGAAATCGGCGCGTCGCGCGTTGAAGCCGGTCGTCGACATGTTGGCGAGGTTGTGGGCGACGACATCGACGCGCATCGCCTGCGCGCTCATTCCCGTGGCGGCAATGTAGAGGGCCTTCATGCCTTACCTCCCCAGCGTCTGGATCACGGCGCGGGCACGGGCATCCTCGCGGTCGAGGAAGCCCTGGCCCATCTCGTAGGCGCGCTGCACCATGATCATGCGGGCGATCTCGGTGACCGGGTTGACGTTCGACCCTTCGAGATGGCCCTGCAGGATCACCGCGCCCTCCGCCGGTTCCACCTCGCCGGCGGCAAAGAGCGTGCCGGCCTCATGGGTCAGCGACAGCGGATCGGCGGGCTGCCACAGGCCGATGCGGGCCACCGGCCGCCCCTCGACCGACATCGTTCCGTCCTGGGCGACCGCCACCGCCCGAGCGCCGGGCGGCACCGCGACCGGCGCGCCGCCGAGGTCAAGCAGCGCATGCCCGTCGGCGTTCACCAGATTGCCCTCGGCATCCGGGGTGAAGGCGCCGGCGCGCGTCAGCCGCTCGCCCTGCGGCGTGGCGACGAGGAAGAACCCCTCGCCCTGGATCGCGAGGTCGAAGGTGCCGCCCGTCGGGATCACCTCGGCCTGCATCAGGTCGATGTTGCGCGCGGTGGCATGGGCCATCGACAGCGACGGGCCGTCCTCCATCGCCGCGACATGCTCGGCAAAGACCACGCCCTCGCGCCGGAAGCCGGTGGTGGAGGCGTTGGCGATGTTGTGCGCGACGACCTGCATCTCGCGCATCAGGCCGGACTGGCGCGTCAGCATGACGTAACCGGCGGCGTCCATGGCTTCAGTATCCCGCAACGGCCGGGATCACCCGGTCGTGGAAGAAGGCCACCAGCGTCTGGGTCATGAACCCCATCGACACCCAGAAGACCGCCAGCATCGCCCCCACCTTGGGCACGAAGGTCAGCGTCATCTCCTGCACCGAGGTCAGCGCCTGGAACAGGCCGACCACGACCCCGGCGACCAGCGCGACGAGCAGGAGCGGGGCCGAGATCTGCACCGCAACCCAGAGCCCCTGCCGGAGCGCGTCATAGATCACGTCCTCCCCCGTCATCACACCGGCATCCGCAGGATTTCCTGGTAAGCTTCGACCACCCGGTCGCGGACCGTGACGGCGGTCTCGATCGCCGTCTGCGAGGCGGCCAGCGCCTCGACCAGCGCGTGCGGGTCCGCGCCGCCGGTCATGGCGGCGCGGGCCGTGGTCTCGCCCCTGTGCAGCGTCTCGGCCAGGTTCCCGGCCAGCCGTGCAAAAGCCTCCACGCCCCAATCCGCGTTCTGCGGGCCGGGTGCCGCGGCGCTTCGCGCCGAAGCATAGGTCTGCGTGGCAAGGGCGGTTCTGACGTCCATTCTGGACACTCTTCCCTTTCTTAGCGGCGCAGGAGATCGAACAGGCCCTGCGTCATCTGCCGGGCCTGGTCGAAAGTGCGCAGGTTGGCCTCATAGCTGCGCTGCGCTTCGCGCGCGTCAGCAATCTCGATCACCAGATCGACATTGGACCCGGCGTAGTGGCCGGTCGTGTCGGCCAGCGGGTGCCCCGGATCGTAGATCTGCGGCAGGTCGCCGCGGTCCAGCCGCACCGGGCCAAGCGCGACCGCGCCGCCACCCATCGCGGCCTCGAAGGCAACGGTCTTGCGGCGGTAGCCGGGCGTGTCGGCGTTGGCGATGTTCTCCGCGACATGCCGCAGGCGGGCGGCGTGCGCCTCCATCCCGGAGGCCGACAGCGCCATCGATGCGATGAGGTCGGCCATGGCTTAGGTCCCCCGCCCCAGCGCGGTCCGGGTGATCGCCGAGACCGACCGCTGCACCACCAGCGCCATGTCGTGCGCCTGACGGATCTCGGCGGTGCGGACCATCTCCGCCTCCAGCGAGACGGTGTTGGCGTTGGGCGCCTCGTGGTTGGGCCGGTCGAGGTCGATGGCAGCCATCGACGCATCGCGGGCGCTGCCGATGTGGCCCGGCCGCGTGGCGTGCATCCGCCCGTCCTGGCCGAAGACCTCGGCAAAGGATGGCAGGTCGCGGGCCCGGTAGCCGGGGGTGTCGGCGTTGGCGACATTGGCGGCCACCACGCCCATGCGTGCCCCGGAATGCGCGGCCAGCGACCGCGCCATGCGCACGAGGTCCAGTGTCTCGAACATCGGGTTTCTCCCCTGATCCGCCTTCTGGCTTCACCGTGGCTTAAGCCCGATTCGGTAAAGAACCGGGAAATGCGCGATGGCGGCGGGGGAAAGATGTCCGGGGTTTTTGACGGACTGCTGGCAGAACTGTCGCGCGTGGCAGCGGCCACCCCCGTCGGACGGGTCGCGGACGTGGCGCCCGGGCGGCTGATGGTGGCCGGGCTGTCAGATTGCGCGGCGCTGGGCGACCGGGTCGAGATCGCCGCCCGCGACGGCCCGCTGCCGGCCGAAGTTGTGGCGCTGGGGGCGGAGGGGGTGGCCATCCTTCCCGACGGCCCGCTCGACGGTGTGGCGCTGGGCCAGGCGGTCGAGCTGCGCGGGCCGGCCCGTATCGCGCCCTGCGACGCCTGGCTTGGCCGCATCGCCGACCCGTTCGGCCGCCCGCTCGACGGCCGCCCGCTGTTTCCCGGGGCCGAGCCGCGGCCGCTGCGGGCCGCGCCGCCGCCGCCGGCCCTGCGCAAACCGCTGGGGCAGCGTCTGGCCACCGGGATGGCCGCCTTCGACACGCTTCTGCCGCTGGTGCGCGGGCAGCGGATCGGGCTTTTCGCTGGTTCGGGCGTGGGCAAGTCGGCGCTTCTGTCCACCTTCGTGCGCGGCGTCTCGGCCGACGTGGTCGTCATCGCGCTGATCGGCGAACGGGGCCGCGAGGTGAGGGAATTCGCGGCCCGCGTCCTGTCCGGGACAGGCCCCGCCCGGGCCGTCATCATCGCCGCAACCTCGGACCAGGCACCCACCGTGCGCCGGCGCTGCGCCTGGGCGGCAATGGCCGTTGCCGAGCACTTCCGCGACCAGGGGTTGCATGTCCTTCTCCTGGCCGACAGCGTCACCCGCTTTGCCGAGGCGCACCGGGAGGTCGCCGTGGCCGCGGGGGAAGGGGGCAGCCTGCGCGGCTACCCGCCTTCGACCGCCCATGCGATCATGTCACTGGCCGAGCGGTCGGGTCCAGGCGCGGAGGGGACGGGCGACATCACTGCTGTTTTTTCCGTTCTGGTCGCGGGGTCGGACATGGAGGAACCGGTGGCCGACATCCTTCGCGGCGTGCTCGACGGGCACGTCGTGCTGGACCGCCGTATCGCCGAACGCGGGCGATTTCCCGCGGTGGACCTGTTGCGCTCGGTCTCGCGCAGCCTGCCCGGGGCCGCCAGTCCGCAGGAGAACGCCCTCATCATGGACGCACGGCGGCACCTCGGAGCCTGGGACCGGGCCGAATTGATGGTGCAGGCCGGGCTCTACGCCAAGGGCAGCGACCCGGCGATCGATGCGGCGATCCGGGTCCATCCTGCGCTTGACGCCTTCCTCGCCGAGGAAAGCCCTGATGTGGCGGCGAGCTTCGAGCGGCTGCGCGCCTGTCTTCTGGCGTGACCTCCCCGGCCGGCGATCACGCCCGGCGGAACAGTGACGGCGCGCTTTGCAGAAGCTGCAGCGCGGAGGCCGCAGGCGAAAGAGCGCCGCCTGTTCCGGCGATGTCGGCGCGGGCGAGGAACCGGCGGATCAGCCCCTCGCGCGCCTGCGGATCGGCGAATTGGGCAACCTCACCATCGCCGAAGGCGCGTTCCGCCCGCGCGCGCAGCGCCGCGACCTGACGATCGAGGTCGAGCGCGCCGAAGCCCGACGGCAAGCCGAAGGCGCGTTCGAACACTTGCCGCAAGGGTGCATTGCCGAGGACGGCGAACCACTTGCCGTTGTCGGACAGACGGCCCGAGGCGATGGCACCGAGATCACGCCGCAGGTTCAGGGACAGGCGCAGGTCGTTGCTGGCCAGCCCGACGGCCGCTTCGAAGGTGCGCTCGCGCCAGGGCTTGAGAATCTTCTCGGGGAAATCGGAAAGCTTGGTGCGCGGCACCGAGAAATCACCGAAGCCGAAGGCGGCAGAGAACTCGCGGTAGCGCTTGTCGGCGAGACGGTTGGAAAGCGAGCCTTCCTTCAGCGTGCCATCCTCCAGGATCTTGCGGATGAAAGCCTTGTTCGGCAGGTCGCTGCCCAGGCCGAAGGCCTCCAGCGCCACCTTCAGAAGCCGCCGGTCGTCAACCAGTTCCGTGGCGGTATCGACCTGGCCGATCTTGCCGCGGAAGTAGGCCTCGTCCCGGGCCGCGGCCGGGCTGCGTTCGAACGCGCTGCGCTGGGTGTCGAGCGTACGCTGGAGAAAAGCCCATCCGGCCAGCCCGCCAAAGGGGACGACGGGCTGGAAACTCATGCCGGTTGGGCGGCGATCAGCCGCTCCTCCCGGGGGAGAAGGCCGCGAAGTGCCTTCATCGCCGGATACGCTTGGCCCTGCACCACGGCCTCGGTGGCGGCCGCCAGCAGCGAACGGCTCTCGGCATCGGTGAAGACCTGGCGCAACTGGTCGATGCCGCGCAGCAGCTGCGGCCGGGCCTCGTCCGGGTCGGTATCGCCGGACAGGACAAGCTGGACGATGTAGCACACCCGGCGGACCGGCGTGTTGGCCTCGCCCGGACGGATCGCGTCGCGCAGGCGCAGGATGTTGGCCCCGGGGGTCATCACGGAAAGGCGCGACCGGCGGTCGCCGTTCTCGATCACCGCGCCGTTGATCAGGACACGCTCGTGCGGACCGAGCTTGAGGACAAGCCCGGTCATCGTGCCGTCTCGCCGCGCAGGCCGCGCATGACGGCGGTGTTGATGTCGATGAGAACAGTCGCTTCGGCGCCGGTATCCAGCACATTGCGGCTGTGCTGATCGGTGAACTCGTACAGATAGAACAGCCGGGCACGCAGCTCCCGCGGCAGTCCGTTGCCACCCTGCGCAACGTCGGCGGCCAGTGTCCGCCAGAGCGCCAGGTTGTCGTGAAGCGCGCGGATCATGGTGACGCGGTCGGTCTGGCGGCCGGCCCAGGCGGCCGAGAGCTGCCGGGTGACGCGGGCGAGGAGTTCGTATTCGAGCGTGCGCGGGTTGCGGCTGGGCGCGTCGGGGCGGGCGTAAGCGCTTTGCGCCTGGGCAAGGGCGGTCATGGCGGTCCTCTCGCGCTCCGGGTCTGGTCGGGGCGTCGTCCGGGGGGGCGATCACGGGCCGTGGCGTTGCCGCCCCGGCCCGCGCCGTCATGATCAGCGGAACAGGGCGAGGATGCTCTGCGGTTGCTGGTTGGCGATCGACAGCGCCTGGGTGGCAAGCTGCTGCTGCACTTGCAGCGCCTGCAGCCGGGCCGAGGCCTCCTCCATGTCGGCGTCGACCATCGCGCCGATGCCGGCCTTCATCGCGTCGGTCAGCTTGCCGACGAAGTCGTTCTGGATGTCGATCCGCTTCTGCGCCGAGCCGAAGGCCGCCGAGGCGTCGATCGCGCGGTTGATCATCGTCTCGATGTTGTCGAGCGCGGAGTCCGCCCCGAGGTTCGTCGTCACGTCGATCGAGTCGAGCCCGAACAGCCCGCCGGAAGCGGTGCCGCCCGCGTTGCCGGTGGCGCTGAACGACAGGCTCGCCCCGCCGGTGCCGTCATTGTCCACGTTCAGCAGCCAGGCGCCGGTGGTCGCGTCCTGTGTCACGCGCGAGCTGATCCCGGCGGCACCGGAGGAGTCGACCGCGATCTTCAGGCCGCGCGCCACGTCCTCCATCGTCTCGCTGGCACCGGCCACATAGGTGTAGGACGAGGTGCCCACGGTCACCCGGTAGCCGTCGCCCTCGTTGACCTGGGCCGAGGTCGAGAAGCTCAGCTGCTCGGCCCGCTGGCTGATCGCGGAGGCGGCCGCCGTGTTGGTGCCCGAGGGCGCCGCGCCGTTGACGGCGGTTATGTCGGAGGTGCCGTCGCCGGCCGTGGTCGAGGTCTGGGTCACCGCCAGCCCCTCGAAGGCGCGGGTGGAGGTGATGGTCAGCACGCCCGCGGTATTCGCCGCGGTGACGCCGTCAAGGCCCAGCGCGTTGATCGCGCCGGAGAAGAAGGTCGCGATGTCGGTCACACTGGCGCCAAGGGCGGTATAGTTCAGTGCGACGCCGGCCACTGTGATCTGCGCCGTGTCGCCCGCGGCCCAGGTGGCCGCGAAGGTCAGTTCGGCGGTCTTGCCGGCCGAGGCGACGGCGGTGGCGCCGTTCAGCACGGTGGCGTTGGCGGCCAGCGACGTGCCGGTGCCGTACGTCCCCGCGCCGGTGGTCATGTCCTGACGCGCGACGGTGATGTTCGAGGCGACGACTGTGCCGCCCGGGCCGCGGTCGAGCGAGGAGAGGATGCTGACTTCCTCCATGCCCGACACGAGATTCAATCCGTTGAACTGGGCCGCGCCGACGACGCTGGCAATCTGGCTGCGCAGCGCCACCACGTCGGTCTGGATCTTCTCGCGGTCGACGTTCTCTTCCTGGGCGGCGACGATCTTGACTTTGATCTCGGTCAAGAGGTCGGTGATCGTCTCGCTCGCCTCGCGCGCGACGGCGATGGTCGAGGCGCCGAGCGACAGGCTGTCGGAGATGCCCTTGAAGCTCTTCACGTCGGATTCCATCACTTTCGAGATGGCCCAGACGGCCGAGTTGTCGCGGGCGGTGGCGACGGATTTGCCGGTCGAAATCTCCTGCTGCGTCATGTTGAGGCTCTTGTTGATCCCCTTCAGCGTCTGCAGGGCGACCATGGCCGAGGTATTGGTCAGAATCGAAGACATTTGGACATCCTTTCGCAGGCCCGCGCTTTCGACACGGGCGGAACGCCGCCCCTGGGGCGGCCGGTGACGGCGTTCTTGCCGGTGCGCGAGGTCATTCCAGTCCGCGGCGCGCCATCCCGTCGGGGATGCAGGCCCGGTGATCGGGCCGAATCTGCTAAGGCTTTGCTAAGACGGGAGCTGCCACCGGCAGCGAATGCCGGGTATTTTAGGCTCCCGGGCGAACCGGCGCGCCGCTGCTGTCCCGGCGCGGAAGCGGCTGCTGCGGGGCGCCGGTCACAGCCGCGTCACCATGCGCCCGGGCGCGGCGGCGACGGCACGCGCCTTGCCGGAGCCGTCGTAGACGCAGCCGCCCGCGGCCGCAGCCGCGATCTCGCGCAGGCGGCGCTGCGCCGCGCGCAATCCGGCAGCGGCGGCAGCCAGGCAGGCCCGGTTCCGCTCCGCCTTGCGCTGCAGTCGGCCCGCCACGCCGGCATCCGGCGCGTGCATCGGCCGGGCGGCCGCGGTGTCCATCCGCTCGGCAAGCCCGCCCAGCGCCGCCAGCTCCCCCGCCAGCATCGCCCGGTGCACCTCGTCGAGCAGCGCGTCCAGGGCAGTGATGCGGTCGGCGTCAGGCATCCTGCGCCCCCGCCATGGCGCGGAACAGCGATTCGGCCAGTCCGATCCCCCCGGCCCTGACCATCGCCGCGGCCTGCGCCTCGCGCAGGAACGAGCCGAACTGCTCGGCACCAATGCCGCCGCCAAAGGCGCCCTCCTCGGCGCCAAGACCCGCGTGGGCCAGCATTTCCGCCAGAAAGACGGTCTCCAGTTCGTTGGCCTTGGCGCGCAGCGCGGCGGGGTCGGCCGCGGGCCGGGCTGCGGGAGCGGTCGCGGGGGGAAGGTCGGTCAGCATGAGCAACTCCGCGTCAATTTTCCGCATCCTGCGCTTGTGCCGGTAAACATCCGGTAATCCGCGCCGGGCAAGGGTTGCCGCACGACAGAAGTCGCGAGGCCGCCATGATCCTCCTGCCCACCGCCACCATCGCGGCTGCCGCGCCGCAGCCCGTACGCTCCCCCTCGGGTGACGCCGCCCTGCCGGCGGGGGAGGATTTCGCGGCCGTCCTCGCGGCGCTGTTGGCGGCTCCGTCCGTGTCCACTGGGCCTCTCCCAGCCGAAGTCCCGACGGACGATCCGGACCAGGCCAGCAGGCCGGTCCCGCCGCCCGCTGATCCCGACATCCCGTCCGCCGCGCCAGAGGCGACCGCGGCAGTGGCCGCGCCGGTCGCGCCGCCGGTGCCGCAACCCTCCGCCGGCCCGGGGGATCCCACAGCCTGGCTGCCGCCGGCGACGGACACCGCGGCCGTCCCGGCGAGTCCGGTCGCGACGCCCCGCCGCGACCGCGACCCCGCCGATGCTTCGCCCTCGCCCCGGCCCGGCCCCGCCGGCGCCCAATCGGACCCGCCCGAAAAGCCGGGGACGCCGCCGCCCGGGCGGACCGTCGCAGCCGCCCGGGTCGCGGCCCATGTCCCGCCGCATGCAGCAGCGCATCTGCGGTTGGCGCCAGGCGATGCGGCCCATGTCCCGCCGCATGCGGCAGCGCATCTGCGGTTGGCGCCGGGCGATGCGGCCCCGCCGCCCGCGCCGCCCGGTCCCGGAACACCCTTGTCCGTCGTTCCGTCCAAGGTTCCCGCGCCCGGCGCTGCGGCGGCGGTCGCGGCGGTTGCGCCAGTGGCGGCGGAAGCCGGTGCGACCGGCTCAAGGACTGCCGCGGCCGGTGTCCCGGCACCTCGGCCGGTCGATGACGCTGCAATCCGGCCCGACGTGGCCGCGCGTCCAGGCCCTGCGGTCGAGGTTCCGCGCGCACTTTCATCCAGTGCGGTCCTGGCGCTGTCTGCGCCACGAGCTACGCCTGCACCGGCAGGTGGCGACACCGGGGCCGCCGCTCCGCCACCGGCATCGCCGCCCGCGGCGGCCGGGTCTCCGCCACCCGCACCGCCTCATCCGGTCCTGCCGCAGAATCCCGCGCGCCTGCGCCAATCCGTCCCTCCAGAGGATGCCAAAACCCAAAGCTCACCCGCGCCGCGCCGCGAGAGCCCGCGGGACGCCACGGTCCCCGCAGCGCCGCGTCCGGTGCGGCTTCCGGCGATGACGGCCGGCCTGCCCGACATGTCCGCACCCCTTGACGCCGCCCTCGTCGCCAAGGGGGATGCCGCCGTCCCGGCCATCCCGGCCGCCGTCCCCGGCCTCGCCGCGGCGACAACGACACAGGTGCCACCGGCCGCCCCGGTCCCGGTGGCCGCCCTGCCGGCGCTTGCCATCGCCGTGGCGACCGACCCGGGCACCGGCCAGATTGATCTGCGGCTTTCGCCGGAGGAGCTTGGCGGCGTCCGGATGCAGATCCACTGCGACGGCTCCGACCTGCGCGTGCTGATCGTCGCCGAACGGTCAGAAACGCTCGACCTCCTGCGCCGCAACGGCGCTGCCCTGCTGTCGGAGTTTGCCGATGCCGGCTTCGGCCGCACGACGCTCGACTTCGCCCAGGGCGGCCCAGCGGGTGGCGGCGTGGCCGCCGGTCCTGCGCACCCCGACGCGGCGGAATCCGACCCCGCCGACCCCCTGCCCGACACCTGGTCCGCCCCTGCGGCAGCGTCGGGCCATCTTGACCTTCGTCTGTGAGAGGACCTCGATGCTCGACGCCATTGCCAACACGACTGCCCTGTCCCGCGTCGCGGCGCCTGCCGCGCGCAAGGACGTCGATACCGACTACCAGACCTTTCTGCGCATGCTCACCGTGCAGTTGCAGAACCAGGACCCGCTGAACCCGATCGATTCGGCCGACTACGCGGTGCAGCTTGCAACCTTCTCGGGCGTCGAACAGCAGACGCGGACCAACCAGCTGATGGAACAGCTTCTGGCGCGGCTGACGCTCTCCGGCCTCGCCGACCTCGCCGGTGCGGTCGGGCAGGAGGCGATGAGCACCGCGCCCGTCGCCTTCGACGGCATCACCCCCGTCGCGCTGCAGCCCGGCCCGGTGGCCGGGGCGGACCGCGCGGTCCTGGTGGTGCGCGACGCCCGCGGCAGCGTGGTCGCGCGCGAGGACATGCCGCCCTCGGCAACGGCCCACCTGTGGTCCGGCCGCGGCATCACCGGCGCGCCGCTGCCGGCCGGCCGTTACAGCTTTGCGGTCGAGGCCGAGGCCGCGGGCGCGGTGATCGCCATCGCCCCGGTCCCGGCCTACGCCCTTGTAGAGGAAGTGCGCAGCACCGCCGAGGGTCTCGTGCTGGTCCTGCGCGGCGGCGTCCTGCTGCCGGCCGACGACCTGCTCGCCCTGCGCGGCGGGGCCGCCTAGGGCGTGTCGCGCCCAAACAAAACCACGAAAGCCCGCCCCGGGCCTGACCCGGGGCCTCCTGCCTCACAGGCGGCGCCGGTTGCAGGTGAGGCCCCGGGTCAAGCCCGGGGCGCGGGGTTTGACTCGCGCCATTGAATCCAGACGGCAG
>JANOGU010000100.1:0-6430 GCA_031406135.1 Rhodobacterales bacterium
CGGCAAGTCCACGCTCTTGCGGATGATCGCGGGGCTGGAGGAGATCAGTGCCGGCGACATCCGCATCGGCGAGCGGCGGGTGAACAACCTGCCGCCCAGCGAGCGCGACATCGCCATGGTGTTCCAGAACTACGCGCTCTACCCGCACAAGACCGTCGCCGCCAACATGGGCTTCCCGCTGAAGATGAAGGGCGAGGCCCGGGAGGTCGTGGCCGGCAAGGTGACGCGCGCCGCCGAAATCCTCGGCCTGACCCCGTACCTAGACCGCTACCCGCGCGCGCTTTCGGGCGGCCAGCGCCAGCGCGTCGCGATGGGCCGCGCCATCGTGCGCGACCCGCAGGTGTTCCTGTTCGACGAGCCGCTCTCGAACCTCGACGCCAAGCTGCGCGTGCAGATGCGCACCGAGATCCGCGAATTGCACCTGCGGCTGAAGACCACCACCGTCTATGTCACGCACGATCAGATCGAGGCGATGACCATGGCCGACCGCATCGTGGTGCTGAACGGCGGGCGGATCGAACAGGTGGGCGCGCCGCTGGAGCTTTACGACCGGCCCGCCAACGCCTTCGTCGCCACCTTCATCGGCTCGCCATCGATGAACATGCTGTCGGGGCGCATGGTCGGAGGGTTCGTCGAGACGCATGGGGCACTGCTGAACCTGCCGCCCGGGCTGTCGGTGGAAGATGGCCGCGAGATCACCTACGGGATCCGTCCCGAACACCTGACGCTCGGCCGCCAGGGCCTTGCCGGCAGCGTCGCCGTGGTCGAGCCCACGGGGTCGGAAACCCACATCGTCACCCGCGTCGACGGCCACGAGATTACCGTGGTCTCGCGCGACCGGGTGACCGTCCGTCCGGGCGAGGCGATCACGCTGGCGCCCGACACCGCCGCCGCGCATGTCTTCGACGCCACCACCGGCGCGCGGCTGAACTGAGGGGGAAAAAGGCATGCTGAAAGGGATCGACAACCGTCTCACCGCCGATGTCCTGCGCGTGCTGCGTGCCATGGGCCACGGCGATGTGCTGATCCTCGCCGACACCAACTTCCCGGCCGATTCGGTCGCCCGCGCCACCGTCACCGGGAAACTCCTGCGCATGGACAACCTGACCTGCGCAGAGGCCGCCAACGCCATCCTCTCGGTGCTGCCGCTCGACACCTTCGTCGACGACTTCGCCGGCCGGATGGAGGTGGTCGGCAAACCGCAGGAAATCCCGCCCGTCCAGCAGGAGGTCCAGGCCGAGATCGACCGCGCCGAGGGCCGCCCCAGGCCGATGACCTCGATCGAGCGCTTCGCCTTCTACGACATGGCGCGCAAGTCCCATGCCGTGATCCAGACCGGCGAGCGCCGCTTCTACGGCTGCTTCATGTTCCGCAAGGGCGTCATCCCGCCCGACTGACCGCCCTTCATCTCTTGCCAAAACTCCCGGGGGTGCGGGGACAACGCCCCCGCCCTCTGCCGAAGGAGCCTGCCATGAACTCCATCGTCATCCTCGGTGTCTTCGTCGCCGACACCGCCTACCGCGCCGAACGCCAGCCGAAGATGGGCGAGACCATCCTCGGCCACCGCTTTGTCCTCGGCCCCGGCGGCAAAGGCTCGAACCCGGCGGTCGCCGCCGCCATGGCCGGGGGGGATGTCCACATCGTGACGCGGCTCGGCCGCGACGACTTCGCCAAGCTCGCCCACAGCACCTGGTCGAAGGCCGGGGTGACCCCGCATGTGGTGGAGGATGCCGACAGCTACACCGGTGCCGCCTACATCTTCATCGAGGAGGCGACCGGCAACAACGCGATCATCATCGCGCCCGGGGCCGCCGGGCGAATTTCGGTTGCCGACATCGAGGCGCACCGCGACCTGATCGCCGGGGCGAAGGTCTTCGTCACCCAGCTCGAACAGCCGATCCCGGCAGCGCTGCGCGCGCTGCAGATCGCGCGCGACGGCGGGGCGATCACCATCCTGAACCCCGCCCCGGCGGCACCGCTGCCTGACGAGATGCTGCGGCTCTGCGACTACGTCACGCCGAACGAGACCGAGACCGAAAGCCTGACCGGGATGCCGGTGGGCACGGTGGCCGAGGCCGAGGCGGCGGCGGATGCGCTGCTGGCCAAGGGCGTCGGCGCGGTCGTCGTGACGCTGGGGGAACGTGGCGCGCTCCTGCGCGAGAAGGGCGGCCGCTCGACGCTGCAGCCGGTGTTCGGGGCCGGCCCGGTGGTCGAGACCACGGGCGCGGGCGACGCCTTCAACGGCGGCTTCGCGGTGGCGCTGGCCGAGGGCAGGACCCCGGCCGAAGCGATCCGCTTCGGCTGCGCCGTGGCCTCGATCAGCGTGACCCGCCCCGGGACCGCGCCGTCGATGCCCGCACGCGCCGAGGTCGAGGCGCTGCTCGCCCGCGGCTGATCCGGAAACCGCGCGCGATAGCGCTCCCGCGCGGCTGCGCCGCTTGGGCCAGGCAAGGGGGCCCACGGGACCCCCTTGGACCCCCCCGGCGCCCATCGCCCCGGTCGCCGCGCTGGTGGCCGTCTTGCCCCCTGGCGGGGGCGCCCGCGTTGCGCTTGGGACTGCAGCGGTCCGCCCGCCGCGACCGCCGGGAGTGCTGCCTGCTCTCCCGGACCTTCCCGAGGATACTTGCCGACAGAAGAAGCGCACGCCGCAACCCTGGTTTTCTTGAAACGCCCCCTTCATCTCTTGCCAAATATCCCGGGGTCCGGGGCAGCGCCCCGGGGCTTTCAGCCAGCGCGCCCGCCAGGCATGCTGCCTGCGGCAGCAGCGGGCGGCGAGCACCCCCACCCTTCTTCGGGGTGGGGTCGAGCCGTCCGCCCGCTTGGGTCAGGCGTCGCAGCGGGTGGCGCCGCGACGGTTCTGATCGACGGGACGCGACGCCACGAGCGACGGATGCGCAGGCTGGTCGCCGTCGGACCGCGGGCAGATGCGGCCGTGGATGCTGATGGCCGCCGGCCCGCAAGATGCGCCGTGCCGGGGCGATCATCCCGGCCTTCGGCGAAAGCGCGCGGGGGAAGGTGGTCCTCCTCGGGAAGGCCGGGATCACCATCGCTGCGAACCCCTCGGCCATGGCCGAGACGATGGCGCCGGTGCTGAACCGCAAGGCTGTGGCCTGACTGGCCTTGCCGGACGGCCGGGGCTCGCGTCATCTGGCGCGAAGGAGAACCCGCCGATGTCCGATTTCGAGATCCACGACCCGCGCTTCGCGCATTTCGTCCTGCACCACGCTCCGGTGCAGAAGCTGGCCACCGGCTTTCTCTGGGCCGAAGGGCCGGTCTGGTTCGGCGACCACGGCTGCCTGCTCTTTTCCGACATCCCCAACGACCGCGTGCTGCGCTGGACGCCGGAGGGGATCACCACCTTCCGGTCGCCCGCGAACTACGCCAACGGCCACACGCGCGATCACGCGGGGCGGCTGATTTCCTGCGAACACGGCACCCGCCGCGTCACCCGCACCGAACCGGGCGGGCAGGACACCGTCATCGCCGACAGTTTCCAGGGCAAGCGTCTGAACTCGCCCAACGACGTGATCGTCGCCTCCGACGGCGCGATCTGGTTCACCGATCCGCATTACGGCATCGCCACCGACTATGAGGGCTTCCGGGCGGAACAGGAGCTTCCCTGCCAGGTCTACCGCGTCGATCCCGACGGCAGCATCGAGGTCGTCATCTCCGACATGGCCTGCCCCAACGGACTGTGCTTCTCGCCCGACGAGAGCACGCTTTACGTCGCCGACACCGGCCGCAAGTTCCACGACGATCCACGGCACATCCTGGCTTTCGACACATCGACCGGACGGCCCCGCAACGGCCGCCTGTTCCACCGGATCGATCCGGGCTGCGCCGACGGAATGCGCGTGGACACAGACGGCAACCTCTGGTCCTCGGCCGGCGACGGGGTGCACTGCCTGTCGCCCGAGGGCGCGCTTCTGGGCAAGATCCTGATCCCCGAAACGGTCTCCAACCTCTGCTTCGGAGGCCGGGCGAAGCACCGGCTGTTCATCACCGCCACCACGTCGCTCTATTCCGTGGTTCTGACCGTCCGCGGGCTGCAAGGCCCGTGACAAGACCCCTTCCCAGTCCGATAGCCCCCCGGCTAACATGTCAGCCATGAGCCAGGGCGATCTTCTCCACGTCGTGACCAGCGACAACATTTCCGACGGCCGCCGCCGCTTCGGGCGCCTGATCGTCTGGGGGACGGGCGCCCTGATGCTGGCCGTTGCCGGCCTGCAGACGGCCGAGGCGATGGGGCGGGGCGTCCTGCACTTCGACAACTGGCGGCCCACGCTTTACGCCTATTGCCTCTGGGCCACGGCCTTCTGCTGGGCGCAGGTGCTGATCCACGGCGAGCGCGGCAAGCGCGTGCTGTTCGTGCTGCCGGCGGCACTGTTCGTGATCTCGCTGACGGTGTTCCCGCTTCTCTTCGGCCTGCTGATCGCGCTCAGCGACTGGAACCTGTCCTCGCCGGAGGGCCGGCAGTTCAACGGCGTGGACAACATCGTGCAGATGTGGGGCGACCCGTTCTACTGGAACGCGCTCGGCAACATGGTCTGGTACACCGCCGCGATCCTTGTCGAATACGCCATCGCCTTCGGCCTCGCGCTCTTGCTGAATGCCCAGATCAGGGCGCGGAAGTTCTTCCGGGTGGCCTTCCTGCTGCCGCTGATGCTGTCGCCTGTCGCCGTCTCCTGGATGATCGGCAAGTCGATGCTGGAAATCCGCTTCGGACCGATCGCCCGGCTCGCGCGCGGACTGGGGTGGGAGAACCCGTCGTTCTTCGGCAATGAATGGGTGGCCAAGGCTACGATCATGCTGCTCGACGCCTGGACCTTCATCCCGTTCATGATGATCATGTTGCTGGCGGGACTTCAGGCGATCCCGAAGGAGCTGACCGAAGCCTCCCGCGTGGACGGCGCCACCGGGTGGAAGTCGTTCTGGGAAATCACCTTTCCGCTGATGCTGCCGGTCTCGGTCACGGCCATCCTGATCCGCGTCATCTTCAAGCTCAAGCTCGCCGACGTCGTCATCAACCTGACCTCCGGCGGCCCCGGGGGGGCCACCGACACGGTGACCAGCTTCATCTTCCGCGAGTATCGCGACCGCTCCAATGTCGGCTACGGCACGCTGCTGGCGATGGTCTATCTGGTCCTGATCGTGATCTTCATGACCGTGCTGATGAAGCTCGCCGCCCGCTACACGGGCAACCGTCCATGAGCGCGCAGATCTTCAGGGACAGCGACGCCGACCGCAGCTTCCGGGCAAAGTGGTGGGCGGGGCGGGTGGTGATCTACGCGGTCCTCTTGACCTGGGCCTTCATCTGCCTGTTCCCGATCTACTGGACGCTGACCACGTCGTTCAAGATGGCCCCGAACGTGATGCAGGGGCACCTGATCCCCTGGGTGGATTTCCAGCCGAAATGGCTGGGGTGGAGGTCGCTTGGCCTGTCGCCCGACACCATCGGCGCCGAGTCGACCGTGCGCGACGAGTTCATGAAGCGCTTCATCAACTCGACGGTGATCTCGCTGACCTCGTCGGTCCTGGCCGTGATCCTCGGCAGCCTGGCCGCCTACGGACTGTCGCGGTTCTCGTACCGCTGGGCCTGGATGAAGAACGACGACATCTCGTTCTTCTTCCTGTCGCAGCTGATCCTGCCGCCCGTGGTCCTGGCCCTGCCGTTCCTGGTGCTTTACCGCGAGGTGGACCTGCTCGACAGCCGCATCGGCCTGATCCTGCTGTACACGCTGTCGGTCCTGCCCATCGTGATCTGGATCATGCGCGACCAGTTCGCGGGCATCCCGACCGAGCTGGAAGAGGCCGCGCTGGTGGACGGCCTGTCGATCTGGGGCGCGTTCCTGACGATCATCCTGCCGCTGGCGCTGCCGGGGATGGTGGCGGCGCTGATCCTGAGCCTGGTGCTGACCTGGAACGAGTATTTCTTCGCCGCGCTCCTGACCTCCACCCATGCCAACACCCTGCCGGTGATGGTGGCCAGCCAGACCGGCAGCCAGGGCATTTCCTGGTGGTCGATGGCGGCGCTTTCGACCGGCGCGATCCTGCCGCTGGTGGTGCTTGGCGTGGTGCTGGAGCGCTTCATCATCAAGGGCATGGCCGCCGGGGCGGTGAAGTAGGGCGGGCGATCTGCCCACCATCACCGGCACATGGTGGGCAGATTGCCCACCCTACGCGGGTGCCCGATGCTGAAAGGGATCGACCAGCGCCTGTCGGCCGAGGTGGACCTCCCCGAGTTGCAGCGGCGCGCCCCGCAACAGGCAGCGTGCGCCCGGCTAACCAGACCCCATTCCCTAACAAACCTCGCTCTCAAGTTTGAACTGCAACAGGGTCGGTTCAAATGTGGAGGAGGGGCGGGATGGCGCGTCGTGGCAAGCATCTGAGTTGCGAGGAACGGGCGGTGGTGCTGGCCGAGGATCGCCGT
>JANOGU010000108.1:0-36790 GCA_031406135.1 Rhodobacterales bacterium
CGCAGTTCCGTCGCCGTCAGGTCCGTCCTCGTGATCACCACTGCCACCATCGCTCAGCCTCCTTGCCTCAGCGACAGTGATTCAGAAATCGAAGCCTTTGGGAATCCCTCTCGAGTCAGCCATGAGGGCCGTTGGTATGACAGGGCCCCGCGCTTCGCTCTGCCATGACAGAACAGACGCTCATTCCATGCCAAGCCTGTGGTACAATGCTGTTGACAGTCGGTCAAAAAGGTCAGCAATAGTGACGTTGTTTCCGCGGGTCTGGGACAGGCTTTCGCGACGTGTCATTGCCCGGTCGGAGGAGCAGGATGGCGATCACCCTGGACGACAAATACACCGCCGAAAGCGGGTCGGTCTTCCTGTCGGGCACGCAGGCGCTGGTGCGTCTGCCGATGACCCAGATGCGGCGCGACCGCGCATCGGGTTTGAACACGGCGGTCTTCATTTCGGGCTATCGCGGCTCGCCGCTGGGCGGCTACGACCAACAACTGGTCAAGGCCCGCAAGTTCCTTGATCGACACGATATCGTCTTCCAGAACGGGCTGAACGAGGATCTGGCCGCGACCGCCGTCTGGGGCAGCCAGCAACTGCATCTCTCGCCGGGCGCACGCAAGGATGGCGTCGTCGGCCTGTGGTACGGCAAGGGCCCCGGCGTGGACCGCTCGGGCGATGTCCTCAAACATGGCAATGCGGCGGGGGCTTCGCGGTATGGCGGGGTCCTGGCGATCGCCGGCGATGACCACACCTGCAAATCCTCATCCATCCCGCATCAGTCCGACCATGCCTTCATCTCGGCCCTGATGCCGATGCTCTATCCCTCGTCCATCCACGAGTTCCTGGAAATGGGCCTGCTGGGCATCGCCATGTCGCGCTACTCGGGCTGTTGGGTCGGATTCAAGGTGATTTCCGAGACCGTCGAAGTGACCTCGGTCGTCGATCTGGCCCAGGAGTCGCGGCAATTCCTGTTGCCTGAGGATTTCGCCCTGCCGCCCGATGGGCTGAACCTGCGCTGGCCCGACCCGCCACTGGTTCAGGACGAAAGACTGCAGGAACACAAAGGCTATGCCGCGATCGCCTTCGCCCGCGCCAATCGCGTGGATCAGGCGATCACCCGCCACGACCACGACCGGATCGGCATCGTCGCTTCCGGCAAGGCCTATGAGGATGTCCGGCAGGCGCTCGCCGAGCTGGGCCTGGGGGCGCGGGAACAGGACCGCATCGGTCTGCGGCTTTACAAGGTCCGGATGCCCTGGCCGCTGGAACCCGAGGGCATCCGCGCTTTCTCGCAAGGGCTGCAAGAGGTTCTGATCGTCGAGGAACGCCGCGAGATCATCGAGAACCAGATCAAGCAACAGCTGTTCAACTGGCGCGCCGATGTGCGCCCCCGCATCGTCGGCAAGTTCGACGAGGTGGGCAAACCCTTCCTCAGCCTTTCAGCAGGCTTGACCGTGGCCGGCGTCGCGGGGGCCATCGCCGAGCGGCTGCTGCGGCTGGACCTGCCTGATGACCTTGCCGGCCAGTTGCGCGGCCGGGTCGAGGCACTGCACCGGGCCGAAGCGCGGGCGGCGTCCTATGCTCCGCCCGTCCTGCGTCTGCCACATTACTGCGCGGGCTGCCCGCACAACACCTCTACCCGGGTCCCGGAAGGCTCCAAGGCCATGGCCGGGATCGGTTGCCACTTCATGGCGCAATGGATGGACCGCCGGACCGAGACCTTCTCGCAGATGGGGGGCGAGGGCGTGCCATGGACGGCAATCAGCCGGTTCACCGATGAAAAGCACCGTTTCGCCAATCTCGGCGACGGGACATTCTTCCATTCCGGCCAGCTTGCCATCCGTCAGGCGGTTTCGGCCGGAGCCAGCATGACCTACAAGATTCTGGTCAACGATGCCGTGGCGATGACCGGCGGCCAGCCCATCGACGGCGACCTCAGCCCCGAACAGGTCACCCATCTGGTCCACAACGAGCGGGTCGCGCGGGTCGTGCTTCTGTCCGATCATCCGGAGCTTTACCGGCCCGTCGATCTGGCCCCGGGCACCGAGATCAGGCACCGTGACGACATTGACGCGGTCATGCTGGCGCTGCGCGAAGTGGCGGGCGTGACCGTCATGGTCTTTGTCCAGACTTGTGCGGCCGAATTGCGCCGCCGCCGCAAGCGTGGCACGGCGGTCGATCCCGACATGCGGGTCTGGATCAACCCCGCGGTCTGCGAGGGCTGTGGCGACTGTTCCGAGACATCGAACTGCGTCGCCGTCGAGCCGCTGGAAACCGTCTTGGGCCGCAAGCGGCGGATCAACCAGTCGGCCTGCAACAAGGACTTCTCCTGCCTCAAGGGCTTCTGCCCGTCCTTCGTCACGCTGCGCGGCGCCACATTGCGCAAATCCCAAGCCAAGGCAGGGGCCGACGTTTCCGCCTTGCCCGAACCCCGGTTGCCGCAGATCGACCGGGCCTGGAACCTGGCCCTTGCCGGTATCGGTGGGACCGGCGTGCTGACGATCAGCGCCATTCTCGGCATGGCCGCACATGTCGAGGGCAAGATTCCGATGGTTCTCGACATGGCCGGCCTGGCGCAAAAAGGCGGCGCGGTGATGAGCCATGTCCGGATTTCGCGCCCGGATCGGCCCGTGGCAGCACCTCGCATCGCGGCCGGCTCGGCCGATCTCCTGCTGGCGACCGATACGGTGGTGGCCGCCTCGAACGACAGCATCCTGTTGTGCAGCCCCGACCGGACCGAGGCGGTACTGAACACCCGTCTGACCCCGGTCTCGGATTTCATCCGCAAGCGCGACTTCGACTTCAAGACGGCGCAATCCGAGGCCGGTGTCGCCGCGGCGGTGCGCTCGACCGATCATTTCCGGAACTTCTCCGGCCTCGCGGCGCGGCTGACCGGCGACGAGATCGGCGCCAACCTCATGCTGCTCGGCTATGCGTGGCAATCCGGGCTGATCCCTCTGGCCAGGGAGTCGATCCTCGAGGCGATCCGGCTGAACGGCACGTCGGGCAACGCCAATACCGAGGCCTTCAGCTGGGGTCGGCTCCTGGCACATGATCCGGCGCAGGTGCAGGCAGCGGCCGGTCTGCAGGCAAAGCCGGAGCCGGCCGCGACGCTGGACGCAATCATCGCCGCCCGTGCCACCCATCTTGAAGCCTATCAGAACGCCCGCCTTGCTGCCCGCTACACCGACCGCATGGCGAGGATCACCCAGGTCGCGGGCCAGGGCAGCGACCTGCCCCGCCTCGTCGCCGAGACCTATGCGAAGGTCTTGGCCTACAAGGATGAATACGAGGTCGCCCGTCTGTACAGCCTGCCCGCGTTCCGCCAGGGCATCGCCGCCGAATTCGCCGGCGACTTCCGCATTTCGTTGAACCTTGCCCCGCCGATCCTGTCGCGCAAGGCGGCGGACGGGCGCCCGGTCAAACGCGAATTCGGCCGCTGGATCCTGCCCGTTCTGGGCGTTCTGGCGCGGCTGAAGGCCCTGCGCGGGACCTGGGCCGATCCCTTCGGTCATGGCCATGACCGCAAACTCGAACGGGCCCTGATCGCCAGCTACGAGGCCGATCTGGACCTCGCCGAACGTGTCCTCAACGCCGGGAATTTGCCCATGGTGCAGGAACTTCTCGCGCTGCCGCAGGACATTCGCGGCTTTGGGCCGGTCAAGGAAGCGGCCTGCGAAAGACAGATCGCGCGCCGGGAGGCACTGCGCGCCCAGCTCTTGAACGTCGAAAAACCCACGGTCCGGACCGCGGCATAGGGAGGGATGCGGATGTTTCTGGCATCGATGAAATTCGATCTGGGCGAGGATGTGGGTGCCTTGCGCGATATGGTCCACGCCTGGGCGCAAGAGCGGGTGAAACCGCTTGCCGCAAGGATCGACAGAACCAATGCCTTCCCGTCCGAGCTTTGGACCGAGATGGGCAGCCTCGGTCTTCTGGGGATCACGGTGGAGACCGGGTTCGGCGGCGTGGGTATGGGCTATCTGGCCCATGTCGTCGCGGTCGAAGAGATCGCGCGGGCCTCGGCTTCGGTGGCGCTCAGCTACGGGGCGCATTCCAATCTTTGCGTCAACCAGATCATGCTGAACGGCACCGAGGCACAGCGGCGAAAATACCTGCCAAAGCTGGTTTCCGGCGAACATGTCGGGGCGCTCGCCATGTCCGAGGCGGGGGCGGGCTCGGATGTCGTCTCGATGCGGCTGCGCGCCGAAAGGCGCGGCGACCGCTTTGTCCTGAACGGCACGAAGTTCTGGATCACCAACGGCCCCGAGGCCGATACACTGGTGGTCTATGCCAAGACCGATCCCGAAGCCGGTTCAAAGGGCATCACCGCCTTTCTGGTCGAACGGACCTTGCAGGGATTCAGTAGCTCGGCACATTTCGACAAGCTGGGCATGCGCGGGTCGAACACGGCCGAGCTGATCTTCGCGGATGTCGAGGTCCCCGTGGAAAACATCCTCGGCCAGGAGGGCAAAGGGGTCCGGGTATTGATGTCCGGTCTCGATTACGAACGTGTCGTGCTTTCCGGCATCGGGACCGGCATCATGGCGGCCTGTCTGGACGAGATCATGCCCTATCTGGCCAGCCGCAAGCAGTTCGGCCAAAGCATCGGGCAGTTCCAACTGATGCAGGCCAAGATCGCCGATATCTACACCAAGCTGAACTCGGCCCGGGCCTATGTCTACGAGGTCGCCCGGGCCTGCGATCGGGGCACGGTCACCCGGCAGGATGCCGCGGCCTGCGTGCTCTATGCGTCGGAAGCCGCGATGGAGGTTGCCCATCAGGCGGTGCAGGCCATGGGAGGCGCCGGTTTCATGAACGAAACTCCCGTCAGCCGGCTCTTCCGCGATGCAAAGCTGATGGAGATCGGCGCCGGAACCTCGGAAATCCGCCGCATGCTGATCGGGCGCGAACTGATGACGTCGGTGTCGGCATGACGATCCTCACCACCAAGGTTTCTCCACGCAGTGAAACCTTCCGCGCCAACCAGACGGCGAACATCGCCGCCCTCGAGGCCGTCCGCGCCGCCGCCGATCTGGCGCTGGCCGGGGGCGGCGACAAGGCGCGCGCCCTGCACCAGAGCCGCGGCAAGCTGTTGCCGCGTGAACGGATCGACAGGCTGCTCGACGCCGGTTCGCCGTTTCTTGAGATCGGCCTTTTCGCCGCCCATGGGCTTTACGGCGGGGCCAGCCCTTCGGCCGGACTGATCGCCGGCATCGGGCGGGTCGAGGGGCAAGAGGTCATGGTCCTGTGCAACGACGCCACCGTCAAGGGCGGGACCTATTTCCCGATGACGGTCA
The DNA here is from genome assembly GCA_031406135.1 of Rhodobacterales bacterium. Classification (GTDB taxonomy): domain Bacteria; phylum Pseudomonadota; class Alphaproteobacteria; order Rhodobacterales; family Rhodobacteraceae; genus JANOGU01. The sequence goes on from JANOGU010000108.1 coordinate 5,295, forward strand.
GGAAACACCTGCGCGCGCAGGAGATCGCCGCCGAAAACCGCCTGCCCTGCGTCTACCTGGTGGATTCGGGCGGGGCCAACCTGCCCAATCAGGACGAGGTTTTCCCCGATCGCGATCACTTCGGCCGGATCTTCTTCAACCAGGCCAACATGTCGGCGCGGGGCATCGCCCAGATCGCGGTGGTCATGGGCTCCTGCACCGCGGGCGGGGCCTATGTGCCCGCCATGTCCGATGTCGCCATCATCGTGAAAGGTCAGGGCACGATCTTCCTTGCCGGCCCGCCTCTGGTGCGGGCCGCGACCGGCGAAGTGGTCAGCGCCGAGGATCTGGGCGGCGGCGATGTCCATACCCGGCTTTCCGGCGTGGCCGATCTTCTGGCGCAGGACGATCTGCATGCGCTGGCTCTGGCCCGGCGCGCCGTGGCCAATCTGAACCGCCGCAAATCGCCCGGTCTCGCCCTGCAATCACCCGAAGAACCGCTTTGCGACCCCGACGAGATGCTCGGCGTCGTCCCCGCCGAGCTGAAGACCCCCTACGACATTCGCGAAGTGATCGCCCGTGTGGTGGATGGCTCGCGCTTCGACGAGTTCAAGCCGCTCTACGGGGCGACCATCGTCTGCGGGTTCGCCCATGTCATGGGCATGCCGGTGGGCATCATCGGCAACAACGGGGTGATCTTTTCGGAATCCTCGCTCAAGGCCACCCATTTCGTCGAACTGTGTTCGCAGCGCCGCATCCCCCTGGTTTTCCTGCAGAACATCTCTGGCTTCATGGTCGGTCGTACGGCCGAGAACCGTGGCATCGCCAAGGATGGCGCCAAGCTGGTGACGGCTGTCGCCACCAGTCAGGTGCCCAAGATCACCGTTCTGGTCGGCGGTTCCTTCGGGGCGGGAAACTACGGCATGTGCGGTCGGGCCTATGGCCCGCGCTTCCTGTGGACCTGGCCCAACAGCCGCATTTCGGTGATGGGGGGCGAACAGGCCGCGGGGGTTCTGGCCACCGTCCGGCGCGAGGCCATCGAACGCAAGGGCGAGAGCTGGTCGGCCGAGGAGGAAACCGCATTCAAACGCCCGACCGTCGAGGCCTTCGAGCGCCAGTCGCATCCGCTTTACGCCTCAGCTCGGCTTTGGGACGATGGCATCGTCGACCCGCGCCGCACCCGCGAGGTGCTGGCCCTGTCGCTTTCGGCCTGTCTCAATGCGCCGATCCCCGAGACACGCTTCGGCGTGTTCCGCATGTGAGGTCCCGATGTTCCGCAAGATCCTGATTGCCAACCGGGGCGAGATTGCCTGCCGCGTCATCGCCACCGCGCGCCGGATGGGCATCGCCACCGTGGCCGTGCATTCGGATGCCGATGCCAAAAGCAAACATGTGGCGATGGCCGACGAGGCCGTCCGGATCGGCCCCGCCCCGGTCGCCGAAAGCTATCTGCGGGCCGAGGCGATCATCGCGGCGGCGCTTCGCACCGGCGCCGAGGCGATCCATCCCGGCTATGGCTTCCTCTCCGAGAACCCCGGTTTCGTCGAGGCGGTCGAGGCGGCCGGGCTGGTTTTCATCGGCCCCTCGGCCGCCGCGATCCGCGCCATGGGGCTGAAGGATGCGGCCAAGGCGATGATGGCGAAGGCCGGGGTGCCGGTGGTTCCGGGCTATCACGGTGCCGATCAGACCCCGGCGTTGCTGGCCGCCGAGGCCGAGGCCATCGGCTATCCGGTCCTGATCAAGGCGCGGGCCGGCGGCGGCGGCAAGGGGATGCGGCTGGTCCGGACCTCCGCCGATTTCGCCCTTGCCCTGGAAAGCGCGCAGCGCGAGGCCCTGGCCAGCTTCGCCGACGCGGCCTGTCTGGTCGAGAAATACATCACCGAGCCGCGCCACATCGAAATTCAGGTCTTCGGCGATGCGCATGGCAACATCGTCCACCTCTTCGAGCGCGACTGCAGCCTTCAGCGCCGCCATCAGAAGGTGATCGAAGAGGCTCCCGCCCCCGGCATGCCGCCCGATCTGCGCGAAGCGATGGGCCGTGCCGCGGTCGAGGCCGCCCGTGCCATTGCCTATCGCGGCGCGGGCACCGTCGAGTTCATCGTGGACGGTTCCGGCCCTTTGCGACCTGACGGGTTCTGGTTCATGGAAATGAACACCCGCCTGCAAGTCGAACATCCGGTGACCGAGGCGATCACCGGGCTGGACCTGGTCGAGTTGCAGTTGCGCATCGCGGCCGGCGAAGCCTTGCCATTCGAGCAGCAGGATTTGCGGATCGACGGTTGGGCCTTCGAGGCCCGGATCTATGCCGAAGATGTGGCCAGGGACTTCCTCCCGGCCACCGGCGCACTGGATCACCTTTCCTTCCCGGCCGGCGTAGAATTCCGGCGCGGCCCGATCCGCATCGACAGTGGCGTGCGCACCGGCGATGCGATCTCGCCCTGGTACGATCCGATGATCGCGAAACTGGTGGTCCACGGTGCGGACCGCACGGCGGCGCTTGCCTTGCTGGGCACCGCGCTGGAGCAATGCCGGATCAGCGGCCTGACCACCAATCTGGAGTTTCTGTCCGCCCTGTCGCGCCATCACGGGTTTGCCGCGGGCGCCTTCGACGTGGGTCTCATCGCCCGCGATCTTGGACCGCTGACCGAGGTCGCCGCCCCGCCCGTCGAGGCTCCGGCTCTGGCGGCTCTCGCCGCATTGGGCCTGCTGGACCAGCCTGACGCCGCCGACCCCTGGGCTCGGCTGAGCGGTTGGCGCGGCTGGTCCCAGGGGGAAAGCTACGTGACCCTGTGCCGGAACGAAGAGACGCTGGCCCTGCGCGTCACTCACCTGGGCCACGGGACCTTTGCTGCAAGCGCCGCCGGCCAAAGCTGCACCCTGACCCTTCTGCGCCACGAGGGCCCTGAACTGCGCTATCTCTGCGAGGGATTGCAACGGACGGCGCATGTCATCACCTCGTCCGGGCGGATCGACCTGCACATCGCGGGCCGAAAGCTCGAATATCGCCGTCACGATCCTTCGGGCGAGGCCGACGATGCCTTCGGCGGCGATGCCCTGTTTGCGCCGATGCCGGGTCTTGTCGCCGCGCTGAAGACAGCGGCCGGAGCCCGGGTCACCAAGGGTGAGCCGCTGATCTTTCTCGAGGCGATGAAGATGGAACATGCCCTTGCCGCGCCCCGCGACGGGGTCGTTGCCGAGGTTCTGGTCTCGACCGGCGATCAGGTCAGCGACGGCACCCTGCTGTTGCGGCTGGAGGCCGAGCATGGCTGATCCGGTCACCCTGTTTGAAATGGGGCCGCGCGACGGGTTGCAGAACGAGGCCAGGCTGATCCCGACCGAGGCCAAGATCCGGCTGGTCGACGCCCTGTCGGACTGCGGCTTCAGCCATATCGAGGTGACCAGTTTCGTCAGCCCGAAATGGGTGCCCCAGATGGCGGATGCCGAGGACGTCCTGACCGGGATCAAGCGCCGCCCGGGCACGTCCTATGCGGCGCTGACGCCCAACTTGCGCGGTTTCGAGCGCGCCCTGACGGCCGGCGCCAGCGAAGTCGCCGTCTTCGCATCGGCCTCGGAAGGTTTTTCGCAGAAGAACATCAACTGTTCGATCGCGGAAAGCCTCGGACGTTTCCAGGTCATCCTGCAGGCCGCCCGGACCGCGATGATCCCGGTTCGCGGCTATGTCTCCTGCGTGACGGATTGCCCCTACGATGGCGCGGTGGCCCCCGAAGCCGTGGCCAAGGTGGCCGAGGCGCTGTTCGGAATGGGTTGCTATCAGATCAGCCTCGGCGACACGTTGGGCGCAGGCACTGCGGAGCGTGTTGCCGCGATGCTCGATGCCGTGCTGGACCGCCTGCCCGCCGATCGTCTGGCGGGCCATTTCCACGATACCCTCGGCCTTGCGCTTGGAAATATCGGGGTCAGCCTCACGCGTGGCCTGCGGGTCTTTGACAGCTCGGTCGGCGGATTGGGTGGCTGCCCCTATGCGCCCGGCGCCAAAGGCAACGTCGCCACCGAAGCCGCGGCCGCCCTGCTGCACGACATCGGCTTCGAGACCGGACTGGACCTTGATCGCGTTTCCCATGTTGCGGCCTTTGCCCAAAGCCTGAGGAGCCCCGCATGACCTGGCAGACCCTGGATGTAAGTACCGACGACCGCGGCGTCATGCATCTGCGGCTGAACACGCCAGAGCGCCGCAACATCCTGTCCCCGGCGATGATCGCGGAATTGACCGAACTGGCCGGTGATCCGGGTCGGCCCAGGGCCATCGTTCTGTCAGGAGCCGGGCCGACATTCTGCGCCGGCGGCGATCTGGGCTGGATGCGGGCGCAGATTCTCGCCGACCGCCCCCAGCGCCTGCGCGAGGCGCGCAAACTGGCCGAGATGTTGCACAGGCTGAACACGCTTCCCGTCCCGCTGATCGGCCGCCTGCACGGCGGCGCCTTCGGCGGTGGCATCGGATTGGCCTGCGTCTGCGATGTGGTTCTGGCAACGCCCGAGACGAAGTTCAGCTTCGCCGAGACCCGCCTTGGCATCATCCCCGCCACCATAGGCCCCTATGTCCTGGCGCGCATGGGCGAGGGCCGCGCGCGCCGGGTGTTCATGTCGGGCCGGGTCTTCGATGCGGCCGAGGCCGAAGCTCTGGGCATCGTCGCCCGCGTGGTCGGGCCCGACCAGCTTGACGCCGCCGTCGAGGCCGAGGTCCGGCCCTATCTCTCAACCGCCCCGGCTGCCGTGGCCGCCGCCAAGGCCCTTGCCCGGTCGCTTGGTCCGCGGATCGACGCCGATGCGATCGACGACAGCGTCAGGCGGCTGGTCGAGATCTGGGAAGCCCCCGAGGCCACAATCGGCGTGGAGGCCTTCCTGAAGAAAGTGGCCCCGCCCTGGAGTGCCTGAAGCCTCACCGCTACGCACATCGCAGAATGGTGCCCGCCGGAGCCTTGTCCGCGCGCGCGCGCCGTGAGCGGCACGCAGGCCCTTGACCTTCCCACGATGGGAAGCCCTATCTGGGTCGCATCTGCCTCCAAAGGACCACATCGATGAACGCCCGACCGGACAGCGACAGCCTTAAACCCGGCAGCCGCATCTTCCTCGACATTGAAGGGATGCATTGCGCCGGCTGCGCCGGCCGGGTCGAGCGGGCGCTGAAGACGGTGCCCGGCGTCGCCGGGGCGGCCGTCAACCTCGCCACCGAACGCGCCGAGGTCACCGGCGCCGCGCTCGATGCCGCGGCTCTGGCCGAAGCGGTGCGCGGCGCGGGCTACGGGATCGTCAGCCGCCCGGTGGACCTCGAGATCGACGGCATGACCTGCGCCTCCTGCGTCGGCCGCGTCGAACGTGCGCTGGCCGGCGTGCCGGGGGTGCGGGCGGCGTCCGTCAACCTCGCCACCGAACGCGCCACGGTCACCGGCACCGCGGACGCCCACGCCCTGCTCGCGGCGGTGGCGGCGGCCGGCTACACCGCCCATGTCGCCGCCTCCGCCGCGGCACCCGCCGGCCCGGTCGACGCGCGCCGCGCCGCCGACATCGCCGGCCTGCGGCACGATCTCTTCCTCGCCGCCGCCCTGACGCTGCCGGTCTTCCTGCTCGAGATGGGTTCGCACCTCGTCGCAGGCGTCCACGACCTGGTCATGGCGACGCTGGGGATGCAGGGCAGCCGGCTCCTCCAGTTCGCCCTGACCGCCGCCGTCCTGGCCGGCCCGGGCCGCCGCTTCTTCCGCATCGGTGTCCCCGCGCTACTGCGCGCAGGCCCGGACATGAACAGCCTCGTGGCCACCGGCACGGCCGCCGCCTTCGGCTTCTCGACGCTCGCCACCTTCGCCCCCGGCGCCCTGCCGGCCGGCACCGCCAGCGTCTATTTCGAGGCCGCGGCGGTCATCGTCACCCTGGTCCTCCTCGGCCGCCTCCTGGAGGCCCGCGCCAAGGGCCGCGCCTCCGACGCGATCCGCCACCTGATCGGACTGCAGCCGCCGACCGCCCGCATCCGCCGCGACGGCACGGTCCAGGACCTCCCCCTCGCCGCGGTCCGCAAGGGCGATACCGTGGAGGTTCGCCCGGGCGAGCGCATCCCGGTGGACGGCAGCGTGACCGAGGGCGACAGCTGGGTGGACGAAAGCATGATCTCCGGCGAGCCCCTGCCCATAGCCAAGGCGCCGGGCGCCAAGGTGACCGGCGGCACGGTCAACCAGACCGGCGCCTTCGCCTTCAAGGCCACCGCCGTGGGCGAGGCCACGATGCTGGCCCGCATCGTGCGCATGGTCGAGGCGGCGCAGGGCGGCAAGCTGCCGATCCAGGCGCTGGTGGACCGGGTCACGCTGTGGTTCGTCCCGGCCGTGATGGGCCTGGCCGCGCTGACCTTCCTGGTCTGGCTGGCGTTCGGGCCGCAACCGGCGCTGGCGCTGGGCCTGGTCAACGCCGTCGCCGTCCTGATCATCGCCTGCCCCTGCGCCATGGGTCTGGCCACGCCGACCTCGATCATGGTCGGCACCGGGCGCGGCGCGGATCTCGGCATCCTGTTCCGCCAGGGGTCGGCGCTGCAGGCGCTGCAGGGCGTGCGCAGCGTGGCGATGGACAAGACCGGCACGATTACCGAAGGGAAACCGCACCTCACCGACCTCACCCCCGCCCCGGGCTTCGACCGCGCCACGGTGCTGGCCGCCATCGCCGCCGTCGAGGCGAAATCCGAACACCCCATCGCCCGCGCCATCGCCAGCGCCGCACGCGACGAAGGGCTGCCGTCCGCGCCGGCCGAGGGCTTCCGCGCCCTGCCCGGCCTCGGCGCCACCGCCGAGGTGGACGGCACCCCGGTCCACATCGGCGCCGACCGCTACATGGCCAGCCTCGGGCTCGACCCCGCGGGTTTCGCCGCCGAGGCCGCGCGCCTCGGCAGCGAGGGCAAGACCCCGCTCTACGCCGCGCTCGGCGGCCGTCTGGCCGCGATCCTGGCGGTGGCCGACACGGTCAAGCCCAGCGCCGCCGCCGCGATCCGCGCGCTGCACGCCCAGGGGCTCCGCGTCGTCATGATCACCGGCGACAACGCCCGCACCGCCGCAGCCATCGCCCGCCGGGTCGGCATCGACGAGGTCCGCGCCGAGGTCCTGCCCGAGGGCAAGGTCGCCGCCCTGCGCGCGCTCAAGGCCAAGGGCCCCGTGGCCTTCGTCGGCGACGGCATCAACGACGCCCCGGCGCTGGCCGAGGCCGACGTCGGCATCGCCGTCGGCACCGGCACCGACATCGCCATCGAGGCCGCCGACGTCGTCCTGATCGGCGGCAGGCTGACCGCGGTGCCGGAGGCCATCGCGCTGTCGCGGGCCACGATGCGCAACATCCGGCAGAACCTGTTCTGGGCCTTCGCCTACAACGCAGCACTGATCCCGGTTGCGGCCGGCGCGCTCTGGCCCGGCTTCGGCGTCCTCTTGTCGCCGGCGCTCGCCGCCGGCGCGATGGCGCTGTCCTCGGTCTTCGTTGTCGGCAACGCGCTGCGCCTGCGCCGCTTCACGCCCTTGGAGGTCACGCCATGAACATCGGCGAAGCCGCCAGCGGCTCCGGCGTCTCGGCCAAGATGATCCGCTACTACGAATCCATCGGCCTGATCCCCACGGCGGGGCGAACCCGTTCCGGCTACCGCACCTACTCGCCCAGCGAGTTGCGCATGCTGCGCTTCATCCGCCGCGCCCGCGACCTCGGCTTCCCGCTCGAGGCGGTGGGCGACCTGCTTGCCCTGTGGCGCGACCGCTCGCGCCACAGCGCCGACGTCAAGCACCTGGCCGAAGGCCACATCGCCACGCTGACCCGCCGCATCGCCGAGATGCAGGCGATGCGCGACACCCTGTCGGACCTCGCCGAGGCCTGCTGCGGCGACGACCGTCCCGACTGCCCGATCCTCGCCGACCTTGAAGGCACTGTCACCCCGCCCCGTCGCTGAGGCCGCGCCGCACCGGCACCGGCGGGGGGACTGGCACCGACCGGGGGTTCATCCTTGTCCAAATACCCCGGGGTCCGGGGCAGCGCCCCCGGGGGGGGCGGGCGTGGCGCCGGCGCCGGGTGTCAGGACGCGGCCGCAGGCGTAGCGGCCCCCTCCCCCGCGTGGGGAGGGATGGGGTGGGGGGCGCCCCGCCAAAGCCAAAGCCGTTGCAGCCCCCGCCGGTCCGGTCCATCCATGCACCCGCAAGGCCGGAGGTCCACCCATGCCGAAATCCGTCATCGTCACCGGCGCCGGCTCCGGCATCGGCCGCGCCACCGCCCGCGCCTTCCTGGCCGACGGCCACCGCGTCGCCCTGCTCGGCCGCCGCGCCGGCGCCCTTGCGGAGACCGCGCAGAGCAACCCCAACGCGCTGCCCCTGCCCTGCGACGTGACCGACCCGGCGCAGGTGGACGAAGCCTTCGACGCCACGCTCGCCGCCTTCGGCCGCCTCGACGTGCTGTTCAACAACGCCGGCACCGCCGCCCGCGCCGCGCCCATCGACGAGATCGCGGTCGCCGACTGGCTCGCGGTGGTCAGCGTCAACCTCACCGGCGCCTTCCTCTGCGCGCGGGCCGCCTTCGCCCGGATGCGGCGGCAAAGCCCGCAGGGCGGCCGCATCATCAACAACGGCTCGATCTCCGCCCACGCCCCCCGCCCCGGCACCGTGCCCTACACGGCGACCAAACACGCCATCACCGGCCTGACCAGGACCCTCTCCCTCGACGGCCGCCCCTTCGACATCGCCTGCGGCCAGATCGACATCGGCAACGCGCTGACCGAGATGACCGCGCCGACGCTCTCCGGCGTCCCCCAGGCCGACGGCTCGGTGCGGGTGGAGCCCACGATGGACGTCGAAGACGTCGCCCGCGCGGTGCTGCACATGGCGTCGCTCCCGGCTTCGGCCAACGTGCAATTCATGACCATCATGGCGACGAAGATGCCGTTCGTCGGGCGGGGGTGAAGTACTCCATTGCGCGACGGACTCTCGCCAGACCAGCTAGTTGCCGGAATCTTGGCCATCACCATGAGAGACCGCAGCAAGCTCCTCTGATCCTCCAACAAAAAAATGATGCGCGATGTCCCCGTTCAAGTAATTCGAAAGCGTGAACCGCGCTTCGGCCAAACTCCGATAGTAGGTTCGGAACGGTTCTGAAACCTTGGAGGCAAGCTCGACAGTCGGCGGAACAGGAAGAAAGATTTCGTAATATCGTTTGCCAACGTCTTCTCTGTTGGTCTGCATGAAGATGACCCGCCGCCACTGGTCACGAACAATCTGGAGCGAAAGGGCCCAAAGAAGATAGAACGAGTCGAAAATCGCTTCTGGCCCAGGACGAAACACAATGACCTCTTTTGTCATCACAACTTGCTCCTGCCCAGGCAGCAAAACGCAGAAATCGCCAATGTTCTTTGATGTCCTCTCGGGGCTAACGACGTCGAAGGCACGCAATCCTGAACTTTCGCCGCGCCAGAACTTCTTGGCAATCGCGAGTGGAATACGATTCGTTGGGTTAATGTTAACTAGTCCAGCCCGGAGGTCGGAAACCTTTATATAGGGTACATTGCCAACTCTTTCGTCTTGTGAAGGCGAGCCGTGCCCGTTACGGACTTCAATGAGACCATTCGAAATCATGTCGCCAATGCACGATTTGCCAAACTCAGAAAACTTCGGACGTCTCATTGCCTCGTCAAAGCGGTCCTTGTAGCGAAAGTCATAGTAGCAGGGTACCGCGCATCGAGCATCCATATCTGCAGCGTCGATGAAATTTAGGGTCTCCGTGCGCTCCCCATTTATTAGTGCGACTACGTCGTCCTTTAGCTTGTCGTCTACTGCATCAATGGTTGCACCTGTCTCGGGATCAGTGGCTTGCACCCGCTTTCCGGTATTGGCATCAATCAACGGAAGTAGGCGCCCGCCCTTGGTCAGCCCACAAGTGGGCGCTGTTGATACCATGATCTTATCGTCAGAGAACCAAGTCGGCTTACGGATACTCATGCAGCACTCTCCACTCCTACGTCCGATTCCTCAGCATCAGATTTGCTTCGCACGATTGATGGGTCAAAAACCTTGTCTACGTGGCCAATCTTTTCAAAAATGTAGAAGTTTGTCTTCGCCCTACAGAACTCTTCAAACGCTTCCATAGGGATATTGAGCATGCCCTTAAGTGCCAACCGACCTTCAAGCCAGTGCGGCAGCCAGCGATATGAATAACTGAAGAAGTACGTCTCAGGTAAGATGATTCCCATCCGTCCTCCGACACGAAGCAGGCGGTAGCACTGCTCGAGGTATACCAGGCCAATCTCGAGTTCGGCATGGTCATTCGGTCCTCGCATGGCGGCGTAGGTGGAAATAGTATATCCGGCGGCACGACAGTCTGGCGCCTTTACCTTCAAACTCGCTCCAAATGGCGGATTGGTGACAACAACAGTGAACTGTTCAAGGCCGAACTTCTCAGACGGTGTGCCAAGTTCCTGGCTGAGTCGCGGATATTTGGCCGTCCAGAGGTTCGTTCTTATTGCATCCCCGAGAAGTACATGGGTTGATCCATCGCGCATGGCTACCATAGTGGCCTTAGTTAGTTTTACGCCGATATCATCCTTGTCCACACCATAAAGGTTATCGTTTGCCCACTTTACAAGATGGTACGCTTCGTTTTCTCTTGGAAACTCGCGTTGCGCAACTTGTCGAAGCGACTCAACAACGAATGCGCCTGATCCGCACGCCGGATCGATAACTTTGTCAGCGGAAGTTATTTCCATCGCCATGATTGCAGGACGGACTATACGAAGGGGTGTGAGGTACTGTCCTTCGCCACTTTTTAATGCAGAGGTCCGGAATATCTGAAATGCCTTGGCAAGAAGGTCAACATCATCTCCGAGAATGCGAAAGGGGCTTAGCTCCGCGACTACAGAGAAAAGTGTGTCATCACTGAGGAATAGGTCCTCGCGGTCAGAAATGTTGAAAATTCGTGTTCTTTGCCTATGAAAGTATTCCTTGTAGCTCTCACGAACTTTGCTGGACGTAAGCGCTATCTTTGTCATTGTGTCGCCATATATCCGAAAAGTAACAGGGTTTGCACTATTTGCGGACCTGCTAGCGATGGCGTCACTTTCAAGTTTCACGAGGAGGACGTGCAGTAGCTCTCGAAGCTGGTCTTCCCTTCGCACCACATGAGGATCAGAGACCACAACTGTCGCGACGAGGCGTTTCAACGTGCCAGATAGTTCAGCTTCACTAGGCTGCCGCATTGTGTTCCAAGTTGGCGGGACGTCCGGAGGTCGTGTCAGGTCGTCGGTTGGATGGGGCAACCCAGCGTTCTGTACGTAAACCCAACCCGACTGATGGCGTTTGTAGATTGCTAGGGTCTGACTTCCATTGGTCCAGAAGCCCATCTTAGCCATGGGTTCGTTGCTGAGATATCTAAGAAGCTGGGAGCGACCGGCTTCAATGCTTGGTGCTTTGAATTCAAAAATTGCCTTAAGTGCAAACCACTCGCCGCTCTCGTCGGCAAAGGCAACCAAATCGGCAGAGCCGCAAGTTTCATACTTCTGACCTCGCTCACGCTTGGTGAGGTCATGCGGTGTATCAGGAACCTGCCATTCCGGCTTCCACCGAAGTTGGCCCTCCCTCCATCCGAGTCGGAGCAACTCTTTGATAACCGCCTGTCGGACAGTCTCTTCAGGTTTGGCTGAGGCAACAAGCGTCATGTATGGCTCCTCAATCTTGCTCTATTGGATGCCAGTCGCTGCAACAGAGACGTGCTGGGCTGCAGCATACAGATAAATCTGGCATACATAGCATCCTAGAAGCTGTTGAAAACCTCCCGCCGCCCGCCCCGTTAACGCCGCCACATTCCCTACCTAACCCTTAACGACTCACCGCAACCCCTTGATCCCGCTCACATAAACCAAGCGTACCACCGTGTGACGCTCACCCCGTCACCCGTTCCGAAGCACCTCCAGCACCGCCTCCGCCGGCACCTCCTCCGCCACGAAGGCCGCCCCGATCCCCCGGGCGAGCACGAACCGCAGCTTCCCGTCCCGCACCTTCTTGTCCTGCCCCATGAGGTCCAGCAGCGCCTCCGGTGCGGCCATCTCCCCCGGCACATCCCCCAGCCGCGCCTTCATCCCCAGCGCCGCCAGATGCCCCCGCACCCGGCTCGGCGCCTCCTGCGAACACAGGCCCAGCCGGGCCGACAGATCGAAGGCCAGCGCGCAGCCGATCGCCACCCCCTCGCCATGCAGCAGCCGGTCGGAATAGCCGGTGGCCTTCTCCAGCGCGTGGCAAAAGGTGTGGCCGAGGTTCAGAAGCGCCCGCTCCCCTTCCTCGGTCTCGTCCCGCGCCACGATGCCCGCCTTCATCTCCACCGACCGCGTCACGCAGGCCAGCCGCGCCGCCGCATCCCCCGCCAGCAGCGAAGCCCCCAGCCCCGCCTCCAGCCGCTCGAAGAACCCGGCGTCCCCCAGCAGCCCGTATTTCACCACCTCCCCGTAGCCCGCCTTCAGCTCCCGCAAGGGCAGCGTCCCCAGCACTCCGGTATCGGCCAGCACCAGCGCCGGCTGGTGGAACGCCCCCACCAGGTTCTTGCCCTGCGCGGTGTTGATCCCGGTCTTGCCGCCGACGGAACTGTCCACCTGCGCCAGGAGCGTGGTCGGCACCTGCACGAAGCGCACCCCCCGCCGCAGCACGGCCGCGGCGAAGCCGGCGAGGTCGCCGATCACCCCGCCCCCCAGCGCCACCACCACGTCGCGCCGCTCGACCTTCCGCGCCAACAGCCACTCCACCGCCGCGGCCAAATGCGCCCAGCTCTTCGTCCCCTCCCCCGGCGGCAAGGCCAGCGCCTCGACCGCGATCCCCTCCGCCACCATCGCCGCCTCGAACGCCGGCAGGTGCAGCCCGGCGACCGTCTCGTCGGTCACTACAGCCACCCGCTTCCGCGCCAAGAGCGGCGCGATCTCCGCCCCTGCCCGTTCGATCAGACCCGCCCCGATCCGCACCTCATAGGCGCGCGCGCCCAGCTCCACCCGCACCACGGTCATGCCGCCTCCGCCAGAACGTCGGGCCGCGCCGCCAGCGCCACCTCGACCTTGCGCGCCATCGCGTCGATCGACAGGTCGGGCTGCGCGTCCACGGTGATGTCGGCCAGCGCGTAGAGCGGCGTCCGCCGGGCATGAAGCGCGGCCAGCGTCTCGCGCGGGTTGCCGGTGCGCAGCAGTGGCCGGGTGGACTTGTGCCGCACCCGGTTCCACAACAGGTCGAGGTCGGCCCGCAGCCAGACCGACAGCCCGCAGTCGTGGATCAACGCACGGTTCGCCTCGGCCATGAAGGCGCCGCCGCCGGTGGACAGGACACAGGGCTCGCCCAGAAGCAGCCGGCCGATCACCTGGCTTTCACGCGCCCGAAAGAACGGCTCGCCGTCGCGCTCGAAGATTTCGGCGATCGTCCGGCTTGCGGCTTTCACGATCTCGTCGTCCGAATCGACGAAGGCCACCCCGAGGTTACGCGCGAGCGCCGTGCCGATGGCGGTCTTGCCCGCCCCCATCATGCCGACGAGTACCACGGTTTTGCGCAGCCTGCCCATGGCCTTGGCATCCGTTCTTCACAATCCCGCGCGGAACAGGCAAGCCCTTGCCGCGATGCGCCGTTTCGCGATTGAATGGCGTGAAGTCGCACCGAACGCCAGCTATATTCGCGCGGTCCCGCCCGCTCCGGCGGAGGGGGCCAACAAGCAGGCAGGAGGCATCGGGTCATGGGCCGCATCGTCAAGGCTGTTCTGGTTCTGGCCATCGCGGCCTTCCTCGCGCTGGTGGCCTATGCCTATCTGGGCGACCTGACCCCCGAACAGGTGCCGGTCAGCAAACCGGTGGTGCTGGATGCGGACTGACCCGCGCGCCGCTGCCGCCGTCCTGCTGCTGCTCGCCGCCCCCGGTTCGGCGCAGGAGCCGATGTCGGCCATCGACTGGCTGTCGCAGTCGGTCGCCACCCCGGCCGCCCTCGCCTCGCCGGAGGACCCGACCGCCGAACCCGGCGTCGCCCTGCCCGACACGGTGACCACGACCGTCCTCGGCGGTCCGAACCAGGACGCGGCGGGGGTGCTGCCGGCTGCCGTCACCGGCCTGCCGCGCGACCTCTGGGGGCTTGGCAAGACCGACGAGATCGCCCGCCTAATCGCGCTGGAGCGCCCCGCCGCCCTGCCGTCGCTGCGCGCGCTCATGATGAAGGTCCTCTTGGCCGAGGCCGAGGCGCCGGCCGACAGCGGCGGCCGCGGCCTGCTTTTGCTGGCACGGGTGGACAAACTCCTGGCGCTCGGCGCGCTCGACCAGGCCGAGGCGCTGATCGCGGCGGCGGGGCTCGAGGGGCCGGACCTGTTCCGCCGCGCTTTCGACATCGCCATGCTGACCGGCACCGAGGACCGCAGCTGCGAGGCGATGCAGGCGACGCCGGAACTGGCGCCGACCTTTCCCGCCCGCATCTTCTGCCTCGCCCGCTCCGGCGACTGGAACGCCGCCGCGCTGTCGCTGCGCACCGGCCAGGCGCTGGGCCAGATCACCGATGCGGAGGATGCGCTGCTGTCGCGCTTCCTCGACCCCGATCTGTTCGAGGGTGAACCGCCGCTGGTCCCGCCCGAGCCGGTGACGCCGCTGGTCTGGCGGATGCTGGAGGCGATCGGCGAGGCGCCGCCCACGGCGATGCTGCCGCTCGCCTTCAGCCATGCCGACCTGCGCGAGGCCTCGGGCTGGAGGACGCGGGTGGAGGCGGGAGAGCGGCTGACGCGCGCCGGGGCGGTGGAGCCGAACCTGCTGCTCGGGCTTTACACCGAGCGCGAGCCCTCCGCCTCCGGCGGGGTCTGGGACCGGGTGGACGCCTTCCAGCGCTTCGACGCCGCGCTGGCCGGCCACGATCCGGCCGCGGTGGCCGCAACGCTGGCGCCGGTCTGGGAGCGCATGGTCGAGGCCGAGATGGAAGTGCCCTTCGCGGCGCTTTTCGCCGACGACCTCAAGCGGCTGGCGCTGCCACCAGAGGCGGCGGCGCTGGCCTTCCGGCTGGCGCTGCTCGGCCCCGACTACGAGGCGGCGGCGCTGGCCCGGCAGCCCGCCGACGCGGTCGAGAGCTTCCTGATCGGACTGGCGCGCGGCGATCTTGCGGGGACGGTGCCGCCCGACAGCCTGGGCCGCGCCATCGCTCCGGCTTTCACCGATGCGGCGCTTGCCGCCGACCTGCAGGCCCTGCTCGACGACCGCCGCCTGGGCGAGGCGATCCTGTCGGCCATGGACCGCATCGACCGCGGCGTGACCGGCGACCTGCGCGGCGTGACCGAGGGGCTGGCGCTGCTGCGCCGTGTCGGGCTGGAGGATGCCGCGCGCCGCACGGCGCTGGAACTCATGCTTCTGGAGCGGCGCGGATGAGCGCCGAGCGGCAGATCGCGGCCTTCCTCGATGCGCTGGCTGCCGAGCGGGACGCGGCAGAGAACACCCGCCTGTCCTATGGCCGCGACCTTCTCGATTTCGCGCGCTGGCTGGCGGACCGGGGGGGGGCCTTCGCCACCGTGGACCGCGCGGGGGTCGAGACCTTCCTCGCGTCGCTGGTCGAGCGCGGCCTCGCGCCGTCCACCCGGGCGCGGCGGCTGTCGGCGCTGAAGCAGTTCTTCCGGTTTCTGCACGAGGAAGGCCGGCGGCCCGACAACCCGGCGCTTCGCCTGAAAGGCCCGGGCCGCGCGGCGCGGCTGCCGAAGACGCTGACCATGGCCGAGGTCGAGGCGCTGCTGGCGGCCGCATGCGTGACCGGCCGCGACGCGGCCGAATGCTTGCGCAACCGCGCGGTGATGGAACTGGCCTATGCCACTGGCATGCGCGTGAGCGAGATCGCGACCTTGCCGGTGGCCGCAGCACTCGGCAATCCGGCGATGCTGATGGTCAAGGGCAAGGGCGGCAGGGAGCGGCTGGTGCCGCTGTCCACGCCCGCGAAGGCGGCCCTGGCCGACTGGCTGGTGCAGCGCGCCGATGCCGAGGCGCGGCGCCCGCCCGGCAGCCCGGCCTCGCGGTTCCTGTTTCCCGGCACCGGGCGCGTGGCGCATCTGACGCGGCAGCAGGTGCATGCGCTGGTCAAGGTGCTGGCCCGCGCCGCCGGGATCGACCCGGCCCGGGTCTCGCCGCATACGCTGCGCCACGCCTTCGCCACGCATCTGTTGCAGGGCGGGGCCGACCTGCGGGCGATCCAGACGCTGCTGGGCCACGCCGACATCGGCACCACCGAGATCTACACCCATGTGCTCGACGACCACCTGAAATCGCTGGTTTTCGAGCGCCACCCTCTCGCCAGAAAGACCTGACCGCCCATGGACGCGCAAACCGGCCTCGACACCTCCTTCTGGCTGACCGCCGGAGCGATCATTGTGCTGCTCTGCATGTCGGCGTTCTTTTCCGCGTCCGAGACGGCGCTGACCGCCGCCTCGCGGTCCAAGCTCAAGGCGCAGGCGGACAAGGGCGCGCGGGGCGCGGCCGCGGCGATGCGGGTGACCGAGGACAGCGAGCGGATGATCGGCGCCCTGCTTCTGGGCAACAACATCGCCAACATCCTGGCAGCAGCGCTAGCCACGGCGCTGCTGACCAGGATGTTCGGCGACAGCGGCGTGGCGCTGGCGACCTTCGTGATGACGGCGCTGGTGCTGGTCTTCGCCGAAGTGCTGCCCAAGACCCTCTCGATCACCTATCCCGAGCCGGTGGCGTCGCGCGTTGCCCCCCTGGTGTCGGTGCTGATCCTGGTCTTCTCTCCCGTCGTGACGCTGGTGCGGGGCGTGGTGCGGGGCTTGCTCTGGCTTGCCGGGGTGCGCGGCGATGCCAGCGGCCGGATGCTCGCCATGCGCGAGGAGATCGTCGGCGCCATCGCGCTCGGCCACAGCGAGGGCGCGGTGGAAAAGGAGGACCGCGACCGCCTGCTGGGCGCCTTGCACCTGTCGGACCGGACGGTGGACGAGGTGATGACCCACCGCAGCCGGGTGGAGATGATCGATGCCGGCAGCGAGCCAAACGCGCTGATCGCGCAGGTGCTGGCCTCGGCCCACACCCGCCTGCCGCTCTACAAGGACAGCCTGGAGAACATCGTCGGCGTGGTCCATGCCAAGGACCTGTTGCGCGCGGTGGAGCGGTTCCGGCGCGAGGGCGACGGCACGCTCGACAGCACCGCCGACCTCGACATCGTCTCGGTGGCGATGCCGCCCTATTTCGTGCCCGACACCACGCCGCTCGACGAGCAGATGCGGCAGTTCCTGAAGCGGCGCACCCACTTCGCGCTGGTGGTCGACGAATACGGCGCGCTGCAGGGGGTCATCACGCTGGAGGACATCCTCGAGGAAATCGTCGGCGACATCACCGACGAGTTCGACGTGGTGGACCGCGAGGCGGCGCCGAAGCCGACGCAGAGCGGCGACTACCTGATCGACGGGTCGATGACGATCCGCGATCTCAACCGCCTGCTGGACTGGAACCTGCCCGACGACGAGGCCAACACCGTGGCCGGCCTGGTGATCCACGAGGCGCAGTCGATCCCGGCTGCGGGCCAGGCGTTCAGCTTCCACGGCTTCCGCTTCGAAGTGGCCGAGCGCAAGGAGAACCGGCTGACCCGGCTGAAACTGCGCCCGCTGTGACAGGGCGGCGCGCACGCCGCCCCGCGGGCAGGACTTCACGCCGCGCTGGCCGCCCCGCCGCGCTGCATCGGCACCAGGAACAGTGCCAGAAAGGCCAGGTTCGCCACCGCGTTCAGGGGCGCCCCGGCCAGCACCGAGGCCGCGCTGTCGGTCACGAACCAGACCAGGATCGACTGCCGGATCAGCGCCCTGGTCGCAACCGGATCGCGCGCCATCGGCGCCCCCGCCAGCTGCCAGATCAGCCAGGCCCAGCCCGCCAGCACGCCCCCCGCGATTGCCAGCAGCAGGCGGGTTTCGGACGCGGCCCCGGTCTCGGCCCCGTCCAGCGGCCAGATCAGCACATCGGCCAGCAGCATGGCAGGCCCCGCCAGCGGCGGAAACGCGGCCAGCGCCAGCCCCAGGCCAAAGCCCATCGTCACCCCCGACGCCAGCCGCAGCCCCTTTTGTTCGGATGTCACTACCGCTCTCCCTGGCAAATCCGTGATGTCCCCAGTTCGCCTGAGTCCCGGCGGCAAACCAATTACCTTGCAGGTAAGTGCGCGACGACGCGCGGCGCGCTACCCTGCGCCTGACCGGAGGCTGCGATGCTGGATTTTGCCCATGTGCTGAAGGACTGGCGCCGCAAGCGGCGGCTCAGCCAGCTGCAACTGGCGACCGAGGCCGAGGTGTCGTCGCGCCACATCGCATTCCTTGAAACCGGCCGGGCACGGCCGTCGCGCGGCATGGTGCTGCGGCTGGCGCAGGTCCTCGACCTGCCCCGCCCCGAGGCCAACGCAATCCTCGCCGCCGCAGGTTTTTCCGCGCAGTTTCCCGCCCTTGGCCTTGATGCGGCAGAGATGGCCGTGGTGGCCCGGGCGATGGAATGGACCATCGCGCGCCATGCCCCCTACCCCGCGCTGGTGATGGACCGCAGCTGGCACATCGTCGCCATGAACCTGCCGGCGCGCGCCCTGTTCGGTCCGGCCGGGCTGGCGCCCGGCGTCGGTCTGCTGGCCTTGCTGCAGGACCCGGCGGTGTTGCAGGCGCTTGTCGAGAACTGGGCCGAGGTCGGGCACCACACCTTGCAGCGCCTGCGCCGCGAAAGCGCGCGTGCGGGCGGCATCGCCGCGCTTGACGACGCCGCCGCCGCGCTGGCCAACGAGCCCCGCATCGCGGGGTTCCATGCCACGGCAGGCCGCGCGGTGATCCCGACGATTTTCCGTTTGGGCGATCTGCGCCTGCCGCTGTTCTCGACCTTTGCCCAGTTCGGGTCTGCCGAAGAGGTCGCCCTCGCCGACATGAAGATCGAACTGATGTTTCCCGCCGACGAAGACGCCCGGGCGCTGCTCGTCAGCCATTTCGGCTAGGGTCGCTGCCGCATTCACGCGCGCAAACGCCGCAACCCGGGATGGCGCACGCGCGCGCCACGCTTTATGCCGACCTCTGCCCCGTTCTTCTGTTCCCAAGTAACCCGGGGGTCCGGGGGCCGGCTCGCCGGTCCCGCCCGATCCGGAAAGGCCTGCGATGGACGACGCCCTGGTGATCTTCACGCCTTCAGGCAAGCGCGGGCGCTTCGCGCTCGGCACGCCCGTGCTGACCGCGGCGCGGAAGCTGGGCGTTGACCTTGATTCGGTCTGCGGCGGCCGCGGCATCTGTTCGAAGTGCCAGATCACCCCGGGCTATGGCGAGTTTCCCAAGCATGGCGTGACGGTGGCGGCAGGCGCGCTGTCGGAGTGGAACGCGGTCGAGGACCGCTACCACCGCATCCGCGGGCTGACCGCGGGGCGCCGCCTCGGCTGCCAGGCGAAGGTGCAGGGCGATGTGGTGATCGACGTGCCGCCCGAGAGCCAGGTGCACAAGCAGGTCATCCGCAAGTCCGTCACCCAGCGCGAGATCGCGATGGACCCGGCCACGCGGCTCTACTACGTCGAGGTCGAGGAGCCCGACATGGAGGAGCCCTCGGGCGATTTCGAGCGGCTGGCGCGCGCGCTCAAGGCGCAGTGGCAGGTCGAGGGGATCACCGCGTCGCTGCCGGTCCTGCGCAAGTTGCAGCCGGTGCTGCGAAAGGGCGCCTGGAAGGTCACCGTTGTGCTGCACCGCGGCAATCACGACGCCGGACCGCGCGTCCTCGACCTGTTCCCCGGCTACCACGAGGGGCCGGTCCACGGGCTGGCCATCGACCTCGGCTCGACCACCATCGCGGCGCATCTGTGTTCGCTGGCCGACGGCGCGGTGCTGGCCTCTTCCGGCCTGATGAACCCGCAGATCAGGTTCGGCGAAGACCTGATGTCCCGGGTCTCCTACGCGATGATGAACCCCGGCGGCGATGTCGAGATGACCCGCGCGGTGCGCGAGGCGATCAATGCGCTGGCGCTTTCCGTCGCTTCCGAGGCGGGGATCGACCCGGGCGCGATCTACGAGATCGTCTTCGTGATGAACCCGGTGATGCACCACCTGCTGATGGGCATCGACCCGGTGGAGCTTGGCCAGGCGCCGTTTGCGCTGGCCACGTCCAGCGCGATGAGCCTCGACGCGAAGGACCTCGACCTGACGGCGGTGAACCCGGCGGCGCGGGTCTATGTGCTGCCCTGCATCGCCGGGCATGTCGGCGCCGACTGCGCCGGGGTGGCGCTGTCGGAGGAGCCCTACCGCTCGAAGGACATGGTGCTGATCGTGGATGTGGGCACCAACGCCGAGATCCTGCTCGGCAACGAGACCCGCGTGCTGGCCTGCTCCTCACCCACCGGCCCGGCCTTCGAGGGCGCGCAGATCTCCTCCGGCCAGCGCGCCGCGCCCGGCGCCATCGAGCGGGTGGAGATCGACCCGGCCAGCAAGGAGCCGAGGTTCCGGGTGATCGGCTCCGATCTCTGGTCGGATGACCCGGGCTTCGCCGAAGTCGTGAAAGGCACCGGCGTCACCGGCATCTGCGGCTCGGGCATCATCGAGGCGGTGGCCGAGATGCGGATGGCGGGTCTGCTGGACGCTTCCGGCCTCATCGGCTCGGCCGAACAGACCGGCACCGCGCGAGCCGAGCCCACCGGGCGGACGCATGCCTACCTGCTGCACGACGGCAGTGCCGCGGGCGGACCGCGGATCAGCGTGACGCAAGGCGACATCCGGGCGATCCAGCTGGCCAAATCGGCGCTCTACGCCGGAGCGCGCCTGCTGATGGACGAGACCGGGGTGGACGGCGTCGACCGGGTGATCCTGGCCGGTGCCTTCGGCGCGCATATCAGCCCCAAGCACGCGATGGTGCTGGGGATGATCCCCGACGTGCCCCTCGACCGCGTCACCTCCGCCGGCAACGCCGCCGGGACCGGCGCCCGCATCGCGCTTCTGAACGTCGCCGCCCGCGACGGGATCGAGGCCACGGTGCAGCGCATCCACAAGGTGGAGACCGCCATCGAGCCGCGCTTCCAGGAGCATTTCGTCGCCGCCAGCGCGATCCCGCACGCGACCGCGCCGTTCTCCGAGCTGCGCCGGATCGTGACCCTGCCAGACGTGAGCTTCAACCCGAACGCGGGTGATGCGCGACGGCGTCGGCGCTGAGGGGGTTCCCACACCGCCGCTTTGCGCTAAAGTCGCCGCCGCCATCACTCCGTCCGGGCCGCCATGACCGACGACCCCATTGCCGAGCTTCTGATCCGCGTCGCCACGGGCGACCGGACGGCGTTCCGTGAACTCTATGCGGCCACGTCCTCGAAACTGATGGGTGTGCTGGTCCGTATGCTGGGCCAGAGAGCAGAGGCGGAGGAAGCCTTGCAGGACGTCTTCACCCGGGTCTGGACCCGTGCCGGCCGGTTCGACGCCGCCCGTGGCAGTGCGCTGGGCTGGCTGGTCGCAGTGGCGCGCAATGCCGCCATTGACCGGCTGCGGGCGCGGCCGCCGGTGCTGACCGGGACCAAGGAGGACGAGGCCGCCACGGTCGCCGACGACCGCCCGGGGGTCGAGGCGGGGCTGATCGCGAAGGGCGAGGCCCGGCGGGTGGTGGACTGCATGGCAGAGATCGAGCCCGACCGCGCGGCCGCCGTGCGCGGCGCCTATCTGCAGGGCCGGAGCTATCAGGCTCTGGCCGAACGTCACGGGGTGCCGCTCAACACAATGCGCACCTGGCTGCGCCGCAGCCTGATCCGCTTGCGGGAGTGCATGGAGCGATGACCGACGCGCCGCTCACCCCGTTTCAGGACGATGCCGCGCTGGCCGGCGAATATGTCCTCGGCGTGCTCGACGCCACTGAGCGGGCGCGCGTGGAGGCACGGATCAAGGCCGATCCCGCCTTCGCCGCCGAGGTGACCGCCTGGGAAACCCGGTTCGCCGGCATGAACGACGGCTTCGCCGAGGCCCCCGCCCCGGACCTGCTGCCGCGGATCGAGGCGCGGCTGTTCGGCCGCGCGTCGCCAGCGCGGGCGGGAAGCCTCGACCGGCTCGCCCGGTTCCTGATCGGGGCCGGCCTGGCGGCGGCGGTGCTGCTGGCGGCCATCGTCGTCCTGCGGCCGCCCCCGGCGCCGGTGGGTCCGGTGATTACCGCGACGCTGGCCGCCGAGGACGCCTCGCTGGCCTTCGCCGCCCGCTATGAGGGCGGCACGCTGACGGTGACCCGCACCATCGGCGCGGCGGCGCCCGCAGGCCGGTCGCACGAGCTGTGGATTATCGTCGGCGAGGCCGCGCCGGTGTCGCTGGGTTTGATCGAGGCGGCGGGCTACACCCGGCCGCTCGACGCGCTGCCGGAAGGCGCGGTGCTGGCGGTCACGCTGGAACCGGCCGGAGGCTCGCCCACGGGCGGGCCGACGGGGCCGGTCGTCGCCGCCGGGCCGGTGGCGCTGTAACGAAGGCGTGAGCGACCGCACGCCCTGAAACTCCCCCGCCGCCGCCCCCGTTCTTCGCGGTGTGAGGCGGGAATGGTCCCGCCCCGGACACCCTGGGAGTGACCCCACGATGAAACTCTTCACCTCCGCCGCCGCGATCCTCGCGCTGACCACGGGCTTCGCCTTCGCCGAAAGCCATGCCAATCCGATCGTCGGCGGCGCGCCGATGTTCGCCGACAAGAATATCGTCGAGAACGCCGTGAACTCGGCCGACCACACCACGCTCGTCGCCGCCGTGACCGCCGCGGGACTTGTGGAAACGCTGTCGGGCGAGGGCCCGTTCACCGTCTTCGCGCCGGTCAACGCCGCCTTCGACGCGCTGCCCGCGGGCACCGTCGAGACCCTGCTGAAGCCCGAGAACAAGGACCAGCTGGTGAAAATCCTGACCTGCCATGTGGTTGCGGCGGATGCGATGTCGGACGCGATCAACAAGATGGTCGCCGATGACGGCGGCAGGCACACCGTCAAGACCGTGGGCGGATGCGAGTTCACCGCCATGGCCAAGGACGGCATGCTGATGATCGAGGACGGCACCGGCGGCGTGGCCACTGTCACCATCGCCGATGTCAAGCAGTCGAACGGCGTGATCCACGTCATCGACCGCGTGCTCCTGCCGGCGATGTAAGCCTCCGGCGGAGGCGGGGGTCCGTGTCACTCGCCCCTGCGTCAGCGGTGCCGGGGCTCCGTCCCCCGGAAGCTCCGGAAGGGCCGTCCGCAAGGGCGGCCCTTGTTTGTCACACCGGATCGCGGCGCAGCGGCGTCGTCGAACAGTGGATGCCGCCGCCGTTGGGGTGCATCTGCGCGTAGGGGATCGTCGTCCAGCGCACCCCCTTCGCGCTCAGCCGGTCGAGCGTGCGGTTGGTCGCGCCCTCCGGCATCAGGAGATGCCCCGGCGACAGCGCCAGCGCGTTGACGATCCAGGGATCATCGCCCGGCCCGATCTCCACCCAGTCGATGCCCCGCGCCTTCAGCGCCTCGAGGAAGGAATAGGGCAGCCCCGCCGGATTGATCAGCGCCAGCCCCGGCGCCACCATCAGGAACGACACGTCGAGGTGGATGTCGTAACCCGCAAGCTCCACCACCAACAAATCCACCCCCTGCCGCGCCAGCACCTCGCCCACCTGGGCCGCGCCCTCGCGGTTCACCCGCACGCCCACGCCGATGGCGCAGGTCTTGCCGTCAAGCCAGGCGAAGGAGCCCCCCTCCATGATCCCGCTGCCGGAAATCGTGCGCAGGATCGGCACCCCGAGCTTGGCCAGGGTCCGCGTCGTCGCCAGTTCCTCCCCCCGCCGGATGCGCGCGCCCATGCGGCAGACGATGGCGCCGCCCTTGACCATGATCAGCGGGTCGCGGGTGTAGCAGGACTTCAGCCGCGCCCCCTCCACCCCTTCCATGACATGCACCTCGACCCCCTCGGCACGCAGCGCGGCGGCCAAGCCGTCGTGCTCCGCCTGCATCGCCGGTATGTCCAGGGGCCGGTCCGACTGCACGTACCAACCTACCGCAGGGTCGCCGTAACTCCCGATCTCCGCGATCTTTTTCGCTGGATCGAACACCGCCATCTCCGGCCCCGGCCGGTGCAACAGGATCGACCGGATGCGACCCACGTCATTGTCGAGGCCCCAGACCCGGCCCCAATGCGCGGTCAACTCACCCTCGTCCTCGAACGGCGGCTCGGCCCCGGCGGCAAAGGTCTTCACCGTCTGCGTGTAGATCCAGTGGTCCGACATGACGCTCCCCTTCGCCGGGACGCCAGCTTGACGCCCCCGGGGCGATTGCGTAGCAGAAGGCAGCGCGCGGGTGTAGCTCAATGGCAGAGCAGAAGCTTCCCAAGCTTACGACGAGGGTTCGATTCCCTTCACCCGCTCCATCCCCTCTGGCCCTGTCTCCGGACCTCCGCTAAGCCCGCCAAGGCTTTGAAGGAGTTCTCCCATGTCCACCATCACCCGCTACGGCACCGGCCCCCGCATGAGCGAGGCCGTCGCCTGCAACGGCATCCTCTGGGTCGCCGGACAGCTCGGCGAACCCGGCGGCTCGGTCGCGGACCAGACCCGCCAGGCACTGGCCGCGGTCGACGCAATCCTGGCAAAGGCCGGGACCGACAAGACCCGCATCCTGTCGGCACAGATCTGGCTTGCCGACATGTCGACCTTCGCCGAGATGAACTCGGTCTGGGATACCTGGGTGCCGCTGGGCCATACCCCGGCCCGCGCCACGGGTAAGGCCAGGCTGGCAACGCCCGACTACAAGGTCGAGATCATCGTCGTGGCGGCCCTGGCCTGACGGCCGGGCGCCCGCCCCGCAAGCCGAAGCCTACCCCCGCGCCCAGGCGACCAGCGCGCGGGTGGAGCCGTCCTTGCCCTCGGTCCCGGCCCGGCCCTCCAGCATCGGCTGCAGGGCCAGCGCCAGTTCCTTGCCCAGTTCCACCCCCCACTGGTCGAAGCTGTTGATCCCCAGGATCACCCCTTCCACGAACACCCGGTGCTCGTAGAGCGCGATGATCTGGCCCAGGACAAAGGGCGTCAGGCTGTCATAGGTCAGCATCGTCGAAGGCCGGTTGCCCGGGAACACCCGGTGCCGCGCCTGCCGATCCAGTTCCGCCCCGGTCAGGCCCTTCCTGGCCATGATCGCCGTGGCCTCGGCCAGCGAACGGCCGCGCAGCAGCGCCTCGGCCTGCGCCAGGCAGTTCGACACCAGCAGCAGATGCTGCTGCGCCAGATGCGGCTCATGGCCCCGGCGCGCCACCATGAACTCGCAAGGCACCACCCGCGTGCCCTGGTGGATCAGCTGGTAGAAGGCGTGCTGCCCGTTGGTCCCCGGCTCGCCCCAGACCACCGGGCCGGAGTGTCCCGTCAGCTCCGCCCCGTCCATCCCCACGCGCTTGCCGTTGCTCTCCATCTCCAGCTGCTGCAGATAGGCCGGCAGGCGTGACAGCCGCTGGTCGTAGGGCAGCACCGCGCGGCTGGCATGGCCGCAGACCTGGTTGTGCCACAGGCCCACCAGCGCCAGCATGACCGGCATGTTCGCGGCCAGTGGCGCGCTGCGGAAATGATCGTCCATCGCCCGGCCCCCGGCCAGGAACTCGCCGAACCGCGCCGCGCCGACCGCGATCATCAGCGCCAGCCCGATCGGCCCCCAGATCGAATAGCGCCCGCCGACCCAGTCCTCGAAGCCGAATACCCGCTCGGGCGCGATGCCGAAGGCCGCGGTCTTGTCGATGGCGGTGGAGACAGCCGCGAACTGCGCGCCGGGATCGGCGACCGATCCCGCCATCCAGACCCGCGCCGTCTGCGCGTTGGTCATCGTCTCGATCGTGGTGAAGGTCTTCGAGGCCACGATGACCAGCGTGGTCGCAGGGTCCAGCCCCTTCAGGGTGTCGGCAATGTGGGCGCCGTCCACGTTCGAGACGTAATGCACCCGCGGCCCGTCATGATACGGCGCCAGCGCCAAAGTCGCCATCGCAGGGCCAAGGTCCGACCCGCCGATGCCGATGTTGACCACATCGGTGATCCGCCCGCCCTGGCCCTGGAAGCGCCCCGACCGCACATCCTCGGCAAAGACGCCGGCCGCCGCGCGGATGCGCCGCACCTCGGGCAGCACGTCCGTGCCGTCCAGTTCCACAACCGCCTGGTCCCCGGCCCGCAGCGCGGTGTGCAGCACCGCGCGGCCCTCGGTCTCGTTGATCTTCGCGCCCGCAAACATCGCGTCACGCTTCGCCGCCACCCCGGCCGTCCCGGCCAGCGCGACCAGAAGCCGCCGGCCCTCGGCATCGATGTTAGTCTTGGCATAATCCAGCCGCAGCCCGTCCGCCGCCACCGCGAAATCCGCTGCCCGGGCGTCGTCGAGCAGCGGCAGGATCGCCCGGTCCTTCACGCCCCGGTGATGTTCGCGCAGGGCAGTCCATTCGGTTTTCATCGTCTCACTCCGCCCAATGCACGGTTGCCCGGTCGAGGATGCAGCGCACCGGCGCCTCCAGCGGTGGCAGATGCGCCGCGCGCTCGACCGCCGCGTGCTTGTCGGCCCCGGTGATCAGAAGATGGATGTTCATCGCCCCGCGCAACACCGGCGCGGTCAGCGTGATCCGCGGCTCCCCCGCCGCCCCGGCCCGCATCGGCAACAGGATCGGCGCGTCGGCAGCCAGCCCTTCGGCCAGCCGGTCGGCGCCGGGAAACAGCGACGCCGTATGCATGTCGGCCCCCATGCCCAGCAGCAGCACCGAGATCGGCAGGTGCGGCCGGATCCCGTCGGCGAGCGTCTCCAGCACCTCTTCCGGCCGCTCCGCCGGGGCGTAGAGCGGCACCAGCGACGCCTTCGCTGCCGCCCCCACCAACAGCCGCTCGCGCAGCAGCCGGGTGTTCGAGCGCGGGTTGTCCTCGGGCACCCAGCGCTCGTCGTTGAGCAAGACCGCGACCTTGTCCCAGCCGAGATCGACTCCTGACAGCATGTCGAAGACCGGCCCGGGGGTGGTTCCGCCCGGCACGCAGAACGAAGCCCGGCCCTCGCGACGCACGAAATCGGCCAATTGGCCCGCGATGCTGTCCGCGAGCTTCAGGAACAGGAAGTCCCGGTCGGGGTATTCCTGCATATTCATTCGCTTGTCAGCCCATATAGCCAAACAATCATTCGCGAATCTCCCGCCACCGCCGCCCGTCGCGATGCAGCAGCATCAGCGCATCCTCCGGGCCGCTCGAGCCCGGATCGTACGGCTTGGGCCGGTCGCCCTGCGCCTCCCAGCCCTGGATGATCGGGTCGGCCCAGGCCCAGGCAGCCTCGACCTCGTCGCCGCGCATGAACAGGGTCTGGTTGCCGCGGATCACGTCCATGATCAGCCGCTCGTAGGCGTCCGCGATGTTTTTCGCATGGTCGCCGAGCGCCGTGGCAAAGGACATGTCGAGCGGCACCTGCGTCAGCCGCATGCCGCCCGGCCCGGGCTCCTTGATCATCACCAACAGGTTCATGCCCTCGTTGGGCTGCAACCGGATCACCAGCACATTCTGCGCCCCGGCGGGTGTTCCGTCGAAGATCGAATGCGGCGGGGCGCGGAAGGTGATCGCGATCTCGGACGCCCGCGCCCGCAGCCGCTTGCCGGTACGCAGGTAGAACGGCGTGCCGGTCCAGCGCCAGTTGGCGATCTGCACCTTCAGCGCGATGAAGCTTTCGGTCCGGCTGGCCGGATTCTCGGCGTGATCGAGGTAGCCGCCCTGCCCGTTCGCCGCGAGATACTGGCCGCGCACGATGTCGGCGGGCTGCACCGGCTGCAGCGCGCGGATCACCTTCAGCTTCTCGTCACGCACCGCATTGGGGTCGAAGTGATAGGGCGGCTCCATGGCGATCAGGCAAAGCAGTTGCATCAGGTGGTTCTGCACCATGTCTCGCATGGCCCCGGAGGTGTCGTAGTAGGCGCCGCGCCCCTCCACCCCTACCGTTTCGGCCACGGTGATCTGGACGTGGTCGATGTACTCCGCCTTCCAGATCGGCTCGAACAGGATGTTGGCGAAGCGCACCGCCATCAGGTTCTGGACGGTCTCCTTGCCCAGGTAGTGGTCGATCCGGTAGATCTGTCGTTCGTCGAAATGTGCGGCCAGCGTGGCGTTCAGTGCCCGCGCGCTGGCCAGATCGCGACCGAAGGGCTTTTCGACCACGATGCGGGCGTCGGGTCCGGCGATGGCAAAGGCTTTCAGCCGCTCGGCGATGTCGCCGAACAGGGTGGGTGCGACCGAGAAATAGAACGCCTGCACCACACCCGGCCGCATCTCGGCCTTGAGCTGCTGCCAGCCCGCCTCGCCCTGCGCGTCGATCGCCACATAGCCCACGTGGTCGAGAAACGCCGCCAGCCGCGTTTTGTCTCCCGCCTCGTCCGGCGCCGCGAATTCGCGGATCGCCTTGGCGATGCTGTCGCGGAACGCCTCGACCGTCATCGCACTGCGCGCCGCGCCGATCAGGCGGGCGTCGGGCGGCATCTGGCCCGTCAGGAAGCGGCGGAACAGTCCTGGGAAAATCTTCCGCCGCGCCAGGTCGCCGCTGCCGCCGAAGATCACCAGGTCAAAGGGCTCAACCGGGATGACGCGCGAGACCATGGTGCCCCGTTCCGCGGCCGAGCGCCGCAATTGTTAGCGGTAACAGCGGCCTTCTACCGCCTTGACCCCGACAAGTCCAGCACGCAGCCGCATCCGTTCGAAGCGCTTTGGGTCATGCATCCTCCCCCGCACTCCAGCTCACCCGGAGCAGCCCGGGCTCCACCGCGATGCGCTGGGCCGCCTGTTCGAAGGCCGCCTCGGTGACACCTTCGCCGACCGCGTTCGCGGTCAGCTCGACCGTCCCGTCGATCTGGGCATGCGCGTCGATGGACGTCAGCTGCAGGCCGCCGAGCGACAACTCCCGCAACAGCAGGGCTCGCGCCGTGCCTTCCGCCTCCGGCCGGCAAACCACACCGACGCGGAAGCTGCGCGACACCGGCACGCCCGCATTGGTCCTGCGCTTGAGCCATTTCACCACCGGGCGCAGGCCGAGGTTCACGAACACCACGAACCCGGTCAGCATCGCGGCCAGCAAAAGCGCGCCCGCCCCGGCCATCATGCCGACCGCGGCCGAGCACCACAGCGTTGCGGCGGTGTTGATGCCGTGGATGTTGAACCGATCGCGGAAGATCAGCCCAACCCCCAGAAAGCCGATGCCCGACACGATCTGCGCCGCCACACGGGTCGGGCTCACTTCCTCGGGGTACAGCGCCGAGAAGGTGACGAAGCTCGCCGCCCCGAGCGCCACCAGGGCATTGGTGCGCAGTCCCGCCATGCGCTGACGCACCTGCCGCTCCGACCCGATCACCGCGCCGCATGCCAGCGCCGTGCCGAGGTTGAGCGCCGCCACATCCAGCCCGACTGTCATCGCCACCACCCTGCCCGCTGGCGCGACCCTAGGTCGCCCGGCGGCGATTGTGAAGGTTCGACGACGGCCACCCGGCGGACGGCTCACGCTTCCAGTTCGGCATCCCAGTACAGGTAGTCGAGCCAGCTGTCGTGCAGGTAGTTCGGCGGGAACCGCCGACCGTAGGCCTGCATCTCCTCGGAATTCGGCGCCTTGGGCGGCCGCCACAGCTGCAGCCCGGAACCCCGCAGTGTCCGGTTGCCCTTGCGCAGGTTGCAGGGCGAACAGGCAGCCACCACGTTGTCCCAGGTCGTCCGGCCTCCCCGCGAGCGCGGCAGCACGTGATCGAAGGTCAGGTCGCCCTTGGCACCGCAGTACTGGCACTGGAAGGCATCGCGCAGGAACAGGTTGAACCGGGTGAAGGCCACCGTCTTCTGCGGCCGGATGTAGTCCTTCAGCACCACGACCGAGGGGATGCGGAACGCCTGGCGCTGGCTGCGCACCACGGCGTCGTATTCCGCCACGATCACCACCCGGTCGAGGAAGGCCGCCTTGATCGCCTCCTGCCACGGCCAGAGGCTCAGCGGATAGTAGCTCAACGGCCGGTAGTCGGCGTTCAGCACCAGCGCGGGATAGTGCTTCAGCGCCGCCGGCTCGCGGACGAAACTGGTGCGGAATTCACCTTGCAGCCCCAAGCGCCAACTCCCCTGCCGCCCCGGCGACCGGGACGGGGAGCCCCGCCCCGTCGCGACCCCGACTATATCTGGCGTTCCCGTCCTGACAAGCCCGCAAACTGCGGCCTTCGGCCTGTGGATAAGCGCCCCCGGTGACTTCTCAGTGACGTCAGCCCGCCAGCCGGTCGCGCAGGAAAGACAGCGCCACGGACAGCCCGTCCGGTGCGATCCCGTGCCCGGCGCCATGCATGACGTGGCCATGGACGTCGAAGCCCGCCCCGGCCAGCGTCTGCCCCGCGGCCTGCATGCTGGCGAAGGGCACCATCTGGTCCTGATCGCCATGCACCAGCAGCACCGGCGGCCGCACCAGCGCTTCTGCCGCCAGCCGTTCCGGCGCCAGCAGCCGGCCCGAGATCGCCACCACGCCCGCCACCGCCGCCGGCCGCCGGGGCGCGACGTGCATCGCCATCATCGCCCCCTGGCTGAAGCCCAACAGCGCCATGCGGGACGGCACCAGCCCCGAAGCCGCAAGCTCGCCGTCGAGAAAGGCGTCGAGGTCCGCAGCCGATGCCGCCAGCCCCGCCTCTGCCTCTGCCTCCGACGAGCCGTCAAGCCATGGGATCGGGAACCACTGCCGCCCGAAGGGATTGCCCCGGCACGGCTCCGGCGCGTCGGGTGCCACGAAGGCTGTGCCCGGCAGATGCGGACCCAGCACCTCGGCCAAATCCAGCAGATCCGCCCCGTCAGCGCCGTAGCCATGCAGGAAGACCACCAGCGACCTGGCCGGACTGGCCCCGCGGCGCCCGGCCGCAAGCGCGCGCAGGGTCATCCGAACGCCTCCCCCAGGCTGCGCGCCTGTGCCACGATCGCCGCCGTCGCTTCGGCACCGTCGAGAGACCCGTACAGGACCTCCTGCCGCGGCGAGGCGATCTTGCAGTAGCGCAGGATGCCGGTCTCGATCTGCGTGGCGATCGCCGCATCATACCCGCGTTTGGCAAAGCTGGCCTTGTTGCCACCCGCGACGGCCAGCGACCAAACCGTGGCATGCGGATAGGCTGCACCCCCGCCATAGGCCCAGCCGTTGTTCCATACCCGGTCGATCCAGCCCTTCATCAGTGCCGGCATCGACCACCACCAGACCGGCCAGACCATGACGGTGGCCTCGTTGCGCAGGATACGTGCCATTTCGGCCTGCACGGCGGGGCTGTAGGTCTTGGCGTAGTCGTCCCAGTCCGGCTCATCCTCCGGCGGCAGGCGCGGGTCGAAGCCCTCCGCCGTCAGGTCAGCCCACTCGATGCAGTGCCCGCGCCCGACCACAGCATCGGCAAAGGCGTCTGCCACGGCCCAGGTTAATGACACCCGTCGCGGATGCGCAACGACGATCAGCAGCTTCACCCGATGCCCTCCCGGCCCTTGTCCACCCGGTAGTAGGCCCACAGCAGCCGTGCTGCCACCGAACGCCAGGGCGACCAGGCCTCGGCCATCGCCCGGAACGCCTTTTCTGCGGGCCGGGCTTCCAACGCGAACAGCCGCC
>JANOGU010000128.1:0-4227 GCA_031406135.1 Rhodobacterales bacterium
GGCCCGGCTGGCGGCGTCGATCACGGCGTCGGTCAAGGCCCGGTCGTAGACCTGCATCGCCTCGAACCCATGCGGGTCGGCTCCCGCCGCAAGCGCAACGCCGTCCCATAGAGAGGCACCGTAAGTGTCCCGCAGGAACGACTGGAAGGCGCGGTTGACGAGGCCGTGCATGGCGGGGAACTCCCTGGCATGAGCGGAACCCTAGACCGGGCGCCTTAACGGAAGACTTATGCGGACCCCTCGCGCGAGGCTTGCCGCATCCGGCAAGGGCACCGATACTCGGGCGAGCCGCTCTCAGGAATCGCGCCGATGCCCCGATCCACGCCCCTCTGGCTTGCCGCCTGCGGCCTGCTGACCGCAACGGCCGCAGCGGCCGCCACCGATTGCCCGGCCATCACCGACCCGACCGAACGACTCGCCTGTTTCGACGCGGCCTACCCGAACCGGCCGCCGAGCCGGGTGATCGCCGGGGCGGTGGCTCCGGAGAGCGCGGCGCCGGCCACCGACGTGGCGCCCGCACCCAAGCCCGGGCTTTTCGCCATAGACCCGGCGCCTGCCCCGGCGCCGAAGCCAAAGCCCTTCGCCGCGGCCCCTGCGCCCGATCCGGCACCGGGCGGCTCGAGCGTCTGGCAGTTGGACCAGGAAGTGTCGGACACCGGCTTTACCAATGTCTTCGCCTGGGTCGACGCGGGTGAAGAGGTGCAGTGCGACGGCAAGACCTACCGGCCGTCGCTGTTCCTGCGCTGCTTTGACAACGAGACGGCGGTGCTTCTGGTGACCGACTGCCCGGTAAGCAGCGACGGGGTGGGAGGACTAGTGTCCTATCAGGTGGATGACGGGCCGACGCGGCTGCGCACCTTTCTGGAGCGCACCGACCAGACCGCACTGGGGCTGTGGGACTACGGCAAGGCGCTGCCGTTCATCCGGGACATCGGCAAGGGCACGTCGCTGCGGGTGAAATACACGCCCAAGGGCGAGGTGCGGCAGAAGGAACTGAACTTCTCCATCGCCGGGGCCGCCGGGGCGGTCGCCCAGATCGACGCGGCCTGCGGGCGCTGAGGGCCGCCCGCCGGGGTCGGGCATCTGTCGGGTATTGGTCGGGCATCCGTCCCGACAATGTGCCGCCTAGCCGCGCTGGAGCTTGGGCGGCTCGGTGCGGCCGAGGCGGAGCGCGTGCGCCATGTAGGGGCGGCTGACGTCCTCCTGCCGCGTCGCGGCGTAGAGCCGCTTGACCGGCCGGCCGGCCAGCGGGCGGGTGATGTAGTCTGCGTTCGACTTCACCTCGCGCAGCACCCAGTCGGGCAGCACGGCGACACCGCGGTTTGAACCCACCAGCATCAGGATCACCGCCGTCAGCTCCACCTGCCGCTGCGCCCGTGGCTCCACCCGCGCGGGGGTCAGCAGTTCGGTGAAGACGTCGAGCCGGTCGCGCGGGACCGGGTAGGTGATGAGGGTCTGGTCGCGGAAGTCCTCGGCGGTGATTTCCTCGCGCGCGGCGAGCGGGTTCTGGGCGGCGGCGACGAAGCGGGGCTCGTAGTCGAAGAGCGGGTTGAAGGTGATGCCGGGGAGCGTGACCGGGTCGGAGGAGATGACGAGGTCCACCTCTTCGCGGGTCAGCGCCGGGATGGCGTCGAAGGCCAGCCCGGCGCGGATGTCGACGTCGACCTCGGGCCAGGCGTGGCGGAACTGTTCGAGGACGGGGAACAGCCATTCGAAACAGGCGTGGCATTCGATGGCGATGTGCAGCCGCCCGGTCTTGCCCTGGCGCAGCGCGCGGAACTCCTCGGCCAGAGCCTCCACTTCGGGAAGGATGCGCTCGGCCAGGCGCAGGATGCGCAGGCCGGCGGCGGACAGGCGCAGCGGTTTTGCGCGGCGGACGAACAACTCCACCCCGGCCTGATCCTCCAGCCCCGCGATCTGGTGGCTGAGCGCGGATTGGGTGGTGTTCAGCACCTCGGCCGCGCGGGCGAGGCCGCCGGCCTGGTGGATCGCCCGGATCGTGCGCAGGTGGCGGAATTCGAGGTGCATCTTGCGGTTCGGCTCATGATGATCTTGAGAATTATGAATTTGTCTCACATCTCGCGGCGTGGGACAAGCGGCGGATCAGAGGAGCCGTCCCATGTCCCGCACCCCCCGCGTGTCGTTCGAATTCTTCCCGCCGAAGACGCTGGATGCGTCGTTCCGGCTGTGGGAGGCGGTGCAGACACTGGCGCCGCTGGCGCCGGAGTTCGTCTCGGTCACCTACGGTGCGGGCGGCACCACCCGTCGGCTGACGCATGAGGCGGTGGGCACCATCGGCCACAACACCGGGCTGAGGGTCGCCGCGCACCTGACCTGCGTCGACGCGACCCGCAGCGAGACGCTGGCCATCGCGCAATCCTATGCCGAGGCCGGGGTGACCGAGATCGTGGCGCTGCGCGGCGATGCGCCCAAGGGCGCCGCGCGCTTCGTGCCGCATCCGCAGGGGTTTGCGCATTCGGTGGAGCTGATCGAGGCGCTGGCGGCCGATGGCCGGTTCACCATCCGCGTCGCCGCCTATCCCGAACCGCACCCGGATGCCGCCGACGCGGATGCCGACGTGCGCTGGCTGAAGCGCAAGCTTGACGCGGGCGCGTCTTCGGCGATCACCCAGTTCTTCTTCGAGGCCGACACATTCCTGCGCTTCCGCGACCGCTGCGCGAAAGCCGGGATCACCGCGCCGGTGATCCCCGGCATCCTGCCGATCCAATCCTGGGCGGGGGCGAAGACGTTTGCGAAACGTTGCGGCGCGCAGGTGCCGGCGCGACTGGACGAGGCCTTCCAGATGGCCGTCCGCGACGGGCGCGAGGAGCTTCTGGCGCTGACCCAGTGCACGGTGCTCTGCGACCGGCTGCTTTCGGAGGGCGTGGAGGACCTGCATTTCTACACGCTGAACCGCCCGAACCTGGTGCGCGAGGTTTGCCGCGCGCTTGGCATTGCCCCGAAGGTCGCGCTGCAGAAGGTGGCGTGACGCCGTTTTTTCCCCCCAGATAAACCTTGCGAGCCGTTCGCAGAACGCGGTAACAGCGCCGTTATCACGTCGTTCTTCGAGTCGTTTCGCAAGGGAAAGTCATGGCAACTCTCGAATACGGCACGTCCCATCCGGACGTGAAGGAAGTCCAGACCACGCTGAACAAGCTTGGCTACAAGCTTCCCGTCAACGGTGCCTATGACGACGCGACCGCCACGGCGCTGGAGGACATGTGCAAGAAACTCAAGATCAGTGCCGACCCCATGAAGGTGGATGGCAAGATGTGGGAGGCGCTGAACTACGCGCAGGAGCCGCGCACCAAGGTCGTCGTCAACGGCAAGGAAGCCTGGGTCACCAAGGCGCAGTTCGAGCAGCTGAAAAAGCTCGCAGCCGAAAAGGCCTCGGCGGCAGTGCAGCCCCTGGTCAGCATGGCCAACGAGGCCAAGTTGCTGTGGGACGCGCACAAGAGCGCGCGCGATGCCAACTGGTTCTGGGCGAGCGCGGTGGACCTGGCCTCGGGGGCCAAGTTTCCAGCCTCCGGCGTGATGGATGCAGCGGTGAAGGCCGCGTCCGGAGCTGAACGGGCAGCCAAGGCGGGAACCCTGAACCCGGCACAGTTCAACTCCTACTCCGCGTCGATCCGCACCGCCTTTGCCGCGATGGACCAGTACCGCGGCGAGACCTTCGCGGGCGGCGAGGAGCTGTGCAAGAATCTCAAGCTGATCCAGGACGGCTGCGTCGTCGTGTTGCAGATCACCGCCGCCATCGCCACCGGCGGCGCCTCCTGGCAGGTGCAGGTCGCCGTCTCCGCAGGGGTGGCGGCCTACGAGGCGACGCTGAACGAGGTCAACAAGGCCTCGGTCGACGGCAGCTATTCGATCGAGACTGGCGTGGTCAACGTGTTCATGGCGGCCGTGGTCGACGGCACCGTGGGCCTGATCCTGAAGGGCGGCAAGCTTGGCCCGTTCATGGACGACGTGGCCAAGGGCGCAATCGAGAAGGCCGGCACCTCGATGCTGAAGAAGTTCTGCACCAATGCCGTGAACGGCGGCGCGCAGCAGATGATCGAGGACGGGATCAAGGGCCTGCCGGGCCTGGCTGTGTTTCAGCATGCAATTTTGACCCCTTAGGCGGGGTGATCGGCGTCCAATTTTGACCCCCCTGCTGATCTGGCAGACCGTCCGTTGCGGGGCAGCGGACGGAGGTGGAGTTGAAGCGGGTGGATACGATCGCGCGGG
>JANOGU010000162.1:0-14210 GCA_031406135.1 Rhodobacterales bacterium
GCTGGAACCGTCGATCCTCCAGGACACCCGGGTCAAGAACCAAGGTTTGCGACAGAACCCGGCCTTCATCTTCGCGGGTTTGCTGGCGGGTCTGGCGGGTGTGCTGATGACCGGACCGCTCGGCCCGGCGGTGACGACGCAGGGCGAGGGGATCATCTTCTCGGCTTTCGCCGCTGCCGTGGTCGGCGGCGTCTCGCTGGGCGGCGACAAGGGCGCGATTGTCGGCGCGATCATCATCGCCGCGGTGCTGACGACGGTTGCCAACAACCGGCCCAGCGGTAGCAGGACGCGGACCTGGGGGTGCGGACGGGCACCCCTCAGGGACTTGGGAAAAGCGGAAAATCGCCATCGGCACCACCGGCCTTCCGGTCACGCTGATCGGCTTGGGCCGGCGCGATCACAGCGCGCCGACCTGCGGTCCCCAGGTGTCCGACAACATGAACCCAGCCGCGAACGGATCGTCGGGGCTCATGCGAAGCTGCTGGCGGCCGAAGACCCAGGCCTGTCCGGTGATCCGCGGCAGGACCGCCGGGCGGCCGCCGACCGTGGTCTCGCCGATCACCTCGGCGCTGAAGACGCCGCCGGTGACCGATCGCGAGATGCGCGTCTCGCCCATCGCCAGCCGGCCGCGGGCGTGTTCGATGGCGAGATGGGCGGACGTGCCGGTGCCGCAGGGCGAGCGGTCCACCCGGCCGGGTTTCAGCGTGGTACAGGTTCGCAGCGAACCATCGGGCTGATCTTCGCGGAACATCACATAGGCGATGTCGGTCAGGCCGGGGATTTCAGGGTGGCGGACGGTCACCTGCCCGGCGAGCAGCGCCTTGATCTGCATCCCCGCCTCGGCCAGCGCGCGGGCGTTCTCGGCGGTGATCTCCAGTCCCACGGCGCCCGCGTCGATCTGGGCGTAGTAGATGCCGCCAAAGGCGATGTCCGCCCGGACCGTGCCCCATGCCGGCGTTTCGACCGGAACGTCGAGCGCCTCGACGAAGGCAGGCACGTTGTCGAGGCTGACCGACAGGCAGCGTCCGCCGGCGCAACGGGCGCGGGCTACGACCAGTCCGGCGGCGGTGTCGAGGCGGACCGTCGTTTCGGGCTCTGCCATCGGCACCCGGCCGGATTCCAGCAGCGCGGTGACGACACAGATCGCGTTCGACCCGGACATCGGATGCGCCCTGTCCGCCTGCAGCACGATGAACCCGGCGTCGGCATCCGGACGGCAGGGCGGCAGGAGGAGGTTCACGCTCATCGCCACATGGGCGCGCGGTTCGGAGGTGACGAAGCGGCGCAGGCTGCCGTCAACCGTGTTGAGGTGGTGCATTTTCTCCAGCACGGTGGCCCCCGGGATGTCGGGAGCGCCAGAGACGATGACGTTCCCGGTCTCGCCCTGGCAATGGACCATCAGGATGTCGAGCGTTCGGTCCCACATGGGCGGCCTCAGAATCTGTCGATGCGATAGGGATTCAGGTCGAGCGGCGGTGGCGTTCCGGTGACCAGGTCGGCGATGACGCGCGCCGAGGTTGCGGCGAGCGACAGTCCAAGGTGGCCGTGGCCGGTGGCATAGTAAACCCCGGGCGTCTTCGCCGAGGCTGACAGGATGGGCACCGTGTCCGGCAACGCCGGGCGGTGACCCATCCATTCGGACCCGCCGTCCACCCGCAGCCCCGGCAGCGCCTCCTGCGCGCGGTGGACGGTGACGCGGGCCCGGCGGTAGTCGGGCGGGGCGTCGAGCCCGGCCATCTCGACCGTGCCGCCCACCCGCAGGCCGCCCGCCGTCGGCGCCACCATGAGCGCGCGCGCCGGCCAGATGATCGAGTGTTTCAGGGTGATGCCGGGGGACATGATCTGGGTGTGGTAGCCGCGCTCGGTCTCCAGCGGGATCGGCTCGCCCAGCAGGGCCGACAGCCGCCCGGTCCAGGCGCCGGCGGCAATGACGACTTCCGAGACGTCCAGACGGCGGCCGTCGGCCAGCGCCACAGCGGTGATCCGGTCGGCACGGTCAAAGCCCCTGACCTCGCCGCGCTCGATGCGCCCGCCCATCGCGACGAAGCGCTCGGCCAGCGCCAGAACCAGCCGGTAGGGGTCCTTCACCGTCCGGTTCGCAGGGAAGCGCAGGGCCAGGCCGATACGGTCGCCGATCTCCGGTTCAAGCGCTACGAGCGCCCGCCGGTCGAGGGTTTCGTAGGCAAAGCCGAAGCGGTCGAGCAGGTCGATGTGGTCGCGGTCAGCGCGCAACTCTGCTTCGTCTGCATAGAGACAGAGGCAGCCTTCCTCGCTGATCTCGTCCGACAGTCCGGTGTCGCGCAACAGCGCCAGCGTGTCGTCCAGAGCCCGCGCGCAGAGCGCCGCGCCCTGCGCCTCGAGCGCGCGCAGCTTCGCCGGGCGGGAGGCGGCGATGAAGCGGGCGAACCAGGGGATGAGATGCGGCATGTAGCCCAGCCGCACCCGCACCGGGCCCTCGGGGTCGAGCAGCCAGCCCGGGATGCGGCGCCAGACCGAGGGCCGCGAGGCGGGCATGAACTCGGTGACGGCGATGGACGCGAGGTTGCCGAAGGAGGCGCCGCGGCCAGGGCCGTCGCGGTCCAGCAGCACGACCTGCCGGCCCCGGCGCTGCAATTCATGCGCGATGGCCGTGCCGATGATGCCGGCGCCGACGACGAGGGTGGTCACGGCCAGGCGAGGATCGGCTGCATCGCCGCCGCGAAGGCGGCCTTCTCCTCTGCTGTCAGCGGCCCCAGCGGCATCCTGCAGTCGCCGACAGGCGTGCCCTGCAGCTCGCAGCCGAATTTCAGCTTCTGCACGAACTTGCCGGACTCAAGCACGTTCATCGCCGGGAAAATGCGCGTCATGATCTCTTTCGCCCGGACCAGGTCGCCCGACCGGAAGGTCCGGTCCAGGTCGCAGACCGCGTTCGCCATGCAGTTCGCCGGCCCGCAGATCCAGGCGTCCGCCCCCCAGAGCATGAAGTCGAGCGCGATGTCGTCGGAGCCGGAGACGAGCTGGAGGCGCCCCGCATAGCGCGTGGCGATCCCGATGGCGCGTTGCAAGACGCCGGAGCTTTCCTTGATGCCGATGATGCGGGGATGATCGGCCAGCGCGTCCAGCGCCTCCCATTCAATCTCGACCCCGTCCTTGCCGGGGTAGGAATAGAGCACGATGCTGACATCGGCCGCGTCCAGCACGGCGTTGAAATGCCGCACGATCTCGGCCTGCGTCGGCTTGGTGTAGAACGGCACCGCCAGCAGGACGGTGTCGTAGCCAAGCGCCTTGGCACGCTGCGTGTTGGCGATCACGCCCGCGGTATGCGGGGCGTTGGCGCCGGCGATCAGCATTTCCCCGGGCCGGGCGAAATCCCGCACGAACCGCAGCACGCTGTCGCGCTCGGCGTCGGACATCAGGTTGTACTCGCCCGAGGACCCGCAGGGCACCCAGCCGGTCACGCCCGCCGCCCGCAGGCCGGCCATGTGCCGGCCGAGTGCTGCAAGATCGACCTCTCCCGCCGCGTCGAACGGGGTCACCAGCGCCGGCATCACGCCCGTCAGCTTCTGCATGGCTCTCTCCACTGGGCGGCTCACGCCGGATCCTGACCGCAACTTGCCGGGAACCTTGGTCCCGGTCATCCGCCTAGACCAGAAACTCCGCCAAAGCCTCGTCGCCGGTAATATCGCGGAACACCAGTCCCGCCGCGTCCATCCGCCGCATCAGCTCGGCAAAGTTCGCGGCCGAGGAGGTCTCGATCCCGATCAGCACCGAGCCAAAGTTGCGCGCCGATTTCTTGAGATACTCAAACCGCGCGATGTCGTCGTCGGGCCCGAGAAGCGACAGGAACTCACGCAGGGCACCAGGCCGCTGCGGCATCCGCAGGATGAAATACTTCTTGCGGCCGGCGAAGCGCTGCGCCCGCTCCTTCACTTCCGGCAGGCGCTCGAAGTCGAAGTTGCCGCCGGAGGTGACGCAGACCACGGTCTTGCCGGCGATCTCCGGACCGAGCTCGGGCAGCACGTCCACCGACAGCGCGCCGGCCGGTTCCAGCACGATGCCCTCGACGTTGAGCATCTCCAGCATCGTGCCGCAGATGCGGTCCTCGGGCGCGAGCAGCACATGGCGCGGATCGACCCAGGCCAGGTGGCCGTAGGTCAGCGTGCCGATCCGCGCCACCGCCGCGCCGTCGACAAAGCTGTTGACCCTCGGCAGCGTCACCGGGCCGCCGGCCTTCAGCGCTGCGGCAAGGCTCGCCCCGCCCAGCGGCTCGACAAAGCGGTAAGCAGTGGCCGGTGCCACCTCGCGCAGGAACCTCGTGACCCCGGCCGACAGCCCGCCGCCGCCCACCGGCAGGATCACCAGGTCCGGGGCGCGGCCGAGCTGGTCGATGAGTTCCACCGCCACCGTCGCCTGGCCCTCGATCACGTCCGGATCGTCGAAGGGCGGCAGGAACTGCGCCCCCTGGCCGGCGCAGAAATCCTGCGCCGCGGTCAGCGTCTGGTCGAAATAGTCGCCGCTCAGCACGATTTCGACCGCGCCGCCGCCGAAGATGCGGGTCTTGGCGATTTTCTGTTGTGGCGTCGTCACCGGCATGAAGATCGTGCCCTTCACGCCGAAATGGCGGCAGGCATAGGCCATTCCCTGCGCATGGTTGCCGGCGCTGGCGCAGACGAAATGCGCCCCCTCCGCCACCCGCTTGCGCATCGCGTTGAAGGCGCCGCGCAGCTTGTAGCTGCGCACCGGGCCAAGGTCTTCGCGCTTCAGCAGGATCTCGGCGCCGTGGCGGTCCGACAGGTGGTCATTGCGTTGCAGCGGCGTGGGGTCGAACAGCGCGCGCAGGGCGGCGGCGGCGTCGCGGGCAGAGGTGGGGAAGCGGGTCATCGCCAAGGGGTGCCGCGATCAGCGCGGCAGGGCAAGGGCGGAAAGCCGCTGAAGGCACGGGCCTTCGCCGCAGGCTTGCCACAATCCGGTCACGCGGATGAACGGATTGCGGTAAACAAAAGGTCGAACTTTGGTATGGAGCTCCCGTTATGCCCCGTTTGTCTCTTCTTCTTGGCGCCGTGGCTGTCACCGCGCTGACTGTCTCCCCGATGCTGCCTGTCGCCGACACGCATGGCTTCGGCGCCGCCTTTGCCAATAATGGCAATGGCAATGGCAATGGCGGCGCCGGCAACGGCAACGGCAACGCCGGCGGCAACGGCAACGGGAACTCCGCGGACAAGTCCACGGGAAAGGACACGTCGGCGACAAAGTCGGCGGCCAAGAAGCCGGCGACGGCAGCTGCCACGACTGAGGAAGTCGTTGATGTCGCGCTGACGCCGAGCGAACTGGGCAAGATGAACGGCGCTCTGCACGCCAGCATCAACGCGATCACCGCCCATATCCGCAACGGCCAGATCACCAACGGGCCGGTTGGCCTGATGGCCGGGCTCGCCATCGCCGACGCGACGGCGGCCGAAGCGACTGCCGCCGCTGCGGGCGCGGCCGAGGTGCTTGACCTCGCAGCCGCGTATGACGCGCTAGGCACCGCGCTCGGGTCGGCAGGGTTCGCGGATGTCGGCGCCTATGTCGCCAGCGCTACGCCCATCGCCGAGGTTGACACTGCGCTCGCGGCGGCCGGTTACGACTCGACGACCGGAACCTTCGCCGCCCCCGAGCCGACCGACCTGAAGGTCGCTGACGCGCAAACCGCGGTCGATGAAGCCACCGCGGCCGCTGAGGCCGTGACGGACGCCGAGACCGCGTTTGTCGACGCCTGGAACAAGGACGGCGACGCCGGGGCGCTTCTGGGCCTGGCGCGTGAGCGGCTGGGGCTTTACGCCGAAGAGATCGCCGCGGCGATTGCCGAGACCGTACCGGAGGAGGAAGAGGTCCTTCCGGAGGACGAGGCCGCGGTGGACCCGGAAGCCGAGACCGACCCGGAGCTGATCGTGCCCACGGGCGGCTGACGGCCACCGCACAGTTCGTCGCGGGCATCGCCCGCAAGAATGGATTTGCGCGCGCTCGGCTCACGAGCGCGCG
Organism: Rhodobacterales bacterium; assembly: GCA_031406135.1. Lineage (GTDB taxonomy): Bacteria > Pseudomonadota > Alphaproteobacteria > Rhodobacterales > Rhodobacteraceae > JANOGU01. The sequence goes on from JANOGU010000162.1 coordinate 6,001, forward strand.
CAAGTGTTTGGTCAGACCAGCGGGCGACGCTGGACGTAGTGGCCGTAGATCGTCGTGGCGATGCTGAGGCCCAGCATCAGGTTGAACCACTGGACGGCAAAGCCCCAGATTCCGGCTAGCATGACGGACCGTCCGAACAGCCGGGCGCCGATGAACTCAAGCCCCAGCGAGATCAGGATGATGACCACCGCCACCCCGGCGAAGGTCAGCGTCGCCCCCCGCGTGGCCTCCCATGCCCCGCCGACACCCAGCCGCTCGCCCACCGCCGCTGCGGGCAGGATCGGGCCGATCCGCATGATCAACGCGATGATCGGAACACCGATGAGCAGCCCGGCGATGACTGCGACGACGATGAAACCACCCATCGACGTGGGCGCCGGCAAGACCGTAGCCAGGATCAGACCCACGACCAGCGAGATCACGATGGCCACGACGATGCCGATCAGGATCAAGATGATCGATGCCACCAGATAGGACAACATCCGGTCGCCCTTCCAGGCCGGCAGAACCGCGCCCGGCTGTTCCTCCAGCAGGACAAAGCGATGCCAGGCGACCGCGATCCATATCGCGGTGGCGATGGCCACGAGCAGGAACAGGAGGAACTTGCCCCAGGGCAACGAACCCGTTTCGATGGCGCGTTGCATTGCGGCCTCGTCCGCAAACAGTGGCGCCAGGCCGAGCGCGAGCATCAGGGCCAGCGGGATCAGCGCGAGCAGGATCGAAATCCTGAGTACGGCTCCGAGGTTCCCGAAAATCTGCTGGAGCGAGTGACGGATGATCGCGATGGCGTTCACGGCGGTTCTCCCATTCTGCCAAGTGCTCGGAACAGCCTGCGCCCTGCAGGGAATCCGGTCAATCCGGGGACAATCGGTGGCCAACTTGCTGAGTCCCGCAGGACACGCTAAGCGCGGCGCGTTCCTGCCGCCACGTCCCGCCACGGAGCCGCGCATGCCTGCACCGAAGAAAGTCGTCCTCGCCTATTCCGGCGGGCTCGACACCTCGATCATCCTGAAATGGCTGCAGACGACCTACGGCTGCGAGGTCGTGACCTTCACCGCCGACCTCGGCCAGGGCGAGGAACTGGGGCCGGCGCGGGACAAGGCGATCCTGTTGGGGATCAGGCCGGAGAACATCCACGTCCTCGACCTGCGCGAGGAGTTCGTGCGCGATTTCGTTTTCCCGATGTTCCGGGCCAATGCGGTCTACGAGGGGCTGTACCTGCTCGGCACCTCCATCGCCCGTCCGCTGATCGCCAAGCATCTGGTTGAGATCGCAGAGAAAACCGGGGCGGATGCGGTGGCGCACGGGGCCACCGGCAAGGGCAACGACCAGGTGCGGTTCGAACTTGGCGTGGCCGCGCTGAACCCCGCGCTGCGGGTGATCGCGCCGTGGCGGGAATGGGACCTGACCTCGCGCACCAGGCTTCTGGAGTTTGCCGAGGCGAACCAGATTCCGATTGCCCGCGACAAACGCGGCGAGGCGCCGTTCTCGGTGGACGCGAACCTCTTGCACACCTCGTCCGAGGGAAAGGCGCTGGAGGACCCCGCGCAGGAGGCCCCGGACCATGTGGCGCAGCGCGTGGTGCAGCCAGAAGACGCGCCGGATGTGGCTGAAATGGTCGAGGTTTCCTTCGAACGCGGGGACGCGGTTTCGGTCGATGGCGCGGTGCTGTCGCCGGCCGGATTGCTCAGCAAACTCAACGAGTTGGGGGCGAAGCACGGGGTCGGGCTGCTGGACCTCGTGGAAAACCGCTTCGTCGGCATGAAGTCCCGCGGGCTCTACGAGACGCCGGGCGGCACGATCCTTCTGGAGGCGCACCGTGGCATCGAGCAGATCACGCTGGACGCGGGCGCGGGGCACCTCAAGGACAGCCTGATGCCGCGCTATGCGGAACTCATCTACAACGGCTTCTGGTTCAGCCCGGAACGCGAGATGTTGCAGGCGGCCATCGACAAGTCGCAAGAACATGTGACCGGGACGGTCCGGGTGAAGCTCTACAAGGGCTCCGTCCGCACCGTCGCGCGGTGGTCGCGGCACTCGCTCTACAGCGAGAAGCACGTCACCTTCGAGGAAGACGCCGGCGCCTACGACCAGAAGGACGCCGCCGGATTCATCCGGCTGAATGCGCTGCGGCTGCGCCTGATCGCGGCGCGCAACGCGCGGGTGAAGTAGGCGGCAACCAGTTGCGAACGCTGGGTTTACCGGCGTCAGCACTGCCGGCGCCGGTGTCGGGCATTCGTCGGCTTTCTGTCGGACTTCCGTCGTGACGCGCGCTGCCTTCGCGCGCCGTTTACGACGTTTCGCGAATTGGCGAGCGGACTGGGCTCAGGGCAGCGGCCTCGGCGTCGTCACCGCCGCCCCGTCCCAGGTTCCGCCTATCGATTCCGCCTCGGTATTCCCCCCGTAGGAGTAGGCGATCTCGCCGGAATGCAGGCCCGAGACAGTGAGCCCCAGCGTGATGCCGTCGCCGGGCTCGCCCGCGTCCTGGCGCACGGCGGTGCCGTTCAGGACCAGGCCGGGCCAGAGCGCGCAATCGGTGAAAACGTAGCTCGCCTCCAGATCGGCGGGCGTGCCACGAATTGTGCCGCCGTGGTCGCAGCCGACGGTGATCTCTTCGGCCCAGTCCCAGTTGGCCAGCTCCGGGTAGTGGTCAAGCTCGGTCACCACCCCCTGCGCCAGCGCCAGCGGATCCGTGACGGCGGGGTCGGGGAGCGTCAACGGCACGTAGTCCTGCAGGAAGTCCTGGCGGCAGAGCTGAACCGGCGCCGTGGGTAGGCGCCCGTCAATCAGCATGCCGTCCACAATCGCGTCGGGGCAGGCAAGGCCGCGGCCCCAGATCACGTGATGCCCGCCCTGCATGACTACGAGCGACGTGTTGCGGGCGTTGTCGGCGACGGCATAGGCCATGCTGGCCGGGGTGATCGGGTCGGTGTCGGAGTTCAGGATGATGGTGGGGTAGTCGCCGCCGGCAAAGGGCGCCGGCCGGTCCGGCCCGCCGCGGTTGGGCCAGAGCGCGCAGACCACACGCTCGGCGAAGTAGGCGCGGACCAGACGGTTGCCCTTGGCCCATTCTTTCGCCTCGGCCACCACGGCGCCGGCATCAGCCATCGGGTCGCCGCCGCCGCTGTCGTAGTCGAGGCAGGTGACCGCGTAGTAGGCGGCGCCGAACCAGGTCGGATCGGGCACGCCCAGGCCGGTCTCGCTGTCGATGTAGAGGTTGACGTAGGACAGCCGCAGCATCGGGATCAGGTCCCCCTGCCCGGCCGCCGCCAGTGCGCGCAGGAAGGTCGTGCGGTCGTCCGGTCCGTAGAGCGCGTAGAAGGCGTTGCCTTCCAGCATCCCGGCGGTCAGCGGCCGTTCAGCGTAATCGCCAGAGCCGAGCGGAAACGCCAGCGTCGCGGGTGCGGCGGCGAGAGTGGCGGCGAGCCGGTCATAGACCCCGGCCGCGGGCGCGCCCATGTCGGCGGCGCAGGCCGGCAGTGCGTCGCAGTCCGAGAAGACGCGGGCCAGGATGCGTTCGGAGACGCGGGCGTAGCTGTCGTAGTAGGCTTGCAACGGCAGCGTCAGGTCCACCGTTCCGTCGAGGATCACCCCCTGCACCGCCTGCGGAAAGGCAGTCGCGTATTGCTGCGCGAACTGGGTGCCGTAGCTTTCGCCGTAGACCCAGAGCCGCTCGATGCCGGCAAGCTCGCGGAACCGTTCCGCGTCGCGGATCGCCTGTTCGGTATCGACGTAGGCCAGCATCTCCGGATGCTTCATCTCGGCCAGGCAATCGGTCACGTAGGTCTGCACCGTGGCGATGGCGCGCTCGTCCGGCGGCAGGTCGGCGGTGTCGAGCACGCCTTGCGCCAGGGGGCAGTCGATCCCGGTCAGCGGACCGGTGCCGCGCTGGTCGAAGAAGATGATGTCCAGCCTTGCAATGGTCTCGGGGTTGAAGGCGGCAAGGTAGTCCCCGGCCACCGCGAGCCCGCTGCCGCCGGGTCCGCCCACGGAAAACAGCAGCACGCCCGCGCTGTCCCCGGTGGCGAGGCTGACGCCGAAAGTCACCTCGATGGTCTGGGAGGGGTCGTTGGCGCTGTGGTCGCGCGGCACGGCGATGGTCAGGCAGGTCAGGCTGGAGCCCGGGCAGAGATCGGCGCCGAGTTCGTCCAGCCGGTCGGCCAGCGGGCTTGCGCCGTCCTGCGCCAGGGCGAGGCCGGTCGTGAGAAGCGCAGGGAGCGTGATCCACCACAAGGCGCGCATGGCGTTCCCCCGCACTGACCGGGCAAGCCTATCCGTCCGCCCGCCGCCGGGGCAAGCGCGGCTCATAGCGCGTGGGCGTGCAGCCTCTCGTAGATCGGCAGGGCCGCGGCCAGGAGCGGTTGCGCCATTGGCCCCGGGTCGGGAAGCGGCCCCTCGGCGGTCTCGAAGCCGGTGGACCTGTGGACAGACGGATACCAGTGCGGTGCCCAGGCGCCGTCGAAGGGCTTGGGCCCCGCGGGCCAGGCCAGCATGGTCTCGGCGAAGGGCAGGCTTAGCGCGGCACAGAGACGGGACAGGGTGGCCTTCGGGTCGGCCCGGATGTCGGCACTGTCAACGACGAGGGGAACGTGCCCCAGCCGGTCGGCCTCGCGGTCGAAGAGCGCGGCCTGCTGCGCGAAGCCGAGGTCGTCCAGCCTGGGGTTCTCGCGCTTGGCCAGGTAGCTGGCGATCACCCGGGCGGGGTGGCGGATCAGGAAGACGTTGGCGCAGGCAGCCATGAAGCCGAGCGGGAAGCCCGGGATCATGTGGTGGGTCATGTGCTTCTGGTAGAACACCGTCTTGCCCCCGGGGGCCGGCCCCGCGCAGGCCGCGACGACGCGGGCGGGGTCGGGTTCGCCCGCGGCGATCACCTCGGCCCGCATCGGGTGGGCAAGGCCTGTGGCGGCCAGGTAGGCGGCATAGAACGGCTCGTCCCAGGCGGCGCAGTCGGGGCGGTTGGCGAAGCAGTACATCAGCGCCGTGGACAGGTTCCGCGGCCCCGACCACATGGCGATGCGAAGCGGTTCGGTCACGACAGCCGTTTCGCCGCCTGCACGTCAAGCGCAGCGCCGAGTTGCGCCGGCGTCCAGCCTTCGGCCAGCGCCTCGCTGACCAGCCGGGCCTGCGATTTCGGTGCCATGCCACCCAGCGGCGGGTCTCGGTCGAGATTGGTGGGGAAGGGATAGCCCTCGGCCGAGGCGGCAATCGCGCAGGCGATCTGCGCCTCGGTCAGGCTGCCGTCCGCCTTGGCGGCCAACAGGGTGGGATACAGCGCCTTGACCATCCGCGTCCGGTCCACCGTCTCGATCGACCGGCCATAGGCCGAGCCCACCTGGAACAGGTTCACCATCCGCTTCACATCCGCCGAGCGGTTGGCACCTGCCGCATGGTACATGGCCGGAGAGAAGAACAGCATGTCGCCCTTTGCCAGCGGCAGCTGGACATGCTGCGCCGCGAAATGGTCGCGGAAATCGGGGCGGCCCATCGTGAGGTAGCCGGGGGCATATTGCTGCGAATAGGGCAGCAGCAGCGTCGGCCCGGTTTCCAGCGGTGCATCGACATGGGCGATGGCCCCCTGCAGCGTCAGGAACGGCGACATGGTCTGTACATGCATCGGATAGCGGGCAATGTCGGCCGCCGACTGGAAGCCCAGGTGATAGTCACGGTGCGCCGTCTGCGCCGCGCCGCCCGGATTCACCACGTTCAGCTGCGCCGTTATCTGGTAAAGCGGGCCGAGCCAGGCCTCGGAGATCAGCGCGAGGAAAGGGTTGCCGTAGTAGCGGGCAAAACTCGCCGGGTCGGCCAGGCAGTGCTTTTCCAGCGCGTTCCACAGCCGGTCGTTCGCGCCCGGTTTGGCAAAGTGATCGCCGCCGCCGGTGCCGGTGCGGTTCTGTTTCTCAATCATGGCGCGGAACAGCTCGGAGACGTGGTCGAGCATCGCGTGGTCGGGCTCGGCGCCTTTGAGCACCACGACACCGGGACCATTGGCCATCGCTTCGGCCCATTCGGCCTTGAGCACCCAGGCAAAGTCCGGGTCGGCCAGCCGGGACCGCAGTGCCGCGCAATCGTAGATCAGCACGTTCTTCTGCACATCAGCCGCCAGCGGCCAGTCGGCCGGGTCGGTCACCCGCGAAGTCAACGCGGCGAAATCGGCCAGATCGCAGTCCTCTGCAGACTGGAAAACCCGCCCCGTGCGCGGAGCGGCCATGTCCTTGGTCAGCATCTCATCCTCCCACCTGCGCCTTGTAGAGTTCGCGCAGCCGCATCGTCATCGGCCCCATCTGCCCCGCCCCGATGGTCCGCCCGTCGATCACCCCCACCGGCGTCTGCGCCCCGAAAGTGCCGGTCAGGAACGCTTCGTCCGCTGAATAGGTCTCCAGCAACCCGAAGTTCCGTTCGTAAACCGGGATTCCATGCGCCCGGCAGAGGTCGATCACCTTCTGCCGGGTGATGCCGGGCATGCAATAGTCGCCCGTGCTCGTCCATACCTCGCCCCTGCGCACGATGAAGAAGTTGCAGGCGTTGGTGGTGTTCACGAAGCCGTGGACGTCGAGCATCAGCGCCTCGTCCGCCCCTGCCTTCTCGGCGGCGATGCAGGCGAGGATGCAGTTGAGTTTGGAGTGCGAGTTCAGCTTGGGGTCCTGGCTCATCGGCAGGCCGCGGATGTTGGGCACGGTGGCGAGCCGGATCGGGCGCGGCAGGTTGGGGCGGGAGTGTTCCATGATGATCACCATGGTCGGCCCCTGGCGGCTGAGGCGCGGGTGCTGGAACGGGCGCGACTTCACCCCCCGGGTGACCATCAGCCGGGCGTGGACGCCGTCGTGCATGCCGTTCGCGACCTGTGTGTCGCGGAGCGCCTGCACCACTTCACCCTTGTTCCAGGCCATGGTCAGGTCGATCGCCTTGGCCGCGTCGAACAGCCGGTCGATGTGTTCGTCGCGGAAGGCCCAGCTGCCGTTGTAGAGGCGCAGGCCTTCCCACACCCCGTCGCCCAGCATGAAGCCGCTGTCGTAGACCGAGACCACGGCCTCGGCCCTGGGCTTCAGCGCGCCGTTGACCCAGATGCGGATGGTCTCGTTGCGGGCGTCGTCTTCAGCCTGGTGGGTCGAGGCGTGGTCGGGCATGGCTGCGGTCCTTGCGAGGTGCGTGGACCCTAGCCGGAGGCGGATCGCGGGGAAACCGGTCAGCTTTGCGTGAAGTGGGGAAACGGACCGGCCGCGGACCGCGTAGGGAGAGGTGGAGCAGCGGAGGTCCGGGAATGCGCGCGATACTGGTGGCTTTGGCGATGCTGGCAGGGGGGCCGGCGATGGCGGAGAAGGCTTATGTCGCGGGCGGTTGCTTCTGGTGCGTGGAGAGCGATTTCGAGGGCGTGAGCGGCGTGCGCGAGGTGGCCTCGGGCTTCATGGGCGGGGCGTCGGCAAACCCGGGCTACAAGGACCACGAGGGGCATCTGGAGGCGGTGGAGATCGACTTCGATCCGGCAGTGATCTCGTACGACGAGATCCTGCGGCTGTTCTTCCGGTCGGTCGATCCCACCGATGCGGGCGGGCAGTTCTGCGACCGGGGGGCGAGCTACGCGACAGCCGTGTTCGCGAAGGGCGCTGCGCAGGCGGCGGCGGCGGAGGCCGCGAAGGCCGAGGCCCAGGGCGCGCTCGGCCAGCAGATCGTGACCCCGGTGCGGAAGGCGGGCCGATTCTGGCCGGCGGACGCCTACCACCAGGACTATTACAAGAGCCGCGAGGTGATCCTCACCCGCTTCGGGCCGAAGGAGAAGCGCAACGCCTACAAGCGCTACCGCGAGGCCTGCGGCCGCGACGCGCGGGTCAAGGCGCTGTGGGGCTCCGAGGCGGCCTTCGGGCATTGAAGGGCGGATGATGGGCAGATTGCCCACCCTGCTCCGGGCTAGACCCTGTCAGAATCGTTTGCAAAGCGTAGCTAGCTGCAAATTCACGCCGGTTGCTTGCACACGGAAAGGGTAGATCATCTGAGCTATGCGCAGAACGCAAAGGCCGACCTGTGCCGAAGTCTTGAGAGCGAAGTCTAGATACAGGCCATCGCTGTGAAGGTAGGGAACGTCTGAAAAACCTGCCACTCCCTGCGTGATCTGGTAGGCTTGGGCATCCCTGCAAGGAGCCCTTCCGATGCCGAAGCAGCCAGCCTTTCCCGGCCTTCGTGATGCGATGAAGAAGAAGCTCACGCGGCGGGAGCTG
>JANOGU010000163.1:0-2307 GCA_031406135.1 Rhodobacterales bacterium
CAGCTCCCGCCGCGTGAGCTTCTTCTTCATCGCATCACGAAGGCCGGGAAAGGCTGGCTGCTTCGGCATCGGAAGGGCTCCTTGCAGGGATGCCCAAGCCTACCAGATCACGCAGGGAGTGGCAGGTTTTTCAGACGTTCCATAACATCAATTATCAGCGAAACGGCGGAATCTATAGATACCGGAGGGTCCGCAACAGTTCCTTCGCTAAGCACCAAATCTCGCTTTGCAATCCTCAACGCTACGTCGTAAGCGCCGACAGCGTAGTTGCGAAGCGTCATTGCCACCGCAGTCGCATCTCGCGGAGTGCCCGCGGTAAACGTGCGCATCCAGTCAATCATTCCACGCTGGTCAATCTCCACCCTCAATGTCCCTCGAAGGCGCAGAGCGCGTGGACGGCGTAGCCGAGGCTTTCCAGCTTTGCCCGGCCGCCGAGGTCGGGCAGGTCGACGACGAAGGCGCAGCCGATGACTTTTGCCCCCAGCCGTTCGACCAGCCGGATACCGGCCTCCGCCGTGCCGCCGGTGGCCAGGAGGTCATCGACCATCAGCACCGTCTCGCCGGGGGCCATGGCGTCCTGATGCACCTCCATCACCGCCTCGCCGTATTCCAGCGCATAGCCTTGCGCGATGGTCGCCCCCGGCAGCTTGCCCTTCTTGCGGATCGGCACGAAGCCGGTGGAGAGCTGGTGCGCCACCGCGCCGCCGAGGATGAAGCCGCGCGCCTCGAGCCCCGCGACCTTGTCGATGCGCAGGCCGGCATAGGGCGACAGGAGCTGGTCCACCGCCATGCGGAAGCCGCGCGGATCGGCGAACAGCGTGGTCACGTCGCGGAACAGGATGCCCTCCCTGGGGAAGTCCACGATGGTGCGGATGTAGTCCCTGACGGTCTTGGTCATTCATTTCCCCGGGGCATCGGCGAAGATGTAGCATCGGCCAAGCGCAGCCCACAAGCTTGCCAGACCGGCCGTGGCGGACCTACCCTCGGCGGGTCGGCAGCCGCCGCACGGCCGGTGTGCGACGCAGGCTGGCAGGGGAGGGCCGCGATGGACGATACCGCCTTTGGAGCCCGCGACAAACGCGGCGACTGGTCGCCCTCGGCCCCGCTTCAGGTCAACCCGATCTTCAGCCTGCCAATCCGCCTGATGGCGATCCTGAAGTGGCTGCCGGGCTATTTCCTGCCCTGGAACGTCGCCTTCATGCTGACGGCCTTTGCGACATGGACCTGGGCCACGCCCGATGTGGAAACGCTGAAGACGCTCGCGCCGGGCTGGATCCTTTACCTTTATGTTCGCAACAGCCTGGCGATCCTGCTGTTCTACGGCGCGCTCGAACTGCGGCTCTACTGGCTCCGCCGACAGGGCAACGCCTTCAAATACAACGCGAAATGGCCGGCCGAGCAGAAGAACGAGGTGTTCTGGTTCAAGAACCAGGTCATCGACGGCATGCTGCGCACCTTCCTGTCCGGCGTGCCGATCTGGACCGCCTACGAAGTGCTTGTGCTGTGGGCCTATGCCAACGGCATCGGGCCCTGGGCCAGCTTTGCGGGCAATCCGGTGTGGCTCTGCCTTTTCGCCTTCCTGGTTCCGATCATTCACGAGTGCCACTTCTACTGCATCCACCGGTTGATCCACATTCCGGTCCTGTACCGCTGGATCCACTCCGTGCACCACAACAGCGTCAACCCAAGCCCATGGTCGTCGCTGTCGATGCACCCGGCCGAGCATCTGCTGTACTGGTCCAGCGCGCTTTTGCACCTGATCCTGCCGTCGCATCCGTGGCTGGCACTGTATCAGCTGCACTTCGCGGGCTTCGGCGCCGTGGTGGGGCATATCGGCTTTGACCGGATCGTCATGGGCGAAAATGCCGCGATGGAGACGCACGCCTACGCGCATTACCTGCACCACAAGCATTTCGAGGTGAACTACTCGGACGCGACCGTTCCGCTGGACCGTCTGTTCGGCACCTGGCACGACGGCTCGCCCGAAGCCGAGGCGCGGATGCGGGCACGCTATGCCGCCAAGGTGGCGCGGATGAACAGGGCCGCGCCGCCCGCCCGCTAGCCTTCCGTCGCCCGGCCTGTGCCGGCATGACCGGCTGGTCTGCAACGCATCCGGCGCCTGCGCCCCGGGACACGGAACGCGGGTCCCGCTACCCCAGTACGCGCCTCGCGGCCTTGTCGATGCGCAGGCCGGCACAGGGCGACAGGAGCTGGTCCACCGCCATGCGGAAACCGCGCGGGTCGGCGAACAGCGTGGTCACGTCGCGAAACAGGATGCCCTCCCTGGGGAAGTCCACGATGGTGCGG
>JANOGU010000171.1:0-2000 GCA_031406135.1 Rhodobacterales bacterium
CCCGCGTAGCTGTTCGGCGAGGGCGGTGACCACGTGACGTTCCATCGGACGCTCCTTTGGCGAGGAAGAGTCCGACAGAAAACAACCTACCACCGCCCTCGCCAACCCCCAGCGTCGTGTAGTGTGAACAAACCCTGAATCGACTCAGGCAAGCCACTGGAATCGCTCAGACAAGAAAATGTCCCACCGTGTGACGCCGGGCCCGGGCCTCAGCCGCGCTCTTCAGCCACGACCTGGCGCATCCCCTCGAGCGGCACGTAGCCGCGCAGCATCCGGCCACCGATGATGAAGGTCGGCGTGCCGCTGATCGCCAGCGTCTGGGCCAGCGCGTGGTTGGCCTTGATCACCTCCGCCACCTGCGGCGACTGCATCCGGGCGGTGATCGCCGCCGGGTCGAGCCCCATCGAGGTGGCGAGCCGGTCGAGCACCGGCTGAGCCGCCTCGGCCCTGAGCCCGATCAGCGCCATGTGGACCTGCTCGTAGACCTCCGGCCCATGCAGTTGCAGGACCGCGATGGCGAAGCGGGACGAAAGGTCGCTCTCCGGCCCCAGGATCGGGAATTCCTTGACCACGAGGCGAATGTTGCCGTCGGACCGGATCAGTTCGGCCACTTCCGGGCTGGCCTTGCGGCAATAGCCGCAGCGGTAGTCCATGAATTCGACGACGGTGATGTCGCCGTCAGGGTTGCCGCCGACCCAGGAATGGCTGTCGGAGAAAATCGACTCGCGGTGGGTCTCGACCAGCGCGACATCGGCCTGCGCCTCGGCCGCTGCCTGCCGCTGTTCCAGGATGGCGATGGCCTCCATCAGCACTTCGGGGTTCTCCAGAAGGTAGGCCCGAACCTCCTGGCGGAAGTCCTCCCGCTCGGCCGCCGTCATCTCGGCCGCGGCAGTGCCGGGCAGGGCGGCGAGCGCCAGCATCAGGGCGAGGCGGGGCAGGATCATCGGGCGCGGCTCCGGGGAGACAGGGTCCGACCTTCCTAGCCGCGCCCGCCGCCCCGGCGCAAGCCGGGGGCGGTCGCCTCACCCCAACGTGAGCGTGCCGGTTTGCCAAGGGGGCGGCCCGGCGGATAGGAAGGGCGCGCCATGCTGCGCGTCCTCACCCTGCTGCTCTGGACCCTGACCGCCGCGGCCGCGGCGGGGCAGGAACTGTCGGCACTGGCGCGGCTTGACCCTGCGGCCTCGCGCATCGCCGATGACGGGGCCGACATCGCCGTGCGGCTGGCGCTGTCGCAGCCGGTGCCCTGGCGGCTGCGCGTGCTCGACAACCCGCCGCGGCTGGTGCTGGACGCGCGCGAGATCGACTGGACCGGACTGGACGGCATTCCGCGTCGCGGCACCAGGCTGCGCGACCTGCGCGCCGGGCCGCTGCGGGCCGGCTGGTCGCGGCTGGTGCTGGAGCTGGACGGACCCTACCGCGTGGCGCTGGCCGGGATGTCCACGGAAGGTGTGACCGAGATCGCCCTGCGGCTGACGCCCGAGGACCCCGGCGCCTTTGCCGCTGCCGCGGCCGAGCCCGATCCTGCCGGCTGGACACTGCCCGAGGCGGCTGGCGTGCCGCCGGTGTCGCAAGGGGAGGGGCCGTTCGTGATCGTGCTCGACCCCGGGCATGGCGGCATCGACCCCGGCGCGGATCGCGAGGCGCAGACCGAGGCCGCGCTGATGCTGACCTTCGCCCGAACACTGAAGGAGGAGCTTCTGCGCGGCGGCGGGGTGCGGGTGATCCTGACCCGCGAGGCGGACGTCTTCGTCTCGCTCGAAGCCCGCATCTCGCTGGCCCGCGCGGCGGGCGCGCATGTGCTGGTCTCGCTGCACGCCGACGCGCTGGCCGAGGGCGTGGCGACCGGGGCCACGATCTACCGGCTGGCGGCCGACGCCTCGGACGCGGCGGCCGAGGCGCTGGCCGAGCGGCACGACCGCTCGGACCTGTTGTCCGGGGTCGACCTCAGCGGGCAGGACGCGCTGGTGGCGCAGGTCCTGATGGACATGGCCCGCACCGAG
>JANOGU010000175.1:0-2478 GCA_031406135.1 Rhodobacterales bacterium
AGTCTGCCCGGAAAGGGGCCTTGCGCTGCGGATGCGGCTCCAAAACCACGAAATCGGTGCCGTTTGCAAGAAAGGGGCGTCGCAGCGACGCTCAGGCGGCCATCTAGGCGAAGCCGAAGCCCTTGATCAGACGTTCCTTAAACATCCACCTCCTCCACGAACCGCGCGTTCTCCTGACTATACTGGAACCGCAGCCCCTGTTCACCTGCTCATCACCCACCCGATCCCTACGACAACACCCTCTGCACGATCCCCGGCTCCTTCGCGATCAGCGCCAGCAGCACGCGGGCGGGGCCGTCCGGCGTCCGCCGGCGGTGTTCCCAGTTCAGCAGCGTCGCCTTCTTGACCCCGATGCTGCGCGCAAACTCCGCCTGGCTGAGGCCGGTCTTGGCGCGGATGGCGCGGACATCGGGGACGGGGACCTCGATTTCGTGGACGACATACCCCTCGCGGGCACCTTGCAGATAGGCCTCCACCTCTTGCAGGCCTTTCAGGATTCTGCGGTATGCTTCGGTCATTTGGGCGGGCCGAGGACGGTGGGTTGAAAACCCACCCTACGAAAGTTTCGGGCGTCGGGAAATGGCGGAGTGAGACCCGCTCTACACATCCAGCTCCTCCACGAACCGCGCGTTCTCCTGGATATACTGGAACCGCAGTTCCGGCTTCTTGCCCATCAGGCGCTCCACCAGGTCGCCGGTCTCCCCCGGCTCGTCGTCGTCGATCGAAACCCGGATCAGCTTGCGCGTCCGTGGGTTCATCGTGGTGTCTTTCAGGTCCTTGGCGTCCATCTCGCCCAGGCCCTTGAACCGCTGGACGTCGATCCTGCCCTTGCCGCCGAGGCCTTTCGCCAGCCAGACCTCCTTTTCCGCATCGTCCGCCACGTAGAGCCGTTTCGCCCCCTGGGTCAGGCGGTAGAGCGGCGGGCAGGCGAGGTAGAGGTGGCCGCGGTCGATCAGCGGCCGCATCTGGGTGAAGAAGAAGGTCATCAGCAGCGCGGCGATATGGGCGCCGTCCACGTCGGCGTCGGTCATGATGATGACCTTGTCGTAGCGCAGGTCGTCGAGGTTGAAGCGCGACCCCATGCCGACGCCCAGCGCCTCGCAGATGTCCCTGATCTCGGCGTTTTCGGTGAGCTTGGCGGAGGCGGCGCCGAGCACGTTCAGGACCTTGCCGCGCAACGGCAGCAGCGCCTGGAACTCGCGGTCCCGCGCGCCCTTGGCGCTGCCGCCGGCCGAGTCCCCCTCGACGATGAAGATCTCCGTCCCCTCGCGCGACTTGGCGGAGCAGTCGGTGAGTTTCCCCGGCAGGCGCAGGCGCTTGGTGGCGGATTTGCGCTGCGTCTCCTTCTCCTGCCGGCGGCGCAGGCGTTCCTCGGCGCGCAGCACGACGAAATCGAGGATCGCGCCGGCGGATTTGGGGTCGGAGGCGAGCCAGGTGTCGAAGTGGTCGCGGACGGCCCCTTCCACCAGGCGGGCGGCTTCCTCGCTGGCCAGCCGGTCCTTGGTCTGGCCCACGAACTGCGGCTCGCGGATGAAGACGGACAGCAGCGCGCAGGCGCCGGAGGCGAGGTCGTCGCGGGTGATCTGCTCGGCCTTGCGGTTCCTGACCCGCTCGCCATAGGCGCGCAAGCCCTTCAGGATCGCGGCCCAGAAGCCCGCCTCATGCGTGCCGCCCTCGGGCGTGGGGACGGTGTTGCAGTAGGATTGCAGGAACCCGTCACGGGCCGGCGACCAGGTGATCGCCCATTCGACCGAGCCGGGGACGCCGTATTTCTCCTGGAACGGGATGCGGCCGGCGAAGGGGCGGTCGGTGTAGGTGGTGTCGCGGCCGATCTGGTCGGTGAGATAGTCGGCCAGCCCGCCGGGGAAGTGGAACACCGCCTCCATCGGCGTGTCGCCATCGGGGACCGCGCTGCGCCAGCGGATTTCCACGCCGGAGAAGAGATAGGCCTTGGACCGCGCCATCCGCAGGATGCGGTGCGGCTTGAGCGTCTGGTGGCCGAAAATCTCCGGGTCGGGGTGGAAGGTGACGGTGGTGCCGCGGCGGTTGTGGGTTGGCCCTAGCTTCTGCAACGGGCCGAGCGGCAGCCCGCGGCAGAACTCCTGCGCGTAAAGCTCGCGGTTGCGGGCGACCTCCACCCGCAGCCGGTCGGACAGCGCGTTGACCACGCTGGCGCCGACGCCGTGCAAGCCGCCGGAGGTGGCATAGGCCTTGCCGGAGAATTTGCCGCCGGAGTGCAGCATGCAGAAGATCACTTCCAGCGCCGATTTCCCGGGGAACTTGGGGTGCGGGTCCACCGGAATGCCGCGGCCGTTGTCGCGGATGGTGCAGGCGCCGTCGGCATGGACCTCCACGTCGATGCGGGTGGCGTGGCCCGCCACCGCCTCGTCCATGGCGTTGTCGAGAATTTCCGCCACCAGGTGGTGCAGTGCGCGCTCGTCGGTGCCGCCGATATACATCCCGGGGCGCTTGCGCACC
>JANOGU010000221.1:0-7642 GCA_031406135.1 Rhodobacterales bacterium
AAGCTCAGCAGTTGCATCAGCTGCCAAGAGAAAGAAGGAGACAACACATGTCTTGACCCCCGCCTGACCCGAAATCCATAATCAGAGGTGGCTCACTTCTCGATGAAAAACCCGGCTCAGTTCTGAGTGAAATTCAACAACCTCGCCTTCATGATCAACGGCGCGCCAGAGACAGTGGCGCTCACCGTTGATCTTCACGAAAACCTCGTCGAGATGCCATGGCCAGCGGCTCGACCGCATGCCCTCGACGCGGCGCTTCCGGATTTCCGCGGCGAACATCGGCCCGAACCGGTGCCACCAGAACCGCACTGTCTCGTGACAGATGTCGATGCCGCGCTCGTGCAGAAGGTCTTCGACGTTGCGGAGCGACAGCGGGTAACGGATGTACATCATTACCGCCAGGCGGATGACCTCCGGGCTCGTCTTGAAGTAGCGGAAAGGGCTGGGTCTGGGCATGCCCGAACGCTACCCGGCCCCCTGCCCGGGCTCAAACCTGGTTGCTCTGACAGAGCCGCCGCACCTGCTGGCGATCAGAATCGAGCCGGACCTGACATTTCTGATCGACCTCGACCCCGCCGCGGGGCTGTCGCGCGCCGTGGGGCGGCGGGGACACGAGCAGCGATTCGAGGACATGGGGCTGGCCATGCAGGAACGGATGCGGGCCGGGTTCCTGGGACTGGCGCGGAAGTTTCCGGAGCGGATCGCGGTCGTCGAGGGCTCGGGCGGGCCGGAGGTGGTGGCGGGGCGCGTGCGGGAAACGTTGCGCGACCGGCTGGGCCGGTGACGGCCCCCGCGAGCGTCCCACGGTGGGACGCTTTCGCGTGTGAACGATTCCAAAGGCTTGCGCGATTCGATTAACCTCTTGGTAGGGATCGCACCGGGTTAACGGAGCGCACGCCGAGGCAACGTTTCCCCCTCTTCGGCCTGCCCTGCCCCGCGTGCAGCAATGCCCCAGCGACGCGCCGCAGCATGCCACAACGAGACCATTGACAGAGTGCGCGCAGAAATCTATTCCATTTGGAACGATCCAAATCGATCTTTGAGGGGAACGATGCGCTGGGTTCTTGCGGGCGCAAGCACGATTGCCAGCCAGTTCGTGATCGGCGCCATCCGGGCCTCCGGGGGCGAGATCGTGGCGGTCGTCAGCGGCAGCGCGGAGCATGCGGCGTCCTATGCGGCAACGCATGGCATTCCGGCCCACGGTACCGATCTGGCGGCAGCCCTGGCCGATCCGGCGGTCGGAGCGGTCTATGTCTCCTCCACCAATGAGAAGCATTTCCCGCAGGCGATGACGGCGATTGCCGCGGGCAAGCATGTGTTGTGCGAGAAGCCGCTGGCGATGGCGGTGGCCGAGGCCGCCGCGATGGTGGCCGCGGCCGGCAAAGCAGGGCTGGTCTTCGCCACCAACCACCACCTGCGCTGTTCCGGCAGCCACCGCGCCATCCGCGACCTGATCGCGGGCGGGCGCATCGGGCCGGTTCTGAGCCTGCGCATCTTCCACGCCGTCCACCTGCCGCCACACCTGCAGGGCTGGCGGATCAACGATGCGGGGGCGGGTGGCGGGGTGATCCCCGACATCACCGTGCACGATGCCGATGTCACGCGGTTCCTGCTGGGCGAAGACCCGGTGGACGTGGTGGCGCAGATGGGCGCCAGCGGCATGGGCGAAGGCGTCGAGGATAGCGCCATGTCGGTCTGGACCATGCCGTCGGGGGCGATGGTGCTGAGCCACGAGAGCTTCACGCATCCGTTCGCAGGGTCGGGGCTGGAGGTGCATGGGACGGAAGGATCGATCTTTGCCCGGGGCGTGATGACGCAGCAGCCGGTGGGGGAGGTCGAGCTGGTGAAGGCGGCAGGCCGCACGGCGGTACCCTACCCCGCGTATGACCTCTACAGCTTCGGGCTTCAGCAGTTCGCGGCCGCCGTCGAAGGGTGCGGTACCCCTGCGGCCACGGGTGAGGACGGGGTCAAGTCTTTGGCGGTGGCGCTGGCCGTGCGCGAGGCGGCGCGGACCGGCCTGCGCCAGCGGGTGGCCTACGCATGAGCAAGCTGGTCACGCCAGAGGACGCGGCGGCGCGGATCGGGGACGGGGCGGTGGTGACCGTCTCCTCCTCCTCGGCGCTGGGCTGTCCGGACCGGGTGCTGCGCGCCATCGGCGAGCGGTTCGCGGCCGAAGGGCATCCGCGCGGCCTGACCACTCTGCACCCGATCGCGGCAGGCGACATGTATGGCGTCAAGGGGATGGAATGGCTGGCGCAGGACGGCTGTCTGGTCCGGGTGCTGGCGGGGTCCTATCCGTCCGGCCCGTCGTCGATGCCGATGCCGGAGATCTGGCGGATGATCGTCGAGGATCGGGTGGCAGCCTGGAACGTGCCCTCCGGCATCCTTTTCGACATGCACCGCGAGGCGGCGGCCCGGCGGCCCGGCGTATTGACCAAGGTCGGGATGGAGACCTTTGTCGATCCGGTCCGCGAAGGCTGCGCGATGAACGCGAAGGCCGCCGCGCAACCGATTGTGAAACGGGTGGAATTCGGTGGAGAGACATGGCTGCACTTCCCGAACATCGTGCCCGACGTCTGCATCCTGCGCGCGACCACGGCGGACGAGCGCGGCAACCTGACCTATGAGCACGAGGGCGCCTATCTGGGCGGGCTGGAGCAGGCCATTGCCGTGCGCAACCACGGCGGGCTGGTGATCGCGCAGGTGAAGCGGCTGACGGCGGCAGGCTCCCTGCGGCCGCATGACGTGCGGGTGCCGGGGCATCTGGTGGACCTGATCGTGCTCGACCCCGAGCAGATGCAGACCACCGAGACGCCCTATGACCCGGCGATTTCCGGCGAGATCATGCGGCCCTGGTCCTCGTTCCGGATGGCCGAGCACGGGGTCGAGAAGGTGATCGCCCGGCGCGCGGCGATGGAGTTGCGGTCGGGAATGACTGCCAACCTGGGCTTCGGGATCAGCGCCATGGTGCCGCGCATCCTGCTGGAAGAGGGCCACGCCGAGGCCGTTACCTGGGCCATCGAGCAGGGCGCCGTCGGCGGCATGCCGCTGACCGGCTTCGCCTTCGGCTGCGCCTCCAACGCCTGGGGCTACGTGCCCTCGCCGCAGCAATTCATCTACTTCCAGGGGGCGGGGTTCGATCTGTCCTTCCTGTCGTTCCTGGAGGTGGACGTGGAGGGCAACGTCAATGTCTCCAAGCTTGGCAAGAAGCCCTACCTGACCGCCGGCTGCGGCGGTTTCGTGGACATCACGGCGCATGCGAAGAAGATCGTCTTCTCCGGCTGGTTCGAGGCCGGGGCGCAGGTGGAGCTGACCGAGGCCGGCCTGAATGTCGCGGCGCCGGGCAAGTTCACCAAGATGGTGGACCGAGTGGAACACGTCACCTTCTCCGGCGCCCGCGCCCGGGCGACGGGGCAGGAGGTGCTGTATGTTACCGAGCGCTGCGTGATCCGGCTGGTCGAGGACGGGCTCCTGGCGACCGAGGTGATGCCGGGGATCAACCCGGCACAGGACATCGTGGACGCCTCGAAGGGCCGGGTACGCGTCGCCTCAGACGCCCGCGCGATGTCGCTGTCACTGCTGGTGCAGGGCGCTATGGGGTGGGCACCATGAGCGCGGTGCATCTACTTCGGGCCGGCCGGGTCGCCGAGTTGAGGCTTGACAACCCCACCAAGCTCAACGCCTTCACCGTGGAAATGCTGGACCAATTGGCCGGGCATCTGGGGGTGATTGAGCGGGACGCGGGAATCGCCTGCGTGCTGGTGACGGCGGCGGAGGCGCGGGCGTTCTGTGCGGGGGCGGACATCGGGGCCTGGGGCGGGCTGTCGCCGGCGGAGTTCGCCCGGCACTGGGTGCGCGGCGGGCATCGCCTGTTCGACCGGCTGGCGCGGCTGCCGGTGCCGACGATTGCGGTCCTGTCCGGCCATGCCTTCGGCGGCGGGCTGGAACTGGCGGCGGCCTGCGACATCCGGGTGATGGCGCCGAAGGCGACGCTGGCGCTGCCGGAGGCCGGGGTGGGCATCGTGCCAGGTTGGTCGGGCACGCAGCGGCTGGCGCGGCTGTTGCCGGAGGCGGTGCTGAAGGAGATGGCGCTGTTCGGCCGGCGGCTGACGGCGGAGCGGGCCTTCGCCTGCGGTTTCGTGGCCGAGGTGGCGGAGGATGCGCGGGCCGCAGCCGAGGCAATTGCCGCCAAGGTGCCCGACCTGTCGCCGAGGGCGGTGGAAATCGCCAAGTCGATGATCCACGTCGCCCGTGGCGAGGACCATGGCGCGATGGTGGAGGCGCTGGGATCGGCGGCAATTGCCGCCTCGGCCGACCGCGAGGAGGGCGTCACCGCCTTCCGTGCGAAGCGCAAGCCTGTGTTTCCGGGGACCTGAGCCATGACCGAATTCACCGTCATTCCTTCGACTGGCCAGGCGCTCCCCCCCGCCCGCACCAACCGCCATTTCATCGGCGGCGCCTGGCGCGACAGCGCGGACGGCGCCACCTCTGACCGGCTGTCACCCGCACATGGCGTATTGGTGAGCCGGTCCGCGAAGGGCGGTTTGGCAGAGACGGAGGCGGCGATTGCCGCGGCGCGGGCGGCATTCGACGACGGGCGATGGAGCCGGCTGTCGGGCAAGGCGCGGGCGGCGGTGCTGCTCAGGATGGCCGACCTGATCGAACGGGAGGTGGAGCGGTTCGCGCTGATCGAGACGCTGGAATCGGGAAAACCCATCACCCAGTCGCGGGGCGAGGTGGGCGGCGCGGCGGACCTCTGGCGGTTTGCCGCGGCGCTAGCGCGCACCACGGCCGGGGACAGCCACAACGCGCTTGGTCCGGAGATTCTGGCCACGGTGCTCAAGGAACCGATCGGCGTCGTCTCGGTGATCACGCCGTGGAACTTCCCGTTCTGGATTCTGTCGCAGAAACTCCCCTTCGCGCTGGCCGCGGGCTGCACCTGCGTCGTGAAACCATCGGAGATTACGCCCTCCACCACGGCGATGCTGGCCGAGTTGTTCACCGAGGCCGGGATGCCCGCCGGCGTTGTCAACATCGTCCTCGGCTTCGGCCAGCCGGTCGGCAGCCAGATGGCCAGCCACCCGGACGTGGACATGGTGACCTTCACCGGCTCAACGGCTGTGGGCCGCAGGATCGCGCAGGCGGCCGGTGACAGCCTCAAGAAGGTGGCGCTGGAACTGGGCGGCAAGAACCCGCAGGTGATCTTCCCCGACGCCGATCTGGAAAGTGCTGCAGATGCGGTGACCTTCGGCATCCATTTCAACGTCGGTCAGTGCTGCAACTCGGGCAGCCGGATCATCGTGCATGAGGACATCGCGGCGGACTTCACGACGCGTGTGGCCGACCTCAGCCGCCGCGTGGCCTTCGGCGATCCGCTGGACCCTGCAACCCAGGTTGGCGCCATCGTCACGGCGGAGCATCAGGCGAAGATCGATGGCCACGTGCAGGCTGCTCGCAAGGCCGGGGCAGAGGTGGTCCTGGGCGGGGCGGCGCTGCGGGTGCCGGGTCTGGGGCCGCAGTTTTTTCAGCCTACCGTCATCGCCGGAGTCACGCCGGACATGGCCATCGCGAAGGACGAGGTGTTCGGCCCGGTCCTGTCCGTCCTCTCCTTCCGCACCCCGGAGGAGGCCATCCGGCTTGCCAATGAAGCGAGCTACGGCCTGTCGGCGGGGGTGTGGAGCGAGAATATCCACACCTGTCTGGCCTTCGCCCGGCAGGTGCAGGCGGGGACAATCTGGACCAACACCTGGATGGACGGCTTCCCGGAAGTCACCTTCGGTGGCATGAAGCAATCGGGCCTTGGCCGCGAGATCGGCCGCTACGGGCTGGAAGAGTTTCTGGAGATCAAGTCGCTCGTGATGCGCATCGGACGCACGCGGGCGCCTTGGGTACGACCCCGCGGATAACGCGGGCAACCGATGCGCAAGAAAACGGGAGGATCGTGATGCGCTTTTTTGGAAAGACGATGACCGCGGCGGCGGCGCTGGTGATGACCACCTCGCTGGCCATGGCCGAGGATGTGGAGGTGCTGCACTGGTGGACCTCCGGCGGCGAGGCCGCGGCGCTGGGCGTGCTGAAGGACGATCTGGCCAGCAAGTCGATCGGCTGGGTGGACATGCCGGTCGCGGGCGGCGGCGGCGAGGCGGCGATGACGGCGGTTCGTGCGCGCGTCACCGCGGGTGACGCGCCGACGGCCGTGCAAATGCTGGGATTCGACATCCTTGACTGGGCTGCCGAAGGGGCACTGGCCGACCTGACCGCCACGGCAACTGCCGAGGGCTGGGACAAGGTCGTTCCCGCCGCGCTGCAGGCCTTCTCCACCAGCGACGGCAAGTGGATCGCGGCTCCGGTCAACGTCCACTCGACCAACTGGGTCTGGATCAACAAGGCGGCGCTCGACGCGGTCGGCGGCAAGGCGCCCGAAAGCTGGGAAGAGCTGGTGGCCGTGCTCGACGCGATGAAAGCGAACGGCATCACGCCGCTCGGCCATGGCGGCCAGGCCTGGCAGGACGCGACCGTGTTCGACGGCGTGGTGCTGGGCATGGGCGGCGACTTCTACAAGGCGGCCTTCATCGACCTCGATCCCGCCGCGCTCGGCGGCGAGCAGATGGCGGAAGCCTTCAACCGCCTGATCAAGCTGCGCTCCTACGTCGACGACAACTTCTCGGGCCGCGATTGGAACCTGGCCTCGGCCATGGTGATCAATGGCGAGGCCGGCATGCAGATGATGGGCGACTGGGCCAAGGGCGAGTTCCTGAAGGCGGGCAAGGTGCCGGGCACCGACTTCGTCTGCATCCGCTTCCCCGGCACCCAGGGCATGGTGACCTTCAACTCCGACCAGTTCGCCATGTTCAGCCAGACCGACGCCGCCGCTCAGGAAGCCCAGGTGGCGATGGCCAAGGCGATCATGGACCCGGCCTTCCAGTCGGCGTTCAACGTGGTCAAGGGTTCGGTCCCCGCGCGCACCGACGTGCCGAACGACGCCTTCGACGACTGCGGCAAGAAGGGTATGGCCGACCTGGCCGAAGCCAACACCAACGGCGGGCTCTTCGGCTCGATGGCCCATGGCCATGCCGCGCCGGCCTCGGTGAAGAATGCCTCCTATGACGTGATCACGGCCGCCTTCAACGGCGAATACGCCGATGGCGCCGCCGCTGCCGCCGCGCTGTTGTCGTGTTCCGGGGGGGCGGTACGCCGCCCCCGCGACCCGCAAGTTCCCTGCGCGGCTTGGAACTTGCAAAGCTCTTTGGAAAACTCTTGCCCGCCGCATCGGCGGGCCCCAGGGGGGGAGGACCGTCATGGCCGCATCCGCATCAGTGGATTTCCGCACGCGCCTGCAGGACTGGATCCCGAAACTGGTCCTGTCACCGTCTTTGGCGGCCATATTGGTGTTCGTCTACGGCTTCATCATCTATACCGTCTATTTGTCGTTTACCGACAGCAAGATGCTGCCATCCTATGACCTTGTCGGGATGGAGAATTACGCCAAGCTGTTCGCCCTGTCGGCCTGGACCACGGCGATCATCAACCTTGCGATCTTTGCCACGCTTTACATCGTGATCTGCACCATCATCGGCCTGACGCTGGCGGTGTTTCTGGATCAGAAAATCCGTGGCGAAGGCCTTTTGCGCCCGATTTATCT